>CAZUJM010000023.1:23272-37102 GCA_964620405.1 uncultured Pirellulaceae bacterium | reverse complement strand
CCCCCTCACTCCCGCAGTTCACGCTAGAATTCGGGAAACCTCCGCCTAGCTTCGATCCGAAGGAAAGCCCTCCATGCAGCCGCCATCCGACTCGCGGGAGCGCTATCTCGACCTCTTGGAGAAGACGCTGACATTCCAGCTGTGGGAAGAACCTCCGGCACCGATCGAAAAGGTGAGCATTTTTTCCTCGAGGCCCACTCGCATCGCGATCCGACTGCTGAGTTGGCTGCTCAGCTTTCGCCAGATCGGTCTCGTCAAAAAACGAATGCACTCGGATGCGGACCGGCTGGAGGGGAAGATCTGGCCTGAATCCGCGCATACGATGGTCGGGACGAAGCGTCTCGGGCAACTTCGCAAAGCCGTGGAGACCGTGGTTCGAGAAGGGATTCCGGGGGATCTGATCGAGACGGGAGTATGGAGGGGCGGCGCCTGCATCTGGATGCGGGCCCTGCTGGCGGTCGACGGTGTGACCGATCGGCGGGTCTTCGTCGCCGACTCCTTTGAAGGCCTGCCCCCGCCTGACCCCAAGAAGTACCCTCAGGATCAGGGCGATACTCTCTATCGCTACAGGACGCTGGCCATCTCGGAGGCGGAAGTGCGGAGCAACTTTGCGAAATACGGTCTGCTGGACGATCAGGTCGTATTCGTCAAAGGTTGGTTCGAAGAGACGCTGCCGAAATTGGCGGCCGAACGGTTTGCCATCATCCGTCTGGACGGGGACATGTACGGTTCGACGATCACCTCGCTGGAGAACCTGTACCCGAAACTGTCCCCGGGTGGATTCTGCATCATCGACGACTACGGACTGGAAGGATGCAGGAGGGCGGTGGACGACTACCGAAGCCTTCATGGAATCCGAACGCCCCTGCAGTCCATCGACTGGATGGGAAGCTACTGGCGGAAGCAGGACGGATGACGCGAGTCCGTAGGATCAACCGGAACCCGCTCGTCATGCTCCCTGAAGATTCATTCATCAAGAACAGCCGCGATGGCATCAAGAAAAGCCGCAATGGCCCGCTGCACCCTCCATGTTGGCATGCCGAAATCCGGATCCACCTCGATCCAGGACGCGCTGTTTTATCACCTGCGTCCAGCGGGCTTTCAGTACGCAGGCTTCGGCGAACCGAACGGCAGCTATGGGACCGTTGCCCTCTTCGATGATCCATCCCGCCAACAGCGATTGTTCCAACAGTTGCTTACTCGTTCCACTCGTTTCGAAGATTACCAGCGATCGCTGCTGAAAAAGCTCGAACGCGCGGTGGGTCGCGCCTCGCGACGAAACACGCATCTCCTCTTGTCCGCCGAAGCGTTCTACGGTTTCTCCAGCGACGCCCAGGAACGGTTGCGTCGTTTCCTGGGCGATCGCGGATTCGAAGTCGACGTGCTGGCGTACCTGCGGCCCTGGAGGTCGTTCCAGCAGAGTCTTGTGCAGCAGCACCTGAAGTCGGGTCGAAGCCGGCTGAGCATCCATCCGGACGATCAGCAATTCCTCTGCCGATACCGAAGCCAGATTGAGTCGTTGTGGCGGGTCTTTGGCCGGGAGCGGGTTTCGCTGGTCAAGTTCTCGCCCGCCGACTTCCCGGGGAACTGTGTCGTCCAGGACTTCTGCCAAAGGCTCGGAATTCCCTGGCAAGGCACGACGCTGCCGCGCACCAATGAAGGGTTGTCCCTGCCCGCCCTGCGTCTGCTGGTGGCCTACAATCGCTTCTCGCACCACGACATCTCTGGCAATCGACCTCGACCTCGCAGATACTGGCTCCTTCGGGATCGCCTGCAACAGCTGACCGGCCCTCCGTTTCGCATCCACCCGTCGTTCTTCGCGCAGGAACACCAGCGACTGCTGCCCGAACTAGAGTGGGTGGAGCAGCAACTGGGCTTTTCGCTGGACGATGGAATCACGCAGGAGCCCAATCAACCGGGCGTGCGGAACGACGATGAACTGCTGGATTTCGACGATCACGAACTAGAATGGTTGGCCCGGGAAACTCGCCAGCGCACCATTCGGCGGACGGGACGTGAGCAGACAGGCATGGCGGTGGCGGAGCAGATGGACCTGCTGCGAAACCGCATGCCGGCCGTGCGAGAAGTCAGCGGATGGGTGACGACCGAATGGCGGAATCATTACATCCATTGGGTCCACGGGTGTTGACCAAGTGCGACAATGGAGGCCCAAGCTGCGGTGTGACATGCTCATGCCTCAAGCGTCACCGCCTCGCGCATCACCGCCTCGCGCGTCATCGCCTCGCGACCCCAAGCACCGGTGACAAAGCGGCTTGCCGCGTGTCCAGGCGGACGACCTGCGGTAACTGTCCACAAGCGGATTCCGCATCCCTCTGGAAGATTCATTCGTTCATCAAGCCAAACCACAAGAGCGTCAAGAACCCCCGCCATGGCCCGCTGCACCCTCCATGTTGGCATGCCGAAAACTGGATCCACCTCGATCCAGGACGCGCTGTTCTATCACCTGCGTCCGGCTGGCTTCCAGTACGCCGGCTTCGGCGAACCCAACGGGAGTTATGGCATCGTCGCTCTCTTCGACGATCCATCCCGCCAGCAGCGAGGGTTCCAACAGATGCTTTCGCGTCCCGGTCGTTTCGCCGACTACCAGCAATCGCTGCTGAAAAAACTCGAACATGCGGTGGGGCGAGCTTCGCGGCAAAACACGCACCTTCTCCTGTCCGCAGAAGCGATCTACAGTTTTTCGGACGACGCCCAGGAACGGCTGCGCCGTTTCCTGGTCGATCGCGGTTTCGAAGTCGACGTGCTGGCATACCTGCGACCCTGGAGGTCGTACCAGCAGAGTCGTGTGCAGCAGCACCTGAAGTCGGGTCGAAGCCGACTGAGTATCCGTTCGGACGATCAGCAATACCTCTGCCGCTACCGAAGCCCGATTGACTCATTTTGGCGGGTCTTTGGCCGGGAGCGGGTTTCGCTGGTCAAGTTCTCGCCCGCCAACTTCCCGGGCAGCTGTGTCGTCCAGGATTTCTGCCAAAGGCTCGGAATTCCCTGGCAAGGCACGACGCTGCCACGCACCAATGAAGGGTTATCGCTGCCCGCCCTGCGTCTGCTGGTGGCCTACAATCGCTTCTCGCGCCACAACATCTCAGGCGATCGACCGCGTCCTCGCAGATACTGGCTCCTTCGGGATCGTCTGCAACAGCTTACCGGTTCTCCGTTTCGCATCCACCCGTCGTTCTTCGCGCAGGAACACCAGCGACTGCTGCCCGAACTAGAGTGGGTGGAGCAGCAACTGGGCTTTTCGCTGGACGATGGAATCACGCAGGAGCCCAATCAACCGGGCGTGCGGAACGACGATGAACTGCTGGATTTCGACGATCACGAACTAGAATGGTTGGCCCGGGAAACTCGCCAGCGCACCATTCGGCGGACGGGACGTGAGCAGACAGGCATGGCGGTGGCGGAGCAGATGGACCTGCTGCGAAACCGCGCGCCGGCCATGCGAGAAGTCAACAAATGGGTGACGACAGTATGGCGGAATCGTTACATCCATTGGGTCCACGGGTGTTGACCAGCAGCGACAATGGAGGCCCAACCTGCGGTGTGACATGCTCATGCCTCGCGCGTCACTGCCTCGCGCCCCCCCCAACCGCCGGCTATCTCTCATCGCTCACGCCCTCCCCGACAATTCCCAAGTAGCAAGCAACTCCATGCCCCCCCAACTGTCCATCATCATCGTGGCGTACAACATGGCGCGAGAGCTGCCCAGGACGCTCCGGTCGTTGTCGCTGCCGTACCAGCGAGGGATCGCGCGGGAGGAGTACGAACTGCTGGTGGTGGATAACGGCTCTCGGAACGCACCTGACGAAGCCGACTTCCGACATCTGGATGCCCAACTGCGATTCCTGCGGTTTCCAGATCCGCAACCCAGTCCCGTGGCCGCCATCAACTTCGCGCTGCAACACGCGCAAGGCGAATGGATCTCGGTCTTCATCGACGGTGCTCGCATGGCTTCGCCGGGCCTGCTGAAGACGACCTGCGAGGCGTTGGGGACGTCGCCTCGCGCGGTCGTCGGCAGCCGAAGCCGCCACCTGGGGTCGAACTACCAGTCCGCGACGTCACGCCGAGGATACAATCAGGCGGTCGAGGATCGCCTGCTGGCGAAATCCGATTGGGAGCGAAACGGGTACAGCCTGTTTCGCAGCTCGGTCTTCGACGGCTCGGGGGTAGCCACCTGGTTTGATCCGATCCCCGAGAGCAACAGCGTGGCGATGTCGCGGGCGATGTGGCAGGAACTGGGCGGATACGACCCGCGTTTCGACGAGGCGGGGGGCGGCCTGGTCAACAGCGACCTGTGGATAAGGGCTGGCCAACTTCCCGGCACCCTGCCGATCGCGCTGCTCGGGGAGGCGACTTTTCACCAGTACCACGGCGGCCAGGCGTCCAATCACCCGCGGCCGATTGAGTATTTTCTCGGGGCGTGCCAGCGTTATGAAGCAATTCGCGGCCAACGCTGGCAGTACCCAGAGTTTCCGCTACACTTCTGGGGCACCTTCCACCATCGTCCCCCCTGGCACGAACTGCTCGGCGGCTACTTCTCCCCGCAGATCCGCCAGAACAAGCTCGATGGCCTCGGATACGTGCTTCGCAGGTGGCTCCGGCGTTGAACCGGACACCTGCATCCTAGAGCAGGACGCGGTTACAAGGACATCAAGGGAATGATTCGCAGCCATTGACAACTGAGTATGGACCCAGCCCCGTCTCCTGCGCACGCCCTTCACCGTCCATGATGATATCCGAGCCGAACTCACCACCCCGAAGTGTCCTGGTCGCCGGCATGCACCGGTCCGGCACGTCGTTGACAGCGAACCTGTTGGCGACGATGGGCGTGGACATGGGGCAGCGTTTGCTGGCACCCGATCGGACGAACCCGCGCGGCTTCTTCGAGGACATCGACTTCCTGGAGTTCCATCGGCGTGCCTTCCGGCAACGGTTTCCCAAACGGCTCGGTATGACGAGTGGCGGTCACACCGATTGGGGCTGGAATGGAACGACTGCGGTGACGAGCGACGATCTGGCGCCGTGGAGCGAAGAGGCGCGCAGGCTGGTCCAGCGCCGAGAAGCTTCCCGTGACCTGTGGGGATTCAAGGACCCCCGTGCCACGCTGGTCCTTGACTTCTGGGATCCGATCCTGCCCGCGCCGGTCTATGTCGGAGTCTACCGGTCACCGCACCGAGTGGCCGATTCGATCCAACGCCTGGCCGCCAAGGTATTCCTGCGCAACCCGGGTTACGCCTGGCACTTCTGGACGCTCTACAATCGCCGGCTGCTGGACTTTGTACGTCGCCACCGCGGCCGCTGCTTCCTCATGGATATCGATTCCCTCCGGCAGCAGCTCAACGAACTCCCCGTACTGCTCCGCGAACGCCTGCACCTTCCGCTGCGGACCGTCGACCTGCGCGAACAGTTCTGCGATTCCATGCTGGAGACCGATGAAGACGGCGGCCATTATGCCGCGACGGCGCGACTGGCGTGGCCCGAGAGCTTCGCGCTTTACGACGAACTGCAGCGGGAGGCCGACCTGCCAGGACCGTCACCCGCGCCGACGATTTCGACGCCGACCGTCTCCTCCACGACTCCGACCGCCAAGTCGCCGCCCGCTGGTCCCGAGATCTCGCGCTGCGTCGACGTGTCGATTGTGATTCCCACTCACAACGATGCGGAGCTGCTCGTCGAGGCTTTGGCGAGTGCCGAGCGGTGCTCCGAAGGCAGATACGAGATCTTGGTCGGCGACGACGGCTCGACTGCTCCCGAGAGCTTGCGCATCCTCGAATGCCTGCGCGGCGGAGGCCATACGATCCTGCGTCTGCCGCCGTCCGGACTCCCGACGACCAGGAACACGCTGATCCGACGCGCGCGAGGACGATTCCTGCTGCCGCTCGACGCTGACAACCGACTCGTGCCGGGGTTTATCGAGCGAGCGCTGGAGGCGTTTCACCGCGATCCGAAGCTGGGAGTCGTCTACGGCGATCGACGGATCTTCGGCCAGCCCACGGGCGACCTTTAGGTTGCGGACTTCGCTCCCAGGCTCCTCGTGCATTGGCACGAGATCGATGCCTGCGCGATGATTCGTCGCGAAGTCTGGGAACAGGTCGGCGGCTACGATACGCGGCCATTTGGCGTGGAGGACTGGGAACTCTGGATCAATGCCAGCAAACATGGCTGGAGGTTCCAGCATCTGCCGGGCATCGCCTTCGAGTACCGCGTGCGTCCCGATTCCATGCTCACGCAAAGCGCGAACCAAGGCTGCGTGGGACGTATGCGCCGCCTGATGCTGGAGAAGCATCGTGACCTGCTTTCCCATCGTATGCCGGCCATTCTGCGTGGCTCAAGCGGAATGCGTGGTTCGCTCCGTCGTGGCTGGCATCACTTTGTGACCTGGCTCTACTGGCAGATCGCCTGGAAACTGCCGCGACGCAGTCGGGCTGTCCATCGCAGGGGCCTGGAGGCGCTCGGCTCCCTGGAGCGTCCGGAAGACCCGCTCCTGCTGGATTCCTGACCCCATCTCCTGAACTCGGTACGATCTTTGCTCGTAGGGGCGATTTCACCCATCGCTTGCTCTACCTGGAAGACCGAACCCGCATGAAGCCACGTTCCGCCCGACGCCTTCACCTGGAGTCGCTCGAAGATCGTCGTCAGATGGCCACCCTGACCGGACTGCCCACGGTCGTCGGCCCCACGCCTGCGGCGCTGGGGTACAACCTCGGCCACTTCATGGAGGGCAGCAACGCCGCGGACTGGTGGCGTTACACGGGGACGGCCGCCGCGCGGGCCTTCGTGAGTGCTTCGGACATCGAGCCGACGGACGACCTGCCGGGCACGGGCGACGGAGTCACCGACCAGGCGTCGTTCCTGTCCCGGCGTGCGGCGGTGCGCGCCAATGTGTCCGATCCCGCACAGCCGCTCAACAACGGCCTCGTCAACTGGCCCAAGTTCCAGGAACGCTATCAGAACGCCCTTGGCGACACCAACCGCTTCACGATCCACCACGCCTTCACCGAACTGCGTCGGCAAAATGTCGACATCCTGGCGAACATCACGGCCAGTCCCAGTCGGTTTCCTCTAGCGGGCGCGACCGACTGGCCGAACCAGTGGGAACTGTGGCAGCACTACTACGCGCAGGCCTTCCATCTCGGCAGCAACTTCGATGTATCGCGGTACTCGATGTTCAACGAGCCCAACAACTGGACGGGTCTGACAGTCGACGACTGGCTGCTGCGGCTCCATGTCGCTTCGGACGCCATCAAGTCAGCGATCAGCGACGTCAACGCGAGATTCGGCAAGTCGCTGCAGGCGCAGGTCTTCGCGCCGAACACGGCGAACGGCGCGACGAAGTACCTGGAGTGGGGGCAGCCGGCGGTCCTGCGGCGGCACGATCGCATCGACGGCACGACAGACCCGAACTGGACGACGTTCGACGTGTACAACTACCAGAAGTACAGCATGAACCAGCAGGCGACGGCCACTGCCAGCGGATACATCGACGACCTGCGTGACCTGCGAAACGCGCTGGCCGCGGACACGCCCGGCAACACGCCGCCCATCGCACTGACCGAATACAATGTGCGCACCGGGGATGCCTACGATGGCCGCACCGAAACGCTCGACAGCCCCACCGACTATGCGGCGCTCGGCGCGAATAGCGTGGCGCTCGCCGAAAACAACGCCAGCCAGCTCTACCTCTTCAAGTTCGCCCAGACATCCCGGCAGGGAACGACCAACTATCCCGTTGCGAAGAACGGCACGCACTATGTGCAGAACGGAGCAACCGGCAACCAGTACGGCGGTGCGACGAAGGCCGCCGAAGTCTTCCGGCTCTTCAACAAAGCGGCCGCGGCGGGACGAAGCCGTATGGCGTACCAGAGCGACGCCGGCTCGCAGGTCTGGACGCTGATGTCCCATGATGGCCCCAGCGACACCTACTATGCGTTCATCGTCAACAACTCGTCCTCGGACCTTCCGCTGGCAATCAACGTGCAGGCGTGGGGTGTCGCCGAGGGAACGCAGGTGGTGGTGGAGGAGGTCAGCGAGCGATCGAGCGGCGGAGTGATCCGCAAGACGCAGGTGGTGGCTGGCAGTGTACCCTCCGCCACCTTGCCGGCCCTGTCGGCCTGGCTAGTCTCCATTCCGAAGCGAGCCCTGACGGAGTCGATCGTTCCGGCGGCGGCCGATGCCGTGCTGGCCGACGGTCTCCAGAAAACCACGTCTGCCGGCAACGGGTCGTCGCTGACCGTGCGTTCCGACGGCACCGTGGATGGACGCCGCGTCGCGCTCCTCAAGTTCCCGCTGGCGGGACTGGACCTGGCTCAGGCGCAGCGGGCGCTGCTCAGCCTCCAGGTCAGCACCTCGTCGCAAGCCACCGCCACGCAAGCGCACGTCTACGGACTCGACAACGACCAGTGGAACGAAGGCGACGCGACCTGGGCATCGCTGCCGGCGATCCTGAAACAGAACGTGCCCGCCGGCAACCAGATCGGCAGCAACGTCGTTGCCAACCAGGGCACGTCCGCTCGAATCCTCGGACAGCTTGTCGCCAACGCGACATCGCCCAGCGAACGGCAGATCGACGTGTCCGCCTTCCTCCGATCCCAGACCGACGGCTGGGCATCCTTCCTCATCGTCCAAGACCATCGCTGGGATGTGGCGCTGCCGAGCTTGGCCGCGGGCGATACGCAGGCCGATGGGCTCGTGATCGTATCGCGTGAAGGGGGGTCCGCCGCGACGCCGGGGCCGCAACTGCGCATCCTGGGTTCGCAGCCCGCTGTGGCTCCGTCCATCACGACGCAGCCCGCCAGCCGCTCCGCCACCGAAGGCCAGTCGGTGATCTTCTCGGTCGCGGCCACCGGCAGTGGTACGCTCTCGTATCAGTGGCGGCGTGACGGAGTGGCGATCACCGGTGCGACGGGCGCAAGTTTCACCATCGCCCGGGTATCGCTCGCAGACCACCAGGCACGATATTCGGTCGTCGTCTCCAACAGCGTCAGTTCCATCACCAGCGATGATGCCGTGCTATCGGTCGAACCGCAGGCCGCGAAGTTTTTCGTGGTCGACCAGACCGCCGACCGCACCTTCCGCTACCAAGCGGACGGCTCCTATGTTGCATCGCACGCGTTGGAATCCACCAACACGATCTCGCGTGGCATCGCCGCCGACGCGACCGGATCGACCTTCTGGACGATCGACTCGAACCGTCGTGTCTATGTCTACAATTCGTCGATGCAGGTGGTTGGATCGTGGACGGCAAGCGGCCTGAGCAGCCCGACGGGGATCTCGAAGTCGGGCAGCGACATCTGGATCGTGGACAGCGGCCTGCGCAAGGTGTTTGTCTACGGCGGCGCGGCCTCCACGACCACCGGCACGCGGACCTTCACTCGGTCGTTCAGCCTGAACAAGAGCAACACGAACCCGCAGGACCTGGTGACCGACGGCTCGCGAGTCTGGGTCACGCAGGCGGGCACGACGGACAAGGTGTTCGTCTACCAGGCAAGCAACGGCAGCCTGCTGGGCAGCTGGTCGATCGATTCGGCCAACAGTTCGCCCTATGGAATCACGCTTGATCCCACCACCACCAGCGGCAGCCTGTGGATCGTCGACAACGTGACCGACCGCGTCTACGAGTACACCAACGCGCGTTCGCGCGTCTCCGGTTCGCAGACCGCCGCCAAAACGTTCGTGCTTGACGCCGCCAACAGCAGCCCGCAGGGTATCTCGGACCCGCCGAGCACGACCAAGGCCAAGCGACCGTCGATCGTGAAGGCCCCGACGACCAGATCTCCTTGGCGTCTGCCGGATGGGTGGAAGTTCGCGCTTGCATCCCGGCGAAAATGAGACCTGACCCCATTTCTTTGCCCCTCGAGTCTGGGATACCATACGACGGATCTTGGAGGATCCACGTATGCATGCGCACCGACAGAACTTCTCAACGTTCATCCGCCTGACGCTGTTGCTGATGGCCTGCTGGCCGGCGACCGTCTGGAGCCAGCAGGATGGTTCGGTCCTGCCCTTCCCGCCGGCGCCGATGGAGAGCGTCGCCAAACCGCGTCTGCAGGACAGCACAATGAAGTGGCCGGCGGCGGTGCAGCGACTGCCGAAAGACGCTCCCAACATCCTGATTGTCCTTTTGGACGACGTGGGCTTCGGCGTCTCCGAGACCTTTGGCGGCGAGGTGCGGACGCCAACGCTGACGCGCCTGGCGAACGAGGGCCTGCGCTACAACGGCTTCCACACGACGTCCATCTGCTCTCCGACGCGAGCGGCGTTGCTGACCGGTCGCAACCACACGCGGGTCGGTTCGGGCACCATCGCTGAACGAGCGGTCGCCTTTGATGGTTACACCGGCGTGATGCCCAAGGAAGCGGCCACCATGGCGGAGGTGCTGCGCCACTATGGTTATGCCACGGCGGCGTTCGGCAAGTGGCATAACACACCGGCCACCGAGACGACGGCCCTCGGACCGAAGGATCGCTGGCCGACCGGCTATGGATTCGACTACTTCTATGGTTTCTTGGCCGGCGAGACGTCGCAGTGGGAGCCGCGCCTTGTCGAGAACCTGAACATCATCGAGCCGCCGCATGACGATCCGAAGTATCACCTGACGGAAGACATCGCGACGCGGGCCCTGAACTGGATCGACGATCGGCAGGCTTACGCGCCCGACAAGCCGTTCCTGATGTACTGGGCCCCCGGCGCCGCGCATGGGCCGCATCATATCTGGCCGGAGTGGGCCGACCGATACAAGGGGAAGTTCGACGACGGCTGGGACGCTTATCGTGAACGTGTGTACCAGCGGCAGCTGAAGATGGGAATCATCCCGCCCGGCACACAACTGACGCCTCGCGATGCCACCATGGCCTCGTGGGATTCGATTCCGGAGAACCAGCGTGCCTTCCAACGCCGCGGCATGGAGATCTTCGCGGGCTTCGTCGAGCATGCCGACGCGCAGGTCGGCCGCATCATCGACGGACTCGAACAGCGCGGCCTGCGCGAGAACACGCTGATCCTCTACGTCTTCGGAGACAACGGCTCCAGCTCCGAAGGACAGCAAGGCTCGATCAGCGAACTACTCGCGCAGAACAACATCCCCAACACGGTGGACCAGCAACTGGCCGCGCTGGAAAAACTCGGCGGCCTGCCCGTGCTGGGCTCGCCGAAAACGGACAACATGTACCACGCGGGCTGGGCATGGGCCGGGACGACGCCGTTCCGCTCCACGAAGCTCGTGGCCGCGCACCTGGGCGGCACGCGCAACCCGCTGGTCATCTCCTGGCCGCGACGCATCAAGCCGGACCGCACCATTCGCCAGCAGTTCACGCACTGCATCGACATCGTGCCCACTCTCTACGAACTGCTGGGCATCACGCCTCCGCGAGTCGTGAACGGTTTCGAGCAGATGAAGATCGACGGGCACAGCTTCGCGGCCACTTTCGATCGGGCGGACGCGCCGCCCAGTAACACCGAGCAGTTCTTCGACAACAACGGCAGCCGGGCGATCTACAAGGATGGCTGGATGGCCAGCGCCTTCGGCCCGCTGATCCCGTGGAACACGCCGGCATCGCTGCCGCGCCTGGCGACCTGGGATTCGGCGACCGACGAGTGGCAACTGTACCATCTGGCGTCGGACTTCTCACAAGCCCAGGACCTTTCGAAGGAGCATCCCGAAAAACTGGCCGAGTTGAAGAAGGAGTTCCTCGCGCTGGCCGAGGACAACCGGGCGTTTCCGATCGGCGCGGGCAACTGGTTGAGGACGCGCCCGCAGGACCGCGTTTCCACTCCCTACCGATCGTGGAAGTTCAGTTCCAGCACGCGACGCATGCCGGAGTTTACGGCTCCCGGCCTGGGACGCGAGAGCAATACGGTGGAGATTGACATGGAGTGTAGCGAGAGTGCGGACGGCGTTCTCTATGCACTTGGTGGCTCCGGCGGCGGGCTCGCACTCTACCTGGACCGCGGGCACCTCGTCTATCTCTACAACATGATGATCATCGAACAGTACGAGGCGCGCACGAAGGAACCGCTGGCGGCGGGGCGTCACCGCATCGTCGTCACCACGACCATTGCAGGTCCCGGCAAGCCAGGCCGCGTCGTGATTCAGGTCGACGGGCAGGAAGCGGCCTCGACCGAACTGGCACGCACCGTGCCCGCGGGCTTCACCTCCAGCGAAAGCCTCGACGTGGGCCTCGACCTCGGCTCCACCGTCGCCGACGCCTATTTCGACCGCCGGCCTTTTTCCTTCAGCGGCACCATCCACGGCGTCGACGTACGGCTGCACCGCTAGTTGCGGGGACCACGGCCGTCGAAATAAGGGGACGAGGTTCACCCTGCGAGCTTCGACCGGATCGTAACCTCGAGCCCCGGTCTGCGTTGCGATTCCCAGTTGGAGCATCTTCCATGAAGCGAGTACTTAACGGAACCCTGGTCGTTCTGTGCACCTGCCTGTCGTTCGTGGCAACGGCGCTCGGCCAAGGCACTGCGGCCGCGCCGGAACCGTTGCCCTCATGGAACGACGGCGCCGCGAAGCAAGCCCTGCTGTCGTTTATTGACCGCGTGACCACCGAAGGCTCTGCCGACTTCGTGCCGGCCTCTGAGCGAATCGCGGTCTTCGACAACGACGGCACGCTGTGGCCCGAGAACCCGATTCCCTTCCAGGCGGCCTACGCGCTCGATACGCTCCAGAAGCAAGCGGCCAACGATCCCGACCTGGCCGCACGACCGATGGTGCAGGCGGCGCTGCGCGGCGACGTGGCAACGCTGCTGGAGGGCCCCCATCACGCAGGACTGCTGGAGGTGATCGCGGCCACGCATGCGAACAAGACCGTGGGCGAGTTCGAAACCGCGGTGAGGGACTGGCTGGAGACGGCCAAGCATCCGCGCTACCAGCGCCGCTACTCGGACCTGACCTACCAGCCGATGCAGGAAGTGCTCGCGCTGCTGCGGGCACGTGGCTTCAAGACGTTCATCGTGTCGGGCGGCGGAGCGGACTTCATGCGAGTCTGGTCGGAAGCCGTGTATGGGATTCCGCCGGAGCAGGTGGTCGGCTCGACCTCGCGGACGCGTTTTGAACTTCGTCCCGAAGGCCCCGTGCTGGTGAAGACCATGGAACAGTTGTTCGTGGACGACAAGGAAGGCAAGCCGACGGGCATCCACCAGTATATCGGCCGTCGCCCCATCGCCTGCTTCGGCAACAGCGATGGCGACCACGCCATGCTCCAGTACACCACCATCCAGAATCCTCGCCCCAGCTTCGGCATGATCATCCACCATACGGACGCCGAACGCGAATACGCGTACGATGCCAACCCGCGAAGCTCGGGCCGCCTCGTGAAGGCGCTCGAAGAGGCACCGGCCCGCGGCTGGACGGTCGTCGACATGAAGGCCGACTGGCGCGAGGTCTTCGCGACGCCGTAGTAAGGTTGCGGGATCAACGGGATCGGTCCCATTTTCGCGGCCGGAAATGAGACCTGCCCCCCTTCATCGCGACCGAACTTTTATAAGATAGAGGGCTTCACCGCGACTGCGACCGAGCCCGATCACCGGACGGAGATGCCATCCATGACCACGCCCCCGTTTCACTTCCAGGAACTGCTGGAACTTGGTTCCGACGATACAGCCTATCGCCGCCTGACGGCCGAGCATGTGTCGGTTCAATCGTTCCAGGGTCAGGACGTGCTGTGCGTCGCGCCCGAGGCGCTGACGCTGCTGAGCGCGGAGGCGTTCCATGACATTAACTTCTTCCTGCGGCCGGCGCATCTCCGGCAGGTTGCCGCGATCTTGGACGATCCGGAGGCCTCCGACAACGACCGGATGGTTGCGCTC
>CAZUJM010000023.1:17227-23262 GCA_964620405.1 uncultured Pirellulaceae bacterium | reverse complement strand
CACTCTCCGAGCGCCATCAGGCGCACCGCCACCGCCCCGCCGAACGAAGACCCGATGACGATGTCGGGGCGCTCCGACCGGAGAGCGGCGCGCGCCCCGTCGAGGGCCGCGAGAAAGGTGGATGTGTCGAGCGCCGGCGTGCTGCCATTTTGCCAGGACACGGGCACTGCGATCGTCCTGGGCAAGAAGGGCCATGCCGTGTGGTCGACGGGCGACGAAGCGGCGCTGGCCCGCGGCGTCTACCACGCCTACACCGAAAGCAACCTGCGTTACTCGCAGAATGCCGCGCTCAACATGTGGGACGAGAAGAACACGAACACCAACCTCCCGGCGCAGGTCGACCTGATGGCCGTCGACGGCAACGAGTACCGATTCCTGTTCATCGCGAAAGGCGGCGGTTCGGCGAACAAGTCCCAGTTGTTCCAGGAAACGCGGGCCGTGCTGAATCCGAAGTCGCTGGTCGAGTTCCTGACGCAAAAGATGGTTTCGCTGGGCACGGCCGCCTGCCCGCCCTATCACCTGACCTTCGTGATCGGCGGCACCTCGGCGGAAGCGACGATGAAGATCGTCAAGCTGGCTTCGACGAAGTACCTCGACCACCTGCCGACGACGGGCAACGAGCATGGCCGGGCGTTCCGCGACGTGGAACTGGAGGCCCAAATGCTGGAGGCCGCGCGGAAGTGCGGTATTGGAGCCCAGTTCGGCGGCAAGTACTTCGCGCTCGACGTCCGCATCATTCGCCTGCCGCGCCATGGAGCGTCGCTGCCCATTGGCATCGGCGTGTCCTGCAGCGCGGACCGCCAGGCCAAGGGCAAGATCACGCGCGACGGCGTCTTCATCGAGCAGTTGGAAACGGCGCCGCTGAAGTATATCCCCGAATCGCTGCGGCACCGCGAGGACAACACGGCTGTGCGCCTGGACCTGAACCGGCCCATGTCCGAAATCCTGGCCGAACTGACGCAGTATCCGGTCACGACCCGCTTGCTGTTGAATGGCCCCATCATCGTGGCTCGCGACATCGCCCACGCGAAGCTCAAGCAACGACTGGATGACGGCCAGCCGCTGCCCGACTACTTCAAGGAGCACCCGGTCTACTACGCCGGTCCTGCCAAGAAGCCCGAGGGCCTGCCCAGCGGCTCGTTTGGTCCCACGACCGCCGGGCGCATGGATGCCTACGTGGATGCCTTCCAGCAGGCGGGCGGCAGCCTGGTCATGATCGCCAAGGGCAACCGCGGCCAGCAGGTGACGACGGCCTGCAAGAAGCACCATGGCTTCTACCTCGGCAGCATCGGCGGACCGGCGGCGATCCTTGCGAAGGACAACATCCGCAAGGTGGAGGTCGTCGAATTCCCGGAACTGGGCATGGAAGCGATCTGGCGCATCGAAGTGCAGGACTTCCCGGCCTTTATCCTGGTCGACGACAAAGGCAACGACTTCTTCGCCTCCGTCGGAGGCGGGTGCGGCGCTAGCAGCAACCAGGTCGTGACGCTCAAGTAAGTACCCGCGTTCCGCTGCGAGTCAGGGACGCTCCCCAACCGCCATCTCGACTGCATGCAACAACCGGGCGCCGACGCGCACCTTCTCTCATTCGAGGTGCGCATTGCCGAACTGGGCGGAAAGGCCGCGGAACCCTTCGTCCGCCGCAACACCCCGGACTTCCGCCGCTCCGCGGGAGGCCCCCTGCTCCGGGCCTGCGGCGGCTCTTACAATGCGCGGGAGCCGCCCTGAAATCCTCGCTCCGCACGCGTACGCCGCCTGCGTGGCCAGCACGGAGCCACCCGCCGATGCATGGTGATTTTGAACTGCTGGTCAACCTGTCCGCCAGTCTTGTCTTCGCGCTGGTGTGCGGGCTCATCACGCATTACCTGCGGCTATCACCGATCGTGGGTTACATCATCGCGGGGATCCTCCTCGGTCCCCAGACACCGGGCCTCGTGGCCGACCAGAAGATGGCGTCGGAACTGGCCGAAGTCGGCGTCGTGCTGCTCATGTTCGGCGTGGGCCTGCACTTCAACCTGCGCGACCTGCTCGCCGTTCGACGCATCGCCCTGCCCGGCGCGATCGGACAGATCCTCGCGGCGACTCTCCTGGGAGCGATCGTCACCGTGCTGGCGGGGCACGAGGTGGGTGCCGGCATCGTCATCGGCGTGGCGATCTCCGTGGCGAGCACGGTCGTGCTGGTCCGCATGCTGATGGACAACCTGGTGCTCGACACTCCCCAAGGGCATATCGCCATTGGCTGGCTGATCGTCGAGGACATCTTCACGGTGCTTGTGCTGGTCGCCCTGCCCGCCCTGGCCGACGTCCTGGGCCACGAGGCGGAGAGCGGCCGCGAAGTGCTTGTCGCCCTGGGCTCAGCCCTCGCCCGCGTGGTCTTGCTGGCGGTGGTCGTTCTCGGCGCGGGCCGGACCATCATCCCCTGGCTGCTGCGGCATGTGGCCGAAACGCGTTCCCGGGAACTATTCACGCTCACCGTGCTGGCGTTGGCCCTGGCCATCGCCACCGGTTCGGCAGTCGGCTTCGGCGTCTCCATGGCACTTGGCGCCTTCCTCGCCGGAACGGTGGTGGGGCAGACGGAAGTGAGTCACCAGGCGGCGGCGGACGCCATCCCGATGCGCGATGCCTTCGCGGTACTCTTCTTTGTTTCCGTCGGCATGCTGCTCGACCCGGCCGTGCTGTGGCATCATCCGTTCTTCCTGCTCGGCTTGCTGGCCGTCGTGCTGGTCGCCAAACCGCTCGTCGCCTTTCTCATTGCCTGGGTGTTGCGTTACTCCGTCCGCACCGCACTCACGGTGGCCGTGGGCCTCGCGCAGATCGGCGAGTTCTCATTCCTGCTGGCGGAGGAAGCGCGTCGCCATGAATTGCTGCCGGCCGAGGCCCACAGCCTGCTGGTCGCCTGCGCCATCCTCTCCATCACCCTCAATCCTTTTCTCTTTCGCGCGATCGTCCCGTTGGAGAATCGCCTGCGGCGCCTGCCTGGTCTCTGGCGCATGCTGAGTCGTCGCTCCGAAGCGGGCGGTGCGGAACTGAACGCGGAAGCGAAACTCCGCCTGGCCGCGGAAACGAACGACGAGGACGCCGTTTCGGCGGTGATCGTCGGCCATGGCCCTGTGGGAGAGACGGCCGCGCGCGTGCTCGACAACTTCGGCGTCCGCTCGGTCGTGATCGACCTGAACCTTGATACGGTCCGCAACCTCGTGGATGCAGGTCAAGTTGCCGTCTACGGCGACGCGGCGCATCGGGACATACTCGAGGCGGCGGGCATCCAGCGGGCAAAGTACCTGCTGGTGACCGTCCCGGATGCCGTGGCTCGCAGCAATGTCGTGATGAACGCCTGTGAGTTGAACCCGGACCTGCGCATCTTTGTCAGGGCCCGCTATCTGGCCGAACGCGCATGGCTGGAAGAAGTAGGCGCGACGGGCATCGTCACTGAGGAGGGCGAAACTGCGGCGGGCCTTGCCGTGATGCTGCTTCGCGAGTTGGCTGTCGACGAGGCCCGCATCGAGGCGGAACTGCGGATCATCCAGCAGGAACTCGCGGACCGCGACGCTCGCGGCCAGGCATGAGGGCGTCGCCCGCTTGTGCGGCGATTGCTTCTCTCAATTCTATCCACCGACTCCACAGGTACCCCAGCCCATGATGAAACGCCGCGTCCGGTGGATCGCCCTCTGCCTCGCCGTTTCGCTACTACCGATGATCGACCGATTGTCGGCCACGGCCCAGGTCGTGACACCGCCCATCTCCGAACTGGACGGTACGCAGCAGTTGCCGGGAACGGCCCTTCTGGAGCATGATGGCGACCTGCCAGCCGCAATGATGGACGGAGCCCATCGATTCGTGGATCGCCTCCTGGCAGATTCCGAATCAGCGCGGGCCGCGCAATGGCAACGCAACTTTGAATCGCTCGAACGTTACCGCGAATCGGTCGCACCCCAGCGCGCGGAATGGAAACGCGTGTTGGGCGTTGTCGACGCGCGGCCCGCTCCGGTGCTTGAGCAGTTCGGCACCGATCTGGAGTCGCCCGTGGTGGCCGAGAGCCGTTCGGTGCGCGCAATCCAGGTACGCTGGCAAGCCCTGGAGGGTGTCTGGGCCGAAGGCCTGCTGTTGATGCCGACGGCCGCGCCGCCCAAGGCCTGCGTCGTGGCACTGCCCGACGCCTCGCAACTGCCCGAGCAGGTCGCCGGGCTCACGGCGGAGCCAACGCTCGCCTGGGCGCAGCAGCTCGCGGAGGCCGGTGTGCTGGTCCTCATCCCAACGCTGGTCGATCGCAACCATCAGTTTTCCGGCAATCCGTTCGTCGTTGCCCATCATCCGATGGCGCAGATGCAGGACAGCCAGACGCACCGCGAGTGGCTCTATCGCCAGGCCTACCACATGGGGCGGCATGTCATCGGCTACGAAGTGCAGAAGGTGCTGGCGGCGGTGGACTGGATCCAGTCTCGCTACGACGCGGGCCTGCCCATCGGCGTCGCCGGTTTCGGCGAGGGTGGGTTGCTTGCCCTCTACGCCGCCGCCTGCGATGAACGAATCGACGCGACGCTGGTCAGTGGCTATTTTGACAACCGCCAGCGAGTCTGGGAGGAGCCCATGGATCGGAGCGTCTTCAAGCTGCTAGGGCTGTTTGGCGACGCGGAGATCGCCAGCTTGGTCGCACCGCGTGCGTTGATCGTCGAACACGCGGAGGTCCCGCGCGTCGTTGACCAGAAAGGCCAGACGACGACTCCGGAGTTTCCGCGGCTGGAGGCCGAGGCGCGGCGAGCCGCTTCGCTGACCGGGCCGTTGCAGTGGGCGCCCTTGGTGGTCAGCGACGATGGTCGGCCAGTAGCGCACGCTTGCCAAAAGGCACTTCCCGCCTTCGCGGCGCAGCTCGGCGCACCGCTGCGGCAGGAAGCGAGTCTCGATCCATGGGCCAACCGACGCCTGCAGGCAGACCCGATCGCCCGCCAGCAGCGGACCGTGCGGCAGATCGAAACGCACGTCCAGACGCTGGTGCGCCAGTCGGACCTTGCCCGGGACCGGCGTTTCCTCGGCCAGGTCATGCCCGAACGTCTGAACAGCAGCCGGGGCGGCGCTTGGTTCAAGACGGAGTCGGTGGCGACCGAATCGCCCCAGGTGTTCGCGGAGGCAGCCGAGCCTTTTCGCGAGGAACTCTGGGCGAGCGTTCTCGGCCGCATCGACGAACGCGTGCTACCTCCGAACGCGCGCACGCGCGCGATCTATGACCATCCTCGCTGGACCGCTTACGATGTAGTCTTGGATGTCTTCCCGGAAAGTTTCTGCTGGGGCATCCTCGTCGTGCCCAAGCAGATTCCAGACGGTGAGCGGCGACCGGTGGTCGTCTGCCAGCACGGACTGGAGAGCGTTCCCAAGGACGTCGTCCTGCCCGGCCAATGGGTTGGCGTCTCGGACTACGCTGCGAAACTTGCCGAACGCGGCTTCGTCACCTTCGCCCCGCACAACCTCTACCGGCTCGGCGATCGCTTTCGGATTCTGAATCGTAAAGCCAACGCCCTCGGGCTATCGTTCTTCTCACTCACGATCGCCCACCATCGGCAGATGCTCCACTGGATGAAGTCCTTGCCCTTCGTGGATCCGCAACGCATCGCCTTCTACGGCATCAGCTACGGCGGCACCACCGCGATGTTCGTCCCCTCGGTGCTGGAGGACTACTGCCTCTCCATCTGCACGGCGAACTTGAACAACTGGACCCAGAAGGTGGCCGGTACCGAGGACCATGGCTACATGTACTCGCCCGGGGAATGGGAGATGCCCTGCTTCAATCTCGGAAGCACGTTCAGCCACGCGGAGATGGCTTACCTGATCGCGCCCCGCCCGTTCTTCGTGGAGCGAGGCCACCACGATGCCGTGGCGCGCGATTCCCAGGTCGCCGCCGAGTACGCGAAGATCGCCTGGCTCTACGCGCAACTGGGCATCTCCGATCGCATCGGGATCGAATACTTCCAGGGCGGGCACTGCATTCATGGCGAGGAGACGTTTCGATTCCTGCACCAGCAGTTACGGCATCCGTTCTGATC
>CAZUJM010000023.1:5821-17217 GCA_964620405.1 uncultured Pirellulaceae bacterium | reverse complement strand
TCTTCCGCCGGACGCCCACCTTCCCCGCAGCCCTCCGCCTCTCCCCGCATCGGCCCCTGCCCCTTCCAGGCCTGTCCCTGCCCTTCCCGTCCCGGCGTTACCAACGAAGGCGACGGCCCAAGCTTGACACGGAGGCGTGCATGGAGTCGCATGGCAGGCAGTTTGATTCGTAATGCTGGAAGTGCCTAGGATGCTCCAGCCGCCCCCTGTCGTCGCATCGTCGCAGGCCTTTGATTCCATGCCGAAGCCCCTCACCAGCCCTCGCCTCTCGCCGCCTCGCGCGATGCTCACTTGGCTGACCGCGATGCTCCTGTCGTCCATCATCACTTTCGCGCCGCGCGCGGCCTGCTCCCAGTCCGTCCAGCCCGCAACACAGATGTCCGACGAGGAGCTGCTGAAGTACTGCCTCGTCAAGGAAGGAGATGCGGAGCGAGGACGAGCGTTGTTCACCAGCGATGCGCTCTCCTGCCATCAATGCCACGCGGTCACCGAAGGATCGCGCAGCCTGGGTCCGACGCTCGCCACCGTCGGTGACAAGCTTGGCCGGCGTGCGATCGTTCGCGCGATCCTCGATCCATCGGAATCCATTGCCGATGGATATGAGCAGGTGGTCGTGGAGACAACTTCCGGTCAGGTGGTGGTCGGAATGCTGGGCAAGGGAGATGAGACTACCTGCGAAATCGTGGGACCGGATGGCGTCTCCATCCTCATCCCCTTCGCGGAGGTGGAGGAACGCAGACCGCTGGCAACTTCCGCGATGCCGCTCGGGTTCCACACGTTGCTTACGCACGAACAATTGAACGATGTCGTGGAGTACCTGGTAAGTTTGAGGCAGCCCGCGAGTTCCCTGCAACTGACGCGAGGCATGCCCCGCGAGATCCCAGCCTGGCCGACGCCCGTCGAACTCGTCCCCTTGTTGCCGGAGTCGATGAAGTTTGACCAGCCGGCTTGGATGGTGCCTCTGCCGGATGCCGAACATGCCTTCCTTGTGCTGGAACATCAAAAGCGAATCGTCTGGCGGCTGGAGATCCTGGCCGAAGGCCGTGAATGCCGCAAGGAGATCTTCCTCGACCTCGGCGCGGGAGCCCCCAACGAAGGACGCCTGACCTGCCTCGCACTGCATCCGGACTTCAAGGCGAACCGCCGGTACTACCTGCATGATCGCGAGCGAAACGGAGCCCGCGTGGAGGTGGTGATCGGGGAACGTATTGCCAGCCCCGGTGGACAGCGTGACTCCGGCGGGCCCACTCGCGAACTCCTGCGCATACCCCAGACCACCCTCTCGCATTTCGGTGGCTGGATCGGCTTCGGCCCGGATGGCTGCTTCTACGTCAGTTCCGGCGACAGCGGCCCGCAGGAGGATCCGCTCGGCAACGCCCAGAACCAGAAACTACTCCTGGGAAAAATCCTCCGCATTGATGTCGATCGCACCGACGGCGATCACCCCTATGCGATTCCCGACGACAATCCGTTCCTGGGACACGATACGCTACGTCCCGAAGTCTGGGCCCTCGGCTTTCGCGCGCCCTGGCGCTGCTGTTTCGATCGCGTGACCGGCGACTTCTGGGTGGCCGACGTTGGACAGGACCGCAGCGAGGAAGCAGGCATCGTCCGCCGCGGCGAGAACCACGGCTGGAATGTCGTGGAAGGATTCGCACCGTTTTCGAACGAACGTCGACGCGACGGCGAAAGCTATACCATGCCGGTGTTCGCCTACGGTCGTCGCTACGGCCCGAGCATCACCGGCGGCTTCGTCTATCGCGGCAGCAGGCATGCTGCCCTGCAGGGTCGATACATCTGCGGAGACTTCGAGTCGCGTCGCATCTTCGCCGTCGAACAGCAGGATCGCGAACTGCAGTCGTGCGCGCAAATCGGCATCTCCCCTCAGCGGATCGTCTCTTTTGCCCAGGACAACGCGGGCGAAATCTACGTGATCGGCTATGAAGGCATGATCTATCGCATCGACGTATGCGGCGGTGAACCAAGCGACGGAGTAGGCGGCACACGCCATGTGCCGCAATGAATCCGTCCGCAAGCCCTCACGCCGTGGGCCGCCATGAAAAACCTCGCTTCAAAACTTCACGCCCAGGCGCACGCCGCGATGGTCGCACTGAAATCGGCACACGGCGTGTGCCGACTACAACTCGCCCAAGCGACCAGTTAAGCAAATACACTCAGAGCACAAAAATCCTGGCGGCGCGGCCCGCGATCCAAGACCGTGCGGTCAGATTGAACGACTCGGGGGCGATCGGTACATTAGATCCCCGGTTCCAGACATGTTCGAGTTGGTTTTCATTCCGCGAGGCAGGCATGCTGTTGACACGATTGCATCCCTTGGCAGTGGTCACGTACCTGGTGATGTGCTGGTTTTCCTCCCTGGAGGCCCAGCAGTCGGCTGCGACAACTTCCGGTGACCAAGCGGTCATCTACTCGGGCGGCGACATCCTTACGATGCGTGGGGCCGAGCCCGAGTATGTCGAGAGCTTGGCCGTGCGGGATGGGAAGATTCTGTTCGCGGGATCGCTGGCCGAGTCGAAGAAGCTGGCCGGCGCCGGGGCGAAGTCGATCGACCTGGGCGGCCGGACGCTGCTGCCGGGATTCATCGACACCCACGGCCACTTCGTCTATTTTGGCAAGAACCTCGTCGATGCCAATCTCTTCGAGTGCGCGGACATCGCCGACTTGGTCGCGCGGATGAAGAAGCAGGTGGAGCGTACTCCGGCCGGAGCGTGGATTGTAGGCTTCGGATACCAGGCCCGCGGCATGAAGGAGAAGCGTCCGCCGACCAGTGAAGAGCTGGATCAGATCTCCTCCGATCGCCCGGTGATGGTGGTCGATTCCTCGGGCCATCTGGGCGCGTGCAATGCGGCGGCGTTCCGGGCGGCTGGCATCTCCGCCGACACGCCCGATCCGACGGGTGGCCAGTTCGCCCGCAAGGCCGATGGAAAGTCGCTCCTCGGTCCGATGGAGGAGACGGCGCTCAACGCGGTCCGCGCGAAGCGACCACCGTTCACCGGCGAACTGGCGGCCCGGGCCATTACGGGAGCGGCCCAGGTGTGGGCCAGCTATGGCCAGACCACCGCGATGGAAGCCGGCCTCGGACTGGGCAACGACGATATCGGCATCGTGCTCAGTGCCATCGACAAGCAGCTGCTGCCGATCGACCTGTACGTCGCTGCCAAGGATTCGGCACTCGACGATACGCTCGCCGCTGCCTACTCCGTGGCCTCGCAGTACGACCTGCGAGCAGGCGGCGTGGTCGAGAAACTCCGCGCGGCTCGCCCCGACCTCGACCAGCGTTACGTCAACCGCGTGCGACTGGGCGGAGTGAAGTTCTGGCTCGACGGCAGCCTCGATACGGCTTGGTTCACCCAGCCGTATACGCAGAATCCGCCCGGCAAGACCGGAGCTTTCTCGGGCTACCGGCAGATTCCCGACGAGGTGCTGGACGCCGTCTTCGACAAGTATTGGGCCAGCGACCTGCAGATCCACATGCACATGAACGGCGACGCGGCCGCCGACCAGGCGCTCGGCGCCATCGCCAAGGCGGTCAAGAAGCACGGCAAGCAGGATCATCGCCCCGTGTTCGTGCATGCCACCTGGCTGCGGCTGGACCAGATCGAACAGATGAAAGAATACGGGGCCGTCCCGAGCTTCCTGACTGGAGGAATCGTGACCGGCGGCGATGCGGTCGTGCGACTCTGGGGCCCAGAACGATCGTCCGGAGCGTTGGCGTCGCGGAGTTTCCTCCGCGCGGGCCTGCCCTTTACCTACTCCCATGACGCACCCGTGTCACCGATCCCGTCGATCCTCCTGCTGGTGGATGCGGGCGTGAATCGAATCTCCGGCAGCGGACAGGTGGTTGGCCCCGAAGAATGCGTTTCGCCCTACCATGCCCTCCGCGCCGTGACCGCCACGGCCGCCTACGTGCTCAAGGAAGAGGCAAGCAAGGGAACGCTCGAACCCGGCAAGCTCGCCGACCTCGTGATCCTCGACAAGAATCCGCTCAAGGTGGAGTCGACCACGATCAAGGACATCCTGGTCATGGAGACCATCAAGGAAGGGCGCACCGTATTCACGCGATAAGCGACACGGTCGGCGACACAGTGGACAACGCGGGTCGGTAATCCGGCGCAGCGCGAAGAGCTGCCTCATCGTGTCGAAGCGAATTACGACGGCGTGCCGCGGTTCCCAAGGAGAGGCTTCAAGACCGCTACGGCTTCGGACAGCGTCGCACCCGTCTCACCACAGTAGTCGGCGACGACCTCCGCAAAGAGACGCGATTGGAAGGTGCACCGAGGATCCGCGCACTTCAGTCGCACTTGCTCCGATGGTTCCGGCAACCGGGTGACGTCGACTTCCTTTCGGTCACCCAGCAGCCACAACGCTCCGGTAAACCCCAGGCCCAATCCACAGATCAGGCCTCTCCAGAAGAGCGGCAGTGATTCCAGGGCCATGCCAGCCAGGACACAGGTCACCGCGAGCACCCCAAAGCCGACGAAAAACCAGGGAACGTCCCGCAGGGTGAAATCACTGGGCACAAACGATCGGTGACGTCCCATGGCGGGCTCTCCCAAGCAACGTTCGCGAGACCTCGCGCGCGAACTCACGCAGGTTGTCGATAGGTTCGGGGCGTTGGCGATAATCCGCCCCGGCTGACTTGCCCGAGCTGCAATAGCTTTGCGCACCCTTCCCTTGTCAAGCTACCAACGTATCGATCCGTCCGGTAGCCTCATCGTGGTTTATTTCCGGCCAGCGTGCCGCGGGTTGCCGACCGAGCCCCCAACGGCCCGTGCCTGCCGCCTCTAAATCGAGGGATGGCCACGCCTCGACGCCTCGCAGGTTGCCGCGTCCAGGGACTTCTGGTCAACTGCCCGTCACCCGGGACGCGAAGTGCGTCAACCGCCAAGTTGGAGGCCTGGGTTCCGCCCGGGCAACCCCTCCGACGAGCGATAGCCAACGAGGACTTCCATGCGCATCAAGACGTTCCTGACGATGACCCTTTGTGGCTGCCTGCTATCGGGCACGCTTCCTTCCGCGAGGGGAGAGGAGACCAGCGTGCCACTTGGGGCCGTCAGCGACGCGCGCGAGTTCAACGTGCTCGATTATGGGGCCGTGGGGGATGACAAGACGGACAACACGGCCGCGTTCTCGGCCTGCCTGAAGACGATCGTCGAGGCGGGTGGCGGGCGGATGTATCTGCCGGACGGCGTCTATCGAGGTTCGCTGCAGATTCCCGCGATTTCGCGGGACGTTCCCAGTTGGATCACGGTGGAGATCGTGGGCGAACATGAACCGACGCCCGTTTTCGGAACGATCGGTTCGTTCCCGCTGCGGAACCAAGGCACCATCCTCAAGAGCCTGGCCAGAACCGGACCCGCGGTCATTTCGGTCCAGCGTTCCTCCGACGCGCTCTACGGCGAATTTTCCGCCGTCCATGTGGTGATCAGGAACCTGGAGGTCCGCACCTACGACGATCCGGGGATTGGCGGGATCGACCTGTACTACGCCTTGCAATGCCGACTCGAAAACGTGTTCGTCAACACGGGCGTCTACAACGTGCAGGCTTCGCAACCGACCCACGGCACGCGCGGCGTGGTGACGCCTGCCTGCAATAACGCTGCGCTCACCGTGCTGCGCAACGTGGTGGTGACCGGATACCATACGGGCATCCAGGTCAATGAGCACACCGATGGCGACAGCATCGTCGTCGCCTCGAACATCCACGGACTGGATTTCGTCCAAGCCCATCATGCGTCCCGCTTCGCTCGCGTGGGAACGTACCGCAACACAAACCACCTGACCGTCTCGGGCCGACACGGGTTCTCGATTGAGCAGATGAACACCGAGATGCCGGGCGCGGGGCAGACCGACGCTCAAAATGCCTGGCAGACGCTCTCCTGCGATGTCCTCGACCCCGAAAACCTCGGCGTGGGCGACATCAACTACTGGGTCGTCCTCGGCGGCACCGGCGCGGTCGACCAGTTCATCAAGAAGGGCGGCGCCTCGATCCGCGCGAGGAGGATCGGTTCCACTGCGGCCGACAGGAACGATCCAGGCTCCAAGTAGCGCTCCCGACTGCTTCAGGGAGTCCGCCAGTGGAAACCATGGCAACCTGATCCAAGCCATCTCGCCATGGCATCACCCAGGCTCGACACGTGGAACCATTGGTCAGGACCTCATGACCAACTCCACTTCCGTACCAATCCTCGACGCCACTGCCCCGACCAGATTTTTTTCCATCAGCTGATGCCAAGTGTTCGTCCGTGGCACTCCCAGGTAGATCCGCGAGACACCTTCCTTGTGCGCTTCACCTAGCATGGCTTCCACGACGGAGTCACTGACGGCGTAGGTCAGCTTCAACGGCACTCCCAGATGGTGAGCGGCATCCAGCGACTTGGTGAAGATCTCGCGTGCCAGCGGATCATGGTCCATGTCGTGGGTTCCCGCCGTGCCCATGAGGGCCGACGCCAGACGTTTGACATGCAGTACGGTGACGCCTGCGGAATTGTTGCGGGCGTCTTCGAAGACGGACCGGGACACACCGTCGGGGTTGTTCAGGCAGACCAGGTACCTGCACTTCGGTTCGTAGTCGCCGTCGAAGTCGGTCAAATGCACGGGTTCCTCGACCGGCGGAATCCTGCTGAACACGCCCCGTCCGACCCACACGAGCAGCCCGGCGATCGCCGCCGCCGCGGCAGTTCCGAAGCGACTCTCGACCGGTAATAGGAAGGTGATCGCCATCTGCCCGAGGAAACACCCAATGGCGAAGAGTCGCGTGGTCATCGCGGAGGCACCCGGCAGACGCGCCCGCCCCACCAACGTCAGCAACCGGGCCGACAGACCGACATTGAGGACCGCCAGCGAGAACGCCCGGGCGTGCGGCTTGTTCCATAGCAAGGTGATGAGAATGCAGACCATGAGCGTCCCGACGCTGCAGAGCAGCCAACGCTCCCAGGATCGCAGGTCGAAATAACGCGTCAGGCCCGTGCTGAAGAGGTTGATCGTGATCGCGGCGACCACGCCCACGGAGTACAACCCCGCCAGTTGCGTCAGGTCCGTGAAGATGATCAGGAGCAGGGCGGGGACCAGCATCGCCGTCAGCAGGCCATATCCGGGCACGCCATGCTTGTTCAATCGAGCGAGGATCGAGGGAGCTTCCCCATCCCGGGCCATCATATACTGGATCGCGATCAGGTCGGTCAGCGCCGTATTCACCGCCGACAGCAGCAAGGCTCCGAATACAAAAGCCGCGACCGCGCTGAACGCGGGACCCACGTAAGCGGTCGCAAGCACGTTCATCATGTCGTCCGTGCCCAGGTAGTGCCCCTGGGGATCGATCAATTTGGCGTCCGGCAGCGCGTTCATGGCCGCGCCCAGGATCAGGTTCAACAGCACGACCTCGGCCAGCACCGGCAGAATCGAACGCTTGGAAGTCACGCGAACGGGTCGAACCATGATGCCCGTCATGTTGGCGATGGCTTCGATGCCCGACAACGCGAGGACGATCTCCGTGAATCCGACCCAGGCTTCGCCCCAGGCCGCCAGGCTGTAACGCGCCTTCACCGGAAACTCGATGCGCGTATGGTGGAGATTCGGAATGGCACACAGGGCGATCACCATCGTAATCAGCACGGTGGCCAGGGCGATCACCAGGGCGATGCGGCCCATACCGCGCGGACCGAACCAGTTCACCGCACCAATGGCGGCAATCGCAGAAAGCGTACAAAGCAGCTCAACACGGATCCCCAGCAGCGTGCCGCTGACCCCGAGATACCGAAACGCGTCCAGGCAGGAGAGCGCCGCGGTGACGGTATAGTCCGCGCACAGCATCAACGCGCCGATCAGGGCCAAGGCGCGGCTGGTGTGCCTGGCGGCCGAATAGACACCACCGCCATCCGGATACTTGCGGCAGATGACCAGGTAGCAGAACCCAACCAGCACCAGCAGGATGTTCACGAACAGAATATGGAACAACGACGCATGCTGGGTGAAATAGAAGGAGAGCCCGAGCACATACAGACGACTGGTGCCCAAGTCCCCGAACAGCATCGGTCCCGCATGGAACCACTTCAGTTCGCGAGGCCTTCCCTCACCAATTGCTGACATCGATTCAGTCCCCGTGGTACGAAATGCGATGGAGTGAAAACGCCGAGAACGCCCTTGCTCCCGGGCAAGCGACCAGCGGACTTCCAGACCAATTCCAAGGCGGCTGGCGACAGGCTCGACGGCCTGTTTCGAACAATCGGAGGGCGTCAGGGAACTCGCCCAATTCAGACCTCGAGCAAACCGCGACCCCGACTCGCAAGGCCCTTGGCATGCTCCGCGAACGCCCCGCCGTGCCTGTCCGTTCGGCCCACGCCCCCTTGCCACGAATGCCCGGTGGCGAGCTGACAAGTAGAAGTCACCTCCTCCAGTCGGTCAAGGGTTGACCGTGCCGTAGCTCCCTGAAAAGCGCCTGGCGCGCGGGCTGAACCGCGGGTTCCCACGATGGAATGGGAACGCCTGCCCAGTCCACTTCCCACGATCGCGCCGATTCTCCAAGTCAGGGCCCTGCCTTCCGCCAGCCCGCGTGCCAGCCGGACCGCTTCTTGCAACCGAGTGACTCGTCGACGGCTGCGCTCTTGCCACGAACATACCTCATGGCCCCAACGCTTGATCCCCTGACGCTCGGCTGCCACAATCCCGTCAACTTTCCTCCCAACCCCAGGACGTCTTTCCCACGGCCGTTTCGAGCAGCCTCGCGCGACGTGGTTCAACTGACACCTTCCTGGCATCGTCAAGACGGATTCGGTCCCCATGATGCAGCCCGAGGAACTTCGAAGCGACCAGCCGCTGGTCTGGTCCACCGGCACGGGTGAGCAAGTGTGGCGGATGTTTTGCCACTGCAGCTCGGGCGAAGTCGCAGAGGTGCGTTCGCTCCTCGACGCCGCGCCGGCGCTGATCGAATGCAGCTACGCATACCGGACGCCACTCTACTTCGCCGTGCGCGAAAACCAACTCGAAGTAACGCGATATCTCCTGCAACGCGGCGCGAACCCCGTGGGCTTGGCGGTGCACGATAGCCTGCTGCAGATCGCGAAGGACCGTGGCCATCATGAGATGGAACGACTCCTCGATGAACACATCCACGGATACGGCGTCCCCAGCCATGCCGGGGAACTGCTGGCTCGACTCATTCGCGAACATGATCGATCCGGCCTTTCACGTGTTCTGGACGAGCATCCGGGATGGATTCGAGCCCGCGACGACCAGTCGAACGAGCCCATCCATTGGGCGACCATGACTCGCCAGCCGGACATGATCGACCTGCTGCTCGAACGCGGCGCCGACCTCGAGGCCCAGCGTCTGGACGGCGCACGTCCAACGCACCTATTCCATGGCGACTACCATTTTCGCGGATGGGATCGCGTGCCCAGGGATTGGCCGCATACTCCCCAGGACATCCTGCACCACCTGGAGAAACGAGGGGCCGCCATCGACCTCTGCACCGCCTGCCACATGGGCGACATGCAGCGAGTGCGCGAGATCCTCGCCCAGGATCCTGCCGCGGTGAATCGGTTGAGCGACTGTCGTTCGTACTACCTGGGATCCGGCGCTCCAATCTTCAATGCGGCCGCGACCGGCCACTTGGAGATCGTGCGGATCCTGCTCGAGCACGGTGCCGACCCGAACTTACCAGAGCCGGGAATCGCGCCCGAGGGCCATGCCTTGTACGCGGCAATCGCGGAGGGATACCATGATATCGCCGAACTGCTTGTCGAGGCCGGTTCCCACATCAATCCGAGCGTCGAGAGTTCGGCCGATGCTCTCAGCCGCGCCATATCCAAGGGCGACGAACGAGCCATTCGCCTGCTGTGCTCTCGTGGAGCCGCCCGGGCCGTGCACCTGCTGGCCTACGATGGCGATCTTCGAACCGCCGCCGCCGTGTTCGCCGCCAACCCTCATCTGGCGGACGATCCCATCGCGCTGGCCAATGCAGCAGGTGAGGGCCACGACGACTTCGTGCGTTTGATGCTGCGCTACTGCCCGGACCTGCCTCGTCGGGTGGAGTTCCCTGCGTGGCTGGTGGCGGCCAAGAACCCTGCCATCAACCGCCTGCTCTTCCAACATGGCATGGACCCAAACCGAAGCGACTGGCTGGGCGTCACTCCACTGCACCTCATCGCTCGGCACGGATCGATCGAATGGGCCGAACTGTTCCTTGAGGCAGGCGCGCAACTCGAAACGCGCGACGAAGACATCTGCTCCACTCCGCTCGCCTGGGCCGCGAAGTTCGGCCAACTCGAGATGGTACGCTTCCTGATTTCGCAAGGAGCGCAACCCCAGTCGGCCGACAATCGGCCCTGGGCGCAACCCCTGGCATGGGCCCAACGCCGCGGCCACGCGGAGATCGTCGAACTCCTGCAACGCCATCTGGCCGGGGACCCCCACTAGCCGAGGTCCACCCAGCGCAAGGCCTGCGCAACTCCAAATCGCTGGACGCGTTTGCGAAATCGCCGCACAAAGCAGGCTGCTGGACGAAATGCGTAGCCAGCGACCGTCTCCTCGGTTCACCATGGTGCGCCGTCGCGGCCGGTGGTTGCGGCAGAAGTACGCGACAATTCCCGGCGAGGCGAGGACGTCCATCCCTTGCCTACGGTAACACATTTCCCCCTCGGGAATCACAACACATCTTCTGCACTTGCCTTTGCAATACGGCCAGCCTAGTCAGGCCATTGCCTCTTGGAGCAATCTCGACCTGCATGCCCTTGCTTAACACCCGGCCAAGGGCAATCATGCACCGTTCGCCAAGTGGCGATCGACGACCGATCCGTAAACATCCCGAGAGTTACCCATGAGAATCGTAAACTGCCTGCTGGCGCTGTGCCTGCTTCTTGTCACCGCCATGCCTGCGTCCGCACAGGAAGCGGACAAGGATGCCGCCCTGCTGGCCCAGCTTACCAAGATGGAGAAGGACAGCTGGGAAGCGATCATGAAGGGCGACAAGAAGTTCTTCGAGTCCTATCTGGCGCAGGATTCGATGTGGATCTTCGCGGATGGCTCCATGGTGGACCGCGAGTCCTACATGAAGGACCTGACCAAGGTCCAGGTAAAGAAGTACACCATGGGCCCGACATCGCTGCGGAAGATCACGGACGATGTGGCCCTGATCCTGTACCGGGTCTCCTACGAAGCAGTCCAAAACGGGCACAAGGAGTTGTACTCGGACATCGAGTCCTCGTCGCTTTATGTGCGACGCGACGGAAAGTGGCAGGAAAGTTTCTACCAGGAGACGCCAGTTCATGGAGCCTCCCATGGAACCGCGAATGAGGCGAAGCAGATGGTGGCTCGCGCGATTGAGCGATTCAAGAAAGACGGCCCCGCCGCTTTCGAAACCATCACGAAGGGAGCCG
>CAZUJM010000023.1:0-5811 GCA_964620405.1 uncultured Pirellulaceae bacterium | reverse complement strand
CGACGGATTCCGTGACCGGGACCTCTATGTGTTCGTGGCCGAATCGGGCAAGGATGGCAAAGTCGTGGCCTACGGCGGCTCGCGCCAGCCGGTCAACCAGATCGGCAAGCGACTGGTGGACGTCAAGAGCCCGGATGGCGACCCGATTGGAGAGATGGTCTTGAACAGCGCCACCGAGCAGGGCGACTGGGTCGATTACAGCTACATCGATCCCGTCACGAACAAGGTGGAACACAAGTTCAGCTGGGTGGTTCGCTTCGACAAGCACATCTTCGGATGTGGCATCTACGTGCCCGCTCGCTGATCGCTGCGTTCCCCCCCCTCATCCGCTACCTCCGGTCGACGCAGACCGGAGGTGTGGCAACGCGGGTAGGCTGCTTCGGCGCCCGTCACGATACCCAACGCGCGGCGGCGAACATTCCGTCGCTACACGAGCGCGAGGACCCGAAGCGGACTGCCGGATCCTTCCTGGATCTTGAGCGGCGCCGCGAACAGCATGGCTCCCGTGGGCGGAAGCTGGTCGAGGTTGCGCAGGCATTGAAGCCCAAATCGACCGGCGCCGTGCATCAGCGTGTGACACGGATAAGGCAGTGGCCAACGATAGGCCTGCCCGGCATCGGTGTTGATCGTCTCGGCGGCGAATCCCAGCACGTCGCGTTCATGGATCAGCCATTCCACGGTTTCCTGGGTCGGCCCCGGCGTGTGGGCTCCGTCGTCCTTCATGTTTACGAACGACGCGGGATCCGTCAGTCGCTTGTACCAGTCGGTGCGAAACGCCAGCCAACTTCCCGCGGGAATGCGACCGTGGCGTGCTTCCCAATCGCGCAAGTAGTCCACGGTCAGGAGCCAGTCTTCATCTCCGGCCACTTGGGCGCTCGCATCGACGACGACGACCGGCGCGAGGAACTTTCGAGCGTCGATCGTGTCGACCGTGTTCTGGGGTAGGTCCCTGCCCGTGACCCAGTGGGCCGGTGCGTCGAAATGCGTGCCCACATGCTCGCCGCAGCTGAAATTGTTCCAATACCAACCCGGCCCCGCCTCGTCGTATCGGGAGATCTTCTCGATCCGAAAGGGCAGAGCCTGGCCGTAGGGTGGCGGAAGAACCAACGTCGGAAAGTCCGGGGACAGCACGTGGGTCAGATCCACCACGCGAATCGAACCGGCCGCGCAAGCCGCCGCGAATTGAGCCAGCACCTCGGACATGCAACACACTCCCCTGGATAAAGGAGCGAAGGTCGCTCCAGGATGGACCTGTCTTCCCTGAAGTCTCCAGCAGGCGACGCTTCGCCCGGTGCTCAGACAAACTTCGCGAATGGGTGGAATCGAAACCGGTTGCCTGGGTCGGCTTGCTTCTTTAGTTCCTTCACAGACTTCGCCATCGACTCCGTCCCGAAGATCACCGACGGCGAAACGTGGGAGCCCGCATCGTCGGGCTGCGAGTGCGTGCCGCTGAAGTCGACGGTCAGGCCGTTCACTTGTCGTGCCTTGCCCAGCAGTCGCTTCGTGAGGTCGGCGATGGCCTGTCGTTCCTGGACCGTCTTTTCCTTGGCGTCGTAGAGGGTGATCAGATCGACAAAGAACTGATGGTGGCAGTTGCCGCTGGGAAGCTTCGCCTTCTCCAGAGCGGCACCGCCCAGCGTCCGGATTTCCACGATCGAGAATTTGGCTTCGTCCAGCGGCGCCTCGGCCACGACCGTGTCGCTGATAAAGTCCAGGATCGCGTCCTCGGGACGCCCCTGCGTGCCCATGCAATGCTGCAGCATGACCAGCGGGCTGCCCTTGATTTCCGCGATCACCGGCCAGAGAGCCGCCGCGACCTCGTACCAGGAACTCCAATGCGCCTGGGCAAGGGTCGGAAGTTTCAAGCGGGCCGCTAGTTCCTCCAACGGTTTGACAAACTCCGCGGAGTCGCCTCGAAACGTATCGTAAAAAACGAACGTCGCCACCAGGGCTTTCCCACCCGTAACGACCAACTCCATCGAGACAGACTCGTTGGGAAGCACCTGCTCCCGCTGGATGCGGATCGCACCGCGGCAAAACTCTACTGCCTGCTCGCGTGTCTCAAAACCGACCACCCGTTGCTCCGCACTTCGGAGCACACTCTCATTCTCGAGGCGAATGGTCACATCGACAACAATCCCCAGCGCGCTGCCGGCGCCCAGCATGGCGGTAAACAGCTCGTCGTTCGGCGTGAGCACGCGGATGTCGCCGGCGGCGGTCACCATGGTCAACTGGACCACGCGCTGCCCGAGCAACCCAAGCCGTCTGGAAAAGTAACCGCTCAGCCCGCCGTTGACGATGTAGCCAACCACTCCGACATCCGGTCCCGTGCCCACCGGCAAGGCACCTCGACGGCCCTTGACCGCCTCTACCAGTTCTCGAAAGATAACCCCCGCCCCGACCGTAACCAGCGGGCCTTCGCGATCCTCGTGAAACTCGATCGACTTCAAGTGCACCAGATCCAACACGATGGCTTCACTGCTGGCGAACAGCGCCGCGTTCGACGACTCATGCCCTCCGCAAACATTCGCGATTGGAACCGTCGCGGGGGAGGCCTTGACCAGCTCGGCGATCTCCTGGGCCGATCGCGGGCGATAGACATGACGAGCGAGGGTCGTGGCAGGAATCGCGCCGCCATCGGTTGGTTTCAGCACCTTGTTGCCGCTGAGGCAATATGCGCGCTGGGCCAACCATTCCTTCTTCACTTCCACCTGCTCGACCGCGGCACGGGCCTGCTCGCCTTCAGGACCGGCGAGGATGGATCCGGCGGTGACGAATCCCACGCCACCGACCGCAGCCTGCTTCAGTACAGAACGACGCGAAACGTCCTGGTTGTCTTCTGTCATCGCAGCATCTCTCCTCGAATAAGCACAGGTTTTCCTGATAGCCGTTGCGTGTTGCTCTACGGGGCCAAGAACGCAAACGGCGACTGAGCCTCCAATGGCATGACCGCCTGCCGACGCATCCTCACCATGCAACCCTGCGGCGATGCACGGTACCTTATCCACAACTACGGGATCAAGCCACGGCGGATGCTTTTTCCCAAAGAATCTCAGCATCCACCAGGGCACCAGACCGCTTCAGGCAACGCCGTAACGCGGCAAGTCCGGTATCAACGGCCAAACCTCCGCAGCGTGACCGTGAACCGGTCATCCAAGGCCGCCATCTCCCACGGGTACGAGACTGGGCCCACTCGAACGACGCGGAGCGGCACGCGAGACCTCCCCGAGAGTCTTGGACAACCCACGTGCCTATTTCGCGTTTGCTAATTGAGCCGAATGAGTGCCGGATAGTCGTTCGAGGCCTCGAGGGCAGCGATCGTTTCGCGGACACAGGCGGCCTTCCGCCGCATCAGTTCGGGCGGAAAGTCCTCTTCTTCCTTCTCGAAGTAGTGCGCAATGCGAGTCAAGTCCGGTACGACCGCCTTGGCATGCGCGCCGTAGGTGAGAAGGATCTTCATCAGCTCCGGAGTGCGCACCTCGCTCTGCCATGGGTTTTGGTCGCGAGTGTAATTTACCAGGGCGCTCATCCCTTCCTCGATGCGATACTGGGCCAGCAGACGCAGGCCTTCCACGCGGATTCCGTCGGCGAACATCTCGCCGCTCGGCGCGGGCTGGACGATCGCTTCGTGGATGGCGGGAAGCAGCGGCCTGATCTCTGCGAGCGAAAGATGGCGATAGACCGATCCCAGGGTGCCACGCGCGCGTCCGTCCTCATTCTTCAGACCAGCTCGAACGGCCTTGTAGAGCGCGGGACGATCCACTCCCTCCAGCGAGCGCCCGAGCATTCCATCCGGCTCAAAGAGCGCGAAGGACAGATAGCGCTGCTGCATGCCCCGCGGATCCTTCTCCACATCCACCTCGGCCAGCAGCTCCAGCAGTTGCGGCACCGCCACGGTGGCAGGCGAGCCGATGGCCGCGAGCGCTTCGGCGGCCTTGATCCGCAGCCAGAGGTCTTGATGGGCCAACGTCTTTCGCAGGGGTTCCACGGCCGATGCTGCACGCTCGCGCAGGAAGATCAGGCCTTGGCAGGCTCCATAGCGAGCGTCAAGGCTGGGAGCGTCCAGCATCTCCATCACGGATGCGACGGGAGCATCCTCGCGACGCCCCAGGGCCATCGCCGCTCGTTCTCGCACCACGGGCGACCAGCTGCCAAGGCGCTCAAGCAGCTGCTGGTCACCCAGCGAGTCATAGAAACCATGGCGGTCTTTGTTGTTCCAGCCGCGTCCATCCAGGACCAGCGATTGGGCCGTGGCGGCGTCGATCTGCGGCACTTCGCCCATTCTCCTGCCGGTAAGGTACAGCTTCCGCAGCGGCATGGCGTAAGCCAACAGATAGCCGCCGGTGCAATCCCAGCCGGCATAGCTGTCGCCTTCCTTCTCCGGCGGACCTTGGTGCAGGTAGCTGTGATCGCTACGCCGCGCAAGGTCGAAGTACCAACCGCCAAACTCCTTCATCCATGCTCCCGTCGCCTGCGGACCGGACAGGGCGACGCCCGGTAGCGACCAGAGGATGTTGAAATAGTTCCCCGTGTGCCCGGTATCCCGCTCCGGCCCATGCGAAGCGACGCTCATGCGCGAGAAGAACTCCGCGCCTTTCGACTCACCGATCAATTGGAACAGCACGGCGGCCATGCCGCACTTGCCGTTGTCCTCGTGGGTCTCAATCCACGGATGATGATCGCCGTAGGGAATCGCCCCCTTGCCGATGTAGAATCGCATCAACCGATGGCTTCGTTCGATGGCGAGGTCCAGCGCCGGATCCTTTACACCGGCCTCGCGAGCCAGCACCATCGAAATCGTCAGCGGCAAACCGGGTGAATTCATCATCCCGTAGCCATACAGTCGTCCGTCGGGACGGGCGAACCGGTGTCCCCACGAACCGACCGCGCTTTGCCCGTGGGCGGCTTCCAAGGCCAGTCGCGTCAGGCCCGGCATGACCGAATCATCGCCCGTGGCGATCTTGTATTCGGCGACGAACATCATGATGTAGCCGTAGTACCACGTTTCCATCCCTTGAGTCTGGAAATTCGCCGCCCAGGCGGCTTCCCGCTTGATCAACGGCAGGTAACCGGGGTCGCCACTGGCCAGCAGCGCAAGCCCATTAAGCGAGCGAGGGATCGGATCCAGCCGCTCCGCATAGGAAGGATCCGCCATCCGCGCGGCGAGCGCCTTGCACCCGCGTTCCAGCAGGCGCGCGGACTTCGGACAGTCATACGGAGCCGTGGCGCTGTAGCTTCCGAGCACCGGAAGCTTCACAACGACTTCCGTCGTCTCGCCTGCGCGCCAGCGTGTCAGCCGAAGCGTGCCGTTGCCCGCCTCGGATTCGGCAGCGGTCAAGGCCTTGCCCATTTCGGTGCGAGGATCGTAGGAAAAAGACACTCCGCCAACGCCGAGGATCACATCGCCGATCGCAAGGATCCCGTCTGCGGGAGTTCCCTTCTCCACCTGAGTGATCACGACCTGGCGCGCATCCGATGTCACGAGCGTGTCACAATGCATCCAGCCTCTGAGGCCCGTGGCACCAAGGTTCCAATCATGCTTGGCGTCGTCGGGGATCCTCGCCCCCTGCGTAAAATCGGGCACGCGCGTCCCGGAGTCGCCGTCCGCCGCGAAACACGCGACGTTTCCCGCGAATGCCACGGCGAATGCCAAGAGCACCAGTTGGACCTTCATACCAATCACTTCCTAGCCTGCTTGAGATCGGCTCTTGCCGCAACCCGCCCCTGGCCGACAACGGCGAAGGCGATCGCTGGCGATTCGTGGGATATGCCGCGGCGCGGCAGACGGGAGACGGGAGACACACACCGATA
>CAZUJM010000022.1:13674-37389 GCA_964620405.1 uncultured Pirellulaceae bacterium | reverse complement strand
AAGGGCCTGGAGATGAGGAGCCGAGGATGCTCGGGTGCCCCAGACCCTGGGACGGTTCTTCGAGTCGAGCGGCAGTGGCGAGGTCCCGAAACGCTGGCACGGCTCGCCGAGCTGCTCGCGCCGACCGACTACAGGCCGGAGCGCATTCGACTCGTCGAGTCCTGCCGGAATGGTGTGTTCGCCGTCCCTTACTACCTCGACCACCGCGCGCTGCACACCGCGCTGGCGTACGAGATCGCGCAACTCGATCCACCGATCGAGGTCTTCCACACGCGGCGAGAGACGATTGCTGGGCACATGGCTCGATGCGCGACATTCGACGCCGCGATGCGCGCGACGTGCGACCCCAAGACGTACCGCGAGTACGGGAAGATCAAGCGGTTGCTGGAGCGCGCGAGCGTCACGGCCGACACGCCGCGGCCGAGCCGCTGGGGACCGTGTCATTTGCTGGCTTAGGTCGTCGCAAGTCGCGGCAGCATACGAACTTTGGTGTTATCCGTCAATTGATGCCCAGGCCCGGGCCGAGGCCCGCGGGAGAGAGCACCGACGCGACCGACACGCCTGGGAGTGACCGCCGTTTCGGGGCACGCCCCTATTTGCCGCCGATGCAGACCAGGTGGTCGGCCGTGCGGATCAGGATGCGGTTGTTCACGAAGACGGGCGTCGAAACGGTGAACTCCCCCATCTCGCTCTTGGCCACTACCTCCTGCTTGTCGATGTCCACGACGAAGACCGCTCCGTCCTCGCGGCAGACGTACAGGTGCCGACCGGCCAGGATGGGCGACGCGCTGAAGGCGTTACGGTTCTTGCCCGTCTCGATGCTCCACACGATCTCGCCGGACTTCAAGTCGACGCAGGCGACGCGCCCTTGGTCGTTGCAGACGTAGGCTCGATCATCGGCCGCAGCGGGCGTGGGCACGTCGGCCGAGATCTCGGCCTTACGCCACAGCTGCTTGCCTTCCAGGGAGATGGCGGTGAGCGTCGTGCCACGCGAGTAGGGAGCGAGGATGATGCCGTTGGCGGCGACGGGCGAGGAGATGCTGCGGAAGTATTTGTCCTGGTCGGGATTGAAACCGCCGACCCGCCACAGTTCTTTGCCGTCCTTCGCCTCGTGGCCGGTCACATGGTCGGCCCCCAGCACCACCAGCATCTGGCGTCCCTGGTGCTCCAGGACCAGCGGCGTCGAGTAGGTCTGGTTGGCCTCCTCGGGCGCGTCCAGCATGCGGTCGACCTTCCACGCCACCTCGCCCGTCCGCTTGTCGAAACCCGCCAGGTAGGACGGGCCGCTTTGCACGCAGGCGATGACCAGGTGGTCGTTGGTCAGCACGGGCGAAGTGCCCAGGTCCCACCAGAGCGTATCGGCGGCGAACTCCTTCTGGAGGTTCTTGTGCCAGAGCAGCTTACCCGTGAAATCAACGCACGCCACATCGCCGCTCTTGAAGTACGCGAAGACCTGCTTGCCGTCGGTGACCGGCGAGGGATTGCTGCCGCTGCCCTTCTTGTGCTTGCCGGGTACCTCCTCGCCCGCCGTGACCTCCCAACGCTTCTCGCCCTTCCAGTCATACGCGCGCAGGACGTTCTTCCCGCCGGAACCGGTGGTGACAAAGATCAGGTCGTCCCACACGGCGGGCGTCGAGCCGGTGCGCTCTTCCATCGGGACCTTCCAGAGCACGTTCTCGCTCGTCTCCAGGTTCCACTGCAGCGGGTAGGTCCCCTGGGGCGCTACGCCGTTCGATTGCGGACCTCGCCAGTTGGGCCACTGGTCGGCGACCGCGCTGGCGGCTGCGAGCGTGCAACCGGTCAGCAGGGCCATCGTGGCAAACGCGCGGCGCGGGAAACCAAGCGAGCGAACGGAGGGGAGTGCGAAAGGCATGGAGGGATCTCCGGGGGTGAGGCAACGTTCAGCGATGAAACGCGAAGGTTCGGAGCCGCCAGGGGACCCGAGGTTGCGTGGCGGGCGGGCTGGCAAAATCGGGCCGTAGTATACCGCAAGCATCCGAAGGTGTGCCATGCGGCGCCGCGCGTGCCGCCTGCCCGCTGGTCGATCGCAGGCGACCGAAGACTGGCGGCGATGCCCCGCGGCGGTCCGGGGCGGTTGGCCGCGGCGCCGGATACTACCGCGCTTCCGTCGTGATGCCGTCCGAGGCGGGCATGTCAGCGGGCGGGCAGACCAGGGTGTCGCCGGGAAGCGATTCACGATAGAGCGGCCGAGCAGACTGCTCGACGCATCGCGAGAGGATTCACGTGGGCGCCGGTCGGTTGGGCGGCACCAGCCACTGCGCGAGAGCCCAGGCGGCAACGACGAAGACCAGGGCCATGCCGGGCGATCGAGCCGATCGAGGATCTCCCGAAGGATTCATGGTGTCGCTGCCTGCTGGCCGAGTGGGTTGGAGGGGAGTCGAAGCGGGGCCAGAGTCCGCCGCCGCGACACGCGGTCGTCGAGCGGGTCGAGGGGCCTTGGAGACGCCCACGCCCTATTGTAGCCTGATCCGACCGCGGGGCGAACCAAGTCCTCGCGAAGGTGCCCGACCATTGGCCCCCTTGGGAGCCCTGCTGCGATGGAAAATGCCGTGAGCCGTTCGAAGGCGACGCGCGTCCTGCTGGAAATCTGCATCGATTCGGTCGCGAGTGCCCTGGCGGCCGAGCAGGGTGGAGCGGATCGGCTGGAGCTGTGCGCGAACCTGGTGGAGGGCGGGACGACTCCCAGCCTGGGCATGGTGCGGGCTGTCCTGGCCGCGACGCGCCTGCCCGTGATGGTCATGATCCGTCCCCGCGGCGGGCACTTCCATTACCGTGCCGAGGAACGCGATGTGATGCTTCGCGACGTGGCGGCGCTGGTCCAGGAACCGGTCGCGGGGATTGTCGTGGGGCCGCTGCGGTCGGATGGGTCGGTCGACGTGGAATGCTGCCGGGAACTGCTCGACGCGGCACGGCGGGCCCCTCGTCCAGCCGGTCCGGGCCTGGGGCGGCCCAGCGTGACCTTCCACCGCGCTTTCGACCAGGTGGCGGATCCGCCACGGGCGCTGGAGACTCTGGTGGACCTGGGCGTGGATCGCGTGCTGACCTCCGGCCAGTGCCCGACCGCTCCGGAGGGCCTGTCGAATCTTGCTACGCTGGTGCGGCAGGCCGGCGATCGCCTCGTGGTCATGCCCGGCTGTGGCGTGCGGGGCGCGAATGTGGAGGAACTGGTGCGCGGCACGGGAGCTCGTGAAGTCCACGCCAGCGCGGCCGTGCTTCGCGATACGCCTGTGGCCTATTGGCGCGACGCGGTGCCGATGCATTCGCCGCAGGTTCCGGGAGACCAGCAGCGGCGTGAGACCTGCCCCGCGCAGGTGCGGGCGATTCGCGAGTCGCTGGATCGCCTGCCGTAGACGGGTGCCGCATCGCAGGACGCGGGGAAGAGTGACAGGAGTGCGTCAGCGGCCGCGAAGGCTGGTACGCAGTCGCAGGAGGGCCCGCGCATACCGTTTGCTGGTGGCGACTTCGCTGAGGCCGAGGACTTCGGCGGTTTCGCTGTTGGTGAGCGCCTCGAAGTTCCGCATCACGAGGATTTCGCGATGTCTTTCGGGCAGGCCCGCAAGCGCGATCTGGACGCGTTCGGCCAGTTCGAGCCGTTCGACCTGCTGGCTGGGGCTTTCGCCGAGCAGCAGCTGCGCCAAAGCCAGCGACGACTGCGCGTCGAAGGACACTTCGAGGTCGACCGTGCGTTTCTGGGCAAGTCGGTGGCGGCGCCAGACGATCTGCAACTGCTGGCAGACGGTGTTGCGCAGCCACGCGCGGAACGACATGGGACGTCGCCGCAGGTAGTCGTCCATGCGCCGGATGATCTCGATCTGCGCTTCCTGGATCACATCCGAGGGATCGATGCGCCCTTGCAGCATGGGATCCATGCGGACGCGGACGATGCGGCGCAGGAACGGTCGATAGTGTCGCAGCAGCCGATCGAGCGCCTCCGGGTCGCCCTCCTCATGGTTGGCCAGCAGGCCGCCCGTGTCCTCGATGGAGTACTGGCTCATGGCGTCGTCTCCCGTCGAAGACGCTCTGCGCGCGGCGGAGCCCAATCCGCGTAAGCCGCGTCGCCTGGGAGCGGCGGAGTGGCGTGGGCTTCTTCGGCGGCGTTGGGCGGCGCCGGCAGCACCGCGTCGAGCGACACCCAGACGAGTTGGTCGGCGGTGCTGTACTGTTCATCATTGCGCCGCAGGGCGATGAGCGGACCGCGCGAGTTCATCATCCATAAAGCATGGATCTGGCCGTCGGCGGAGGGGGGAACCAAAGTGCCCACGAATCGCAGGTCCTCCGCGGCCCAGAGTCGAACGGCGCCGTCGTCGTAGCCGGCCAGGACATGCTGCCCGTCCGGTGTCAGTTGCAGGCACGTGACGGCGATGCCTCCCGGTTGCTGGTTGTTCACACGCAGGAGCAGCGCGCTGGTGGCCAGGACCTTCAGGTCCTGCAGCGACACGACGCGTACCTTGCCCGTCGAATGGCCCGTGATCAATCGCTGGCGGGCTGCGTCGTAGAGCATGCAGGACGTGCAGCTCATGCGGGGCATGTCGACGGAAAGGTACGGAGGGCTGAGCGAGACGAGGCGGATCGACTCGAAAAGACCTCCCACTGCCAGCTGGTTCGTGGATTCGAGGAAGCAACTGCTCCAGGCGCGGGCGGGGAGCGCCTCGCGGGTGAGGATCTCGCGAGGCGCTCTGTCGTCCTGCCATTGCCATACGCTGCCATTCACCAGCATCGTGGCGTGATGGCCCGGCGGTGCGACATGGAGCATCGCCCCATGACGGTCGATGGTGGCGTAGCCTTCCGGGGATCCGGAGATCAGGTCGGTCCGGACGCCCGTCTTCAGGTCGACTTGGGCGACACGATAGTCGGTCCAGCACGCAAGCAGTTGATCGTGCCGTGGGCCGGCGAAACGGAGGGCGTGCAGCTCCAGGCCGTTGGCGGGCAGCAGCTGCCGCACGGTGGCTTCCTTCAGGTCAATCAACAGCGCGGCTCCCTCCCGGCTGCCAACTGCCAGACGGCGATTGTCCGATGCCAGGGCTAGGTCCGTGATCTGCACCTGGGGAATCAACGTCGAGACGGGGTTGGGCGTGTTGAATGTGGAGACGACCAGCGCACCTTCCTCTCCTGCGCTGATGGCCATGCTCTCCGTGGGGCAGACCACTCGCTGCGCTTCGCCGTCGTGCAGCACGTAGTGGGACCAGGCGCTCAAGACGGTCGGCAGTGATGGCGCCGGCGAGGTTAGCCCGAGATCGGACTGGAAGGAGATGGAGGCTTTCGGGGCCCGTGGCAGGTCCCAGCAGGCAATGCCGCCCTCCTGCAGGCCGGCAACGACGCGATTGCCGCTGGGGGAAAAGGCCACGTCCACGATATGGCCACGGTTCTGCTGGAGGATGAAGACCGGTTGCTGGAACGCCAGGGGACTCATGATCCAGATACTGGGCTCGCCAAAGAATCCAATCGCAATGTAGCGGCCGTCCTGCGACCACGTGAACGCGTGAGGCGTGTCCGGCAGGTTGGCGTCCCGTGAGGCTCCCGTCGCGATGTCGTAGATGCGGAGTTGGTCGTGCTCGCTGCCGACGACCAGTTGGTCGCCGTCGGGGGAGAACGCCAGCGAGCGGTTGCGACGGGTGGAGGCGAAAGCGCGGCGCGTCGACTCCTCGTCCAGTGAAATGAGAAACACATCCTCGTAGCGGCAGCCCACCGCGATTTCCTTGCCGCTGGGATGGTAGGCCAGCGACTCTATGTTGCTCGGAAATCGCGCCAGGCGATCGCGGACCTTGCCGGTCTCCAAGTCAATGGTGCGCACGATCGGTTCGTTGTCCGCCGCGAACTGGCCGGCGACGGCCAGTTCCTTCTCGGAGGGCGATAAAGCCAAGGCCGTCACGACCGCTCCCGGCGCCATCAGGAATCGCTGGTGGACGGAGCCGGTGCGTGAGTCGACGATCGCGACATGGCCGGTGGTGGAGCCGACGGCGATGGAGTGGCCGTCGCGGAAGGCCGCCATCTCGACGATGGGTCCCAGATCGTGCGGCAGCGATCGCCAGCCGCCGCGCGTGACCGCGTCCAGCAGGTGGAAGTCGTCGCCGAGCGACTGGTTGCCTCGCCCACGCTGCGCGATCTGCTCAAGCATGGCCCGCGCCTTCGTGGGCTCGCCCGCGTCCCACGTCAGGTATGCCAGCGACATGTCCGACTCGTAGGTCTTCTGCAGCAAGCCCTGGTAGTTGCTCTCCGCCGTCGCCTCGTGCTGCTCGGCTGCCTCGCGGGCTTCGTTGGCTTGCTGTGCCGAGGCCGCCATGAAGACGGAGAAGACGAAGCTGGAGAGCAGCAGCAGACCGGAGGCGAGCGGATGGCGCTGCAGCAGTTTTCGGGTCCGGACCAGAGGCCCCGCCAGGCGTGCCTTGATGGGCCGATTCTCCAGGAAACGCCTCAGGTCGTCGCACATCTCCGCCGCGGTGGTGTAACGCTCGGATGGCTCCTTGGCCAATGCCTTCATCGCGATGGTCTGCAGGTCGGGTGGCACATGGCGATTCAGCTGAGCTGGCCAAGCCGGCTGCTCCCAGGCAATCTTCCGCAGCAGTGTCTGTCGGTCGACGCCGGTAAAGAGGGGACGCAGCGTCAAAAGTTCGTACAGCGTGGCTCCCAGCGAGTAGACATCGGCGCGATGATCGACGCTTCCTCGGCCCAACGCCTGTTCCGGGGCCATGTAACGCAGGGTGCCGACCACCTCGGAGACCATCGAAAGGCCCGCGTCCTCGCCGACGCGGGCCACGCCGAAATCGGTGATGCTGACATTGCCCTGCGCGTCGAGCAGCAGGTTGCCTGGCTTGATGTCGCGGTGCACGATGCCCAACTGATGCGCGTGCTCCAGACCATCCGCCACGCCGGCCAGCATCCGCGCGATCGAGCGGAAGTAACCGGCCGTGAAGCTCGAGGTAGAGTTCGACGATGAGGCGTGGAATGTTTGATTCCCGCCAGCACCTGCCTCCGAGCCATGGGGCTCTCCCAGCGAAACGGGGTGGCTCCGGTCGGCGTCCGAGGGCATGCCGGTGGGGTCGTGTTCCGATGCTTGTCCGAGAGGCTCACCCGGCTGGTATCTCCGACCCGCTCCCAAGACCGCCCCCGAAGCCTCGTCGTCGTCGTCGTCGGAACTCCGCATCACATGCATCGCGGTGTGCTCGTCAATCACCAGATGCTCGCGCCGCATCATCTGGCGAAGATCACGCAGCACCCTGGCCAGACTTTGGCCACGCACCAGCTGCATGGCATAGTAGTGCACGCCTCGCTCTTCGCCGACCGAATAGACGGAGACGATATTGGGGTGCTGCAGCGTCGCGGCCGCGCGAACCTCGTTCTGGAAACGCTTCAGCCGCCGATCGTCGCTGAGCGCGGCGAAGGGCAGGATCTTGACGGCGACCCGTCTGCCCATGGAACGCTGCGTCGCCTCGTAGACGATCCCCATTCCGCCGCGACCGATTTCGCGATGGATGATGAAGTCTCCCAACGCCTCGCGATTCGTCAGCTCGTTCCAGGAAAGGTACTGCGTCGAAGCGGCCCCGCGCGTCAACTCCGGATTACGCATCGACTCCAGCGCCGGAAACAGCTCGCGGATCAGCTCGGCGATCTCCGGGTAACGCTGCGCGTACTCCTCGACCGTGGGCGTCTCCCCACGCGCTAGTCGGTCCGAAAACTCGTCCGCCGCCTGCCGGAAAGTTTCGTGCTCTGATCCAATGTCGGATACCGAATCCTGGGTCGACATGGGCGATCTTGCTCGCGAGTGCTGCCGAAGGCGAAAACGACGTCACGCCCCACTTCAATCCATGGGGACATTTTGCGTCTGGCGGCCCTACCCTAACGCGCCCCGGCTGAATTCTCAAGCAATATCCGGGAATCCCCATCGCCCTCGGGGCCCTGTCTGGGCAACTTGCGCGCAGGACTCTGCCCCGGTTTCATGGAAGTCGACCCGCTTTCTGCGGGAACGGTGCCGACGCGAGTTTTCCGCTCGCGGACCTTAGGGCGGGATTGCCGCGGGACCGGCCCTCGTGCGAACCAACGCGATCTCGAACGCTACCCGTGTTTCAACTGTGAACGTTTGGAAGGGGGGAGGTTTCGACTTGGCAACGCGGTCGAGGAACTCAGCCGCCGATTTGCGCCGCCAAATTACTGTAAAGACGGCCGTTGTTGGTAGGATGAGTCGATAGGGCGGAATAGAAGGCAATGGACAGGCGGAGTCGTTTGCGGGACGCTGTGCGGGGTAACTGAGGATTTCATGGACACACAGATCTTCTCATGCAGGATGCTCCGTGTCGGGGCGAGGTGCGGATACCCGTTGGTTGGAGCGGGCTTCCCGGGCCCGTCGCGAACGCAGGCCTCGGCGGCACGCTCGACAACGCGCGGGCGCGGGCCGCTGCTGGTCCTGGTGGCGTGGGTGTTGCTGCTCCTGTCCCCATCGGTCCAGGGCCTGGTGATCGACGTGGTGGCGGTTGGCAATCCCGGCAATGCCGGCGAACTTTCGGGCAAGGGCGCCGGTGGATTCGGCCAGGATGCAGTCGTGGGCGCGGTTGCCCAGGCGTTTTACATGGGCAGTCAGGAGGTGACCAACGCGGAGTATGTGGAGTTTTTAAACGCGCGAGCGGTCAGCGACCCGCGCGGGCTCTACTCGCCACCGATGACGACGGATCCGCGCGGCGGCATCGAACGCGCGGGTTCCGAGGGCGCGTATCGGTATGTGTCGAAGCCCGCCATGGCCGATAAGCCGGTGAACTTCGTCGGCTTTCTCGACGCGGTGCGATTCGCGAACTGGCTGCATAATGGCCAAGGGAACGGCGACACCGAGAACGGAGCTTATACGATCACTGCGTCGGGCGCGCTGCCGAGAAACGCCGATGCCCGCTGGTTTCTTCCCAGCGAAGACGAATGGTACAAGGCGGCGTACTACGACCCGACACGCAACTCGGGCGCGGGTGGCTACTACGACTACCCGACGCGCAGCGATGCGATTCCGCAGGCCGCCGTTGCCGATGCCGCGGGCCTGATTGTGAACTCGGGTCCCAACGTGGCCAACTATGGGTTGCAAGCCAACTGGGGCGGCCAGCGGGGCCATCTGACGACGGTTGGCAGTGCCGGTCCGGCGGCGACCAGTTATTATGGGACCAACGACCAGGGCGGTAATGTCTGGGAGTGGAACGAGACGCCGTTTGGCGCGACGGGCCGCGGCGTGCGCGGCGGATCATGGGACGACGTCGCTTCCAGCATGGCCGCCCGTATGCGGCTCAGTTACGACGCGAACGACGCCACGGGAACGCGCTTCTTGGGATTCCGCGTGGCCACTCGGACGCCGCCTGCGCCCACCATTCCTGGGGACCTGAACGGCTCTGGACAGCTGGATGTCGGCGACATCGACCTGCTGGCGGAACGGATCCGTGTGGGAACGCAACTGACACGCTATGACCTCAACGACGATCAACGCGTCGACCTCCGCGATCATCGTTTCTGGGTCGAACAGCTGGCCAGTACCTATCCGGGTGATACCAACCTGGACGGCCAGTTCAATTCGGCCGACATCATCCAGGCCTTCCAGTTCGGTGGCTACGAAGACCGCGTGCCCTTGAATACGAACTGGTCGGGCGGCGACTGGAACGGCGACGGCGACTTCAACTCGGCCGACTTCGTGATCGCGTTCCAGGCGGGTGGCTACGAGCAGGGCTTCAAGCCGCCCGCGTTGGCCGTCCCGGAGCCGACCGGCTTGGCCCTCGGCTGGCTGTTTGCCGGGCTTGTCTTTGTCCGTGAAAAGTGGAGGCAGGTCGCTTCGCCAACGCGTCGCCGCGGATAACCGACCTGCCCCCGTTTTTCGCTTCCGTTCAGCGTCCGAGCAGCCACTGGATGGACTGTTCGTTGGAGGAATCGTCGGGGCCGGCCACCTGCAGTTGGTTTTCCACGCCGCCAGCTTGGTAGGCAGCTCGTGGCACCGTCAGCGATTCGGGCGACTCGCCCGTGACGCGGATCGACGTGGGCGCGCTGAGCGCCAGCAGTCCGGGCAGGTCATGGTACTTCGCTCCGCCGGGCAGCAGGTCTCCGTGCCGCACGTTCATCAGGTTCTGGAAGCGGAAGCCCTGCGTATCGACCACCGCCCGCTTCACCAGGCCGTCCGACTGCGCGCAGGCCGCGACCGCCCACGGCCCCGCGCCATCCAGGGCCACCAGCCAGATCTCGGAGGGCTTGCGTTCGTGGGCAGCGGCGAAGCCGATCACGGTCAGCACGTCGTGCACGCGCTGGGCGAAAAGGGCCCGGTTGTAGCCCAGCGTGTAGGCGGCCGACTCGCGCGGATTCTTCACGCGCCGCGTCTCCACCAGCGGACCCTCGCTGGAACGCAGCTCGCCCTGTTCATTCAGGTCCACGCCCACCACGCTGACGTTCGCGTCGAGCAGCTGCTGCACTTCCGCGCGCGGCGCCTCGCCCGGCTGCAGGCTGGCCTTGCCATCGCGGCTGAGCCAGATGGCGACGGGGCCGGAGTTCCAGTTCTTGGGCACGAGGAACACGATCGGCAGCACCTCGGTCTGCGCAGGCATGCCCGGATCTTCGCGCGGCACCTGGTACTCCAGCAGGCCGCGGATCTCCCAGTGGCCCGCACGCTCCTGTTTGGACGTCTCCTGCAGTGCGATGCGGTCGGAGGAAGGCAGACGCCGTCCCAACAGCGCGTCCCAGGCGGGAGCGACCGTGGCTCGGTACGCTTCGAGCGACGCTTGGTCGCGCGGCACGAGGGCGTCGAGCTGCTGGCGCGCGTCATCGGCCCACCAGCGGAGCAGTTTGCGTTCGAACTCCGGTCCCGATTCCGGTCGCGGGTGCTGTTCGTTCCAGACGGTCAGTTCGTCGCGCACCAGTCGTCGGTAGCTCTCCTCGACGACCGGCGTCTCCAGGCCCAGCTGGAACTCGCGGTTGACGAACTGGTACATCACGCCTCGACTGACATAGTTGTAGTTGTGCTTGAAATGCAACAGCGGATGGTGTTCCACGCGATCCCCGGCTCCCAGCAGTTCGTAGTGGGCTTTGAGTTCCGGGAACCCCTTGGTCGACATCTCGCGCGTCCAATCGTCGGCGGAGATCAGGCACAGCGGACGAGGGGCCATCAGCGCAGCGAACTCCACGTTGCCCGTGCCCACACGCAGCAGGCTGGCGTTCTCGCATGTGCAGCCGCCCTGCATGGCGGTGGAAACCATCACGGCGGGAATGGCGATCGTGGGTCGCGGGTCCAGCGCGCAGAAGAGGAACGTCTGCGTGCCACCGCCGCTGGCGCCCGTCACGCCGACTCGCTTGGCGTCGACTTCCGGCAGCGTCAGCAGCCAGTCGAGCGCGCGGATCGAGTTCCAGGTCTGCAGGCCCGCAATGCTCTGCAGGTTCGATTCCGCCTGCGGGCTGAACAGTCCCCAGGCGTTCGGGTTGATCATCTCCGATCGCTGCTGCGCGAACGAGTGGATCAGTTCGAAACTCAACTGGGTGCTGTCACAATAACCGATCATGTCATACTGGAAGACCAAGCATCCCATGCGCGCCAGCTGCGCGCACTTGGATTGGATCTGGTTGCGGCCTCCGTCCTCGAATCGTTCGGCTCCGATTACGATGTCGCGGCGCACCGCCTCGCGACTCGATTCGCCGAAGCGGCCGTCGGCAAAATGGCCGTGGGGACAGAGCATCAGCGGGTACTTGCCGTCAGCCGAGGCCTGGGCGGGGCGATAGAGGTTGCCCGTGACGTAGAAGCCCGGCATGCTCTGGAAGTAAACCTTCTCGACGCTGTAGCCTTCCAGGTCCATGCGGCCGTGGACGACGGCATCGACGGGGGTCCGCGTGGGTTGCGGCCAAAGGCCCAATGCGACCTGCAGCGCGAGTCGGCGCTTCGTGGCTCGCGCGTTCCATGCCTCCACCGACGAACTGACCTCGAAGGGAAAGTATCCGTCCAGGTCCTTGAGCGGTTCCAGGCGACTGTCTTCGGGGTGGTTGCCGACTGGCAGCACACGAAGGTCGGCGGCAGTCGCCAGGACTGGGAGCAGGCAGGATGCGAGACCAATGGCTCGCGCTAGGCGACGGAGCCCGGGCAACGCAGGGAAGGAGAACCGTTGCAGATGGAAGCCTTGAATCATGGATGCACCGGGGAGAAGGGGCGGAATGGGTGTGGGTACGCTTGCGGCCCGAACCGGGGCGGCAGCAGGCAGTGGATCGGCGAGTGCACTGCGTCGCGAGTGCACTGCGTCGCGAGTGCACTGCGTGGCGAGTGCACTGCGTGGCGAGTGCACTGCGTGGCGAGTGCACGGCGTGGCGAGTGCACGGCGTGGCGGGGGGCCGTGCAGCGAGCCGGACGGAGCGTAAGCGGTAACGCGACTGGCGTTGCGGTGGGAACGACAAGGGGGGGCAGGGGGTGCAATCCGAACCGCGGAGGGTACCGCGCCAGGATCGCCGCATCGCGTCTTGGGGCGCACGAAAAAGCATCCCGGACGTGGGCCGGGATGCTTCGTGGGGCAAGACGCGCCGGTGGGAGCAACCGCACCGGCGGCGGATCCAGCGGACGCCGCAGGCGACCGCGTTCCGGGGGTACTACTTCTTGATGACCCAGATGTTGCGGAACACGACCGGATTGCCGTGGTCCTGCAGGAAGATCGGCGCGTCGCCGGGGCCTTCCTCCGCACGACCGGGCGTACCATGGGCCAGTTCCAGATTGTCGTGGATCACGACGCCGTTGAGGCGAACCGTGGCGCGGGCGTTCGAGGTCTTCTTGCCCGCTGCGTCATACTTGGCGGCGGTGAAATCGACGTCGTAGGTCTGCCACGCGAGCGGCGGCAGGGCCATGTTCAGCTTGGGACGGCTGATCGAGTAGATGCCGCCGCATTCGTTCTCGAGTCCTTCGAGGCCGAACGAGTCGAGGATCTGCACCTCGTAACGGCTCTGCATGTACAGTCCGCTGTTGCCGCGCGCCTGGCCCGTCGACTCGGGCATGAACGGAGCACGGAATTCCAAGTGCAGCGAATGGTCGCCGAACTTTTCCTTCGTCTCCACGTTTGTCGCGCCGAGGTACTTGCCCTCGACCAGTTTGCCGTTGACCCAGTGGTCGACATTGGAACCGTCGAACAGCACAATCGCGCCTTCGGGAGCGGCCTTGCCGAGCGTGGGGCTCTTGCGTTCCACCTTGGGAAGCGCGCCCAGCTTCTGGCCATCCGGCGTCTCGACCGTCAGGTTCTTGCCGTCGATCTTGATCACGAACTCGGGTCCGTCGATCTCGACCAGCTTGCCTTCGAGCTTGCCGTCGATCTCATTCTTCTCGTTACCCGGCGTCCAGCCTTCGCCCGGTAGTCCGCCGCGATAGCCGACGACATGGAACTTGCCGCCACCCAAGGCGATCACCTGGGCACCCCAGCGGGAACCGTCGGCGTCGATGGTACCCGCGTACTCGCCCTGGTACTGGAAGTCGACCGGAGCGGCGGCCGCATCGGTAAAGGCGACTCCGCCAGCGGCGTGAGCCAGCGCGCCGAAGCCCAGCGCGCACAAGCAGGTGACGGAGGCAAAAACAGATTTCATCATCAATATCTCCACGGGAGGCGAGACCCCCGGATGCAGCTCTGCGTCACAAGCGGCAGATCGCGCATCGGGCAGTTGACGGCAACAAGGGACCGCGTCCATCACAGGACGCCAGGGTCCCAAGCTCCGCCATTGTGGTCGCTTTTTCCCGTAGGCTCAAGCGGTTCCCCGCCAACGCCTCGACGGAACCCTTTCGCGGGACGACGCCCCGAACTTGGGGGCGACGCCTCCGGGCGGTTCTGAAGTCGGGCCGCTCGGACAACGGGGGGAGTCACGCGGAGTCATCCTGCGAAGGCGGGGAAACGGGCTGGCGAGATACCCCCGCAGGCAGGGACGCTTGGTCGCGGCGCCGGGGATCAGTGAAGAACGAAAAAAGCGGCCGAGCGCGTCGAAGGGGGAAGTTTCGACGTCGCCCGACCGCGGGGGAAGGCGGGAGGGTACGAGGCGGGCTCAGCGGGCAGGTGGCCGAGAGTCTCGCCGCGGGGGTCGGGGATTCCAGAACGGGATCGGGCAGGTCCGCGACGCGTGCATCACGAGGCGATGCCCCGCGTGGAGGGCGTTCTGCGAATGGCCTCGTCGGACGGTTCCGGAGCGGGCGGCGAAGTTGGCAGGGGCGGGTCCTCGTCGGCCTGCGGTGTGCCGGGCGTTTCCCGGTCCGGGGCGTTTGACGACGATCGGCGATCGCCGTCGGTCACCCGGTCGTCTTCTGCGGCGGCGGGCTGGGGGGCGGCGAGCGGTTCCTCCGGCACGACGTCCGAGGCGGGCGCGGGGCGGCTGGCTGGTGTCGGTTCGCCCTCGGCCGAATCCGAGTCGTGTGGCAACACATGCTGCTCGAACGCGCCCCGACTCACGGCATCGGGGCGAGTGACGCAGTAGTTCAGCGTTCTCGGAGTGAATCGACGCGACTGCTTGGTCGCCGCGCGATACGCCGTATCACTCCAAGGGCCCTCCGTCAGGCTTACGCCCAGGTAGTCCAGGAAGGTGCCTCGCGCGATATGCACGCGGGCAACGGCCAGGTTGTAGTCCACCAGGGCACGGAAGAACTCGCTGTCCGCATCCGCCACGCGGCTCTGGGCCTGCAGCACGAACACCAGTTCGCCGTCGCCCAGGTCGTAACGCGCCTGCTCGGCCTTGAGTCGGCGGCGGGCCGCCACCGTGCGGTTGAACTGGATCCGCGACTGGTCGTACGATCGCGCCAGTTCCGCCGTCGCGTCGCTGAGTTGCGCGAAGGTGTAGCGTTCCTGTTCGCGGAGCAACGCACGCTCGCGGCTCAACGACAGCTCGGCGTTCCGCACCGCTAGGTGGCCGATGCGGTTGCCGATCGGCGTGGACAGCTGCAAGCCGCTGTTCCAGCCTTGCAGGTCGCCTGTGAACATGTCACGGTAGGCGCTGCCGTTATTGCGGTCCCGCTGCCCGAACAGGTCGTCGCCGAAGCCGCGCCAACGGTAGCCGCCGACGAGATCGAGCCGCACGAGCTTGAGGTTGCGGGCGGCCAGCAGTTCGTATTCGCGCTGCTTGACCGTCCAGTGCTGGCGACGCAGTTCGACGCGGCGGAACATGGCCAGGTCCACCGACTCATCCCAGTCGAACAGGATCTCGGCCCGCGACGGTTCCTCCGCCGGTCGGATGATCCGCTGGTCGTTGACATCAATTCCCATCAAGAGCCGCAGTTGCCGTTCGGTGGCGTAGACGCCCACGCGTGCCAGTGCCGTGGACGTGGAAGTGCCGACGCCGTTGAGGGCATTGGAGACTTCGGCCTGGAACGCTTCATACTGTTCGTGCGCGAGTGCTTCCTCCAGTTCGCTGCCCGCCCCGGTCTCCAGCTTGACCTTGGCAAGGCGCCACGATTCCAGCGCGGCATCGCGGGCCGCGACGCGGGCGTCGAGGTTGCGGTAGGCGAAATAGAGCTGCCAGTAGGTGCTCTGGATGTCCCCGAGGAAGTCGCGGACACTGACTTCGAAGTCCGCGAGGGCGATGTCGGTTCGCATCCGCGCCAGCAGCACGCCGTTGTAGAAGCCGGGCCGGCCGTTCGGGCCGGCGATGCGGTTGAACTGCAGGCCGCCCCCTTGCAGCAGCGGATGGCGGAACTCGGCCGCAATCAGCGAGTCGTAAGTGCTGGGGAACAGGTCGAAGGGAGGCTTTGCACCGGCGATGGAGTTGCTGTTGCGCAGGTTCTCGTTGCGAATGGCGAACTGGGTGCCCGTGGCGGCCGTCTTGCTGATCTCGGTGATCAACCCGCCGGTGACCGACGCAGCGGCCGTGGCCTGGTTGGTCGGAGCGCCACCAGCGAAGAAGGCGTTGTTGAAAGCTCGTTCGTCGCGTCCCATGAACAGTCGGGAACTGAGCTGGGCATCGAAGTCGGAAAGGGCCGCTTCCTCGCCGGACCGCGGGTCGGTCATCTGAAGTGCCGGGTCGAAAACGGTCCGCATGCTCTGCGGTCCCACCAAGACCCGCGCGCCCAGTTCTCGCATCACCGTGCTGTTCTGGAGGGCGATGTCGATGACCTGTTCCAGCGTCAACGGCCAGACGTCTTCGGGCCCGGGTTCCCGCACGCTGCGCGGCTCGGCCGGCGCCTCGCCGATGGCGGACGCAGGCTCGACACAGGTGTCCGGGTACTCGATCTGGGTCTGGGCGGGCTGGAAATGGGCCACCGGTTCGAAGCGGACTTCCTGCTTCGAATGGCAGCCGACCAGGTTGCACAGCATCGAACAGTTGGCGAGCCAGAGGCCAAGGCGGCGCCAGCTGGAAAGATGTCGAGTCATGCGGATAGGTTCCCGACGAGGGGTGGTGGACCGAACTGGTCGCGAGACGTGGAGGCGAACAGGATGCCGGACAAGGGATCAGCAGCGTGCCCTGGGCATCCCCAGCCGTCAGGATTCATCGGTGAGGACTAACCGTTCCCACCAACACAACTCGGCGGTCCGCTACAACCGTTAGAGTCGAGTCATTGTGTAGGAGCGCGGCCGTCCCGGCCGCAAAGCCGCAAAGCCGCAGAACGCAGAGCCGCGTAGCGCAGCCGTCCCGGCCGCAGAATGGCTTTGCAAAAAGCCGGCGAGCCCCAGGCGTGCAGATCGCTGGCGCGAAGCGATCCGCGCCGAGAAAGCCGCCCAAATCGGCTCAGGGCGCGGCTGCACGTTTATAGACGCTCGCTTACTCAGGAGTCCAGCGAGGCAGCCTGAAAGCCGACTCCGCCTCGTCGAGCGGTTCGCCTGCGCGCGATCGCGGCTACGCGACGCCTCCGATAATCCACCGCCTCGGCGCGAGCCTGCCGCTTACGGCAGCAGGAACACGAAGCCCAGGACGGTGGCCGTTTCGAGCAGCGTGGACTGCGGGTTCCGCGGCGGAAGCTTCTCCCGCATGCACGGCGCGCAGTTGCCAGGACGATAGAGACCGAGAGTGGTCACGCAGTCGTACGGGTGGTCGTATCCCATCTTCCAAGGGATGACCGGCAACGTCAGGTAGAAACGTGCTCCGGACAGCACCGGCTGCCAGCAGGGGCTCACGGTCTGCCCGTAGCGTTCCAACGGCACGTCGTCGAAGTAGAGCGGCTGGTGCAGGAAGTTGGTCGGCTGCCAGTGGACGTTGCGGACCGCGTTGGAACGCGCGTTGCTGGGCCGCGTTGACTCAAAGAGGACGCGGGAGCAGTCTGCTGGCAACTGCTTCGCCTCCGCATGCAGCTTCAGCCGCACTTCGCTGATCGGCTTGAACTGACTTCGCAGCGTCTCCTCGTCCGGGCACTCCACCTCGTCCAGCGGTTCCGGCGGAAGCGCTTCCGGTTCGTCGGCTCGAACCGACTGTCCGCCGATCACGGCAAGGACCAGGAGAGCAGCGCTCCAAGAGCCTCGGGATACCATGGCGGCCTCCTTGCCGGTTACGGCCGGTGACGATCGGGCACTGTCACGCACGGGCGTCGGTTTCGTCGAACGGCCCCCCGGCACGGGGCTGCTGGATTGCGGGGAGGACGGCTCGAGGGTGGACTGCCTGTGCCAGCGGTGAATTGCTGGCACGGCGGTCGCGGGAGCAGACGCCATCCTCGGCTGCCGACGCAGGCCGCGCACTGGTTACGCTCGCGAAAACCCGCCGATGCCCTCCTGTCATCGGCCATGGAGTTCTCGATTCTGCGGCAACCACCGGACCGACCGTCACGTCTTGGCGATCCTGCCCAGCTTCGAGCGATGGAAGTTGATCGTGCCGTGGCGATGCACCGGGACAAGGCCGACGCGGCGTGTGCCAGCATCGCCTATCCGACAACGCCCGACGGTTCGTCCTGGAACTCGTCCTTGCCGCCGCGGGCGGCTGGGTCGGCGCCGAGCGTACCGTGGAGAAACTCGAGATACTCGGGCGACTCAATGGCCGCCAGGCGTTCCTGGGCGGCGGCGAGGCGGCTCGCCACTTTCAAACCCTCGGCATCCTCGTGCGTGATTGGATTTTCGAGGAAGCCGGTGAGATAGTCGATGTGGCGTTTCCAGAGACGCTGGTCGAGCACCTGCTGCTCACGAAGCCGCGCCTGGTACCAGTCGCTGGCCAACAGTGCCTCCCGCGTGAACATCGCGCGGATGGCCGGGTCCTGCACGGTGGCTCCCTCGTAATGCCCATGCGCCATGATGTGCAGCAGGGCCTTCAGCGGCGGGCAGGCCAGTTCGATCGTACCGTCGTCGAAGTACGCCTGCGCGATCCGCTGCTGGGTCCCCACGATGTTCTGGATGCCGTCGACGTAGTCCTCCAGGCTTTGCAGTTCAGGCTTGAGCATATCCTCCGTGAACAGCGCGCTGGGATCGCTGAAGACGCGTCCAAAGAACGTGGCGACGAAACGATCGGTGATGCGATACCCCAGGCGACTGGCCTGGATAAGCTGGCCACCGAAGGTGAAGTCCTCGATCTTCTCGAGGTGGCCGCTCTCGAGGAGATACTTCGGATCGCGTTCATGGAGGAACATGCGCGACCAGATCTCGGGGATGAGCAGGCTGATGTCGTGGTCGAAGCGATACTTGGGGCCGATGAATCCGGCGGAGGTGGTGAAGCAGGGGTTGCCGGTCAGCAGGTAGCTGACGAGTGCGTTGTTCAGGTCGATGATCAGGGGAAGCGCGTTGAAGGGGCCCTTGGTGAGGGCGCCCTCGGAACCCGCGCCGGTGGTGGAGGGGGACTTGCCCGTCAAGCTCGCCACGAACTCCATGAACAGTTCGGGCCACTCCTGGTAGTGGATCGGGTTGTAGACGGCCAGCGGGCGGATGCCCAGGTTTCGTTCCGCCGGATTGTTGCGGCGTCCGGGCAGCACGGAGTTCACGGGCAGGGGGACGGCTTCGCCCAGCGGGATGCGCCGATGCAGCCGCGTGCCCATTTCGGCCACGTACCAGCCGCGCGGATTCTCCAGGTCTGGACGGTTTTGCAGGTACCGCGGATTCTGGCTCGGCTGCCCATTGACCATCCGCGGGTTGGACGTGGAGACGCAGTAGTCCGGGCTCGATTCGGAGGCGAACTGCCGGATGACCTTGCGGATGGGCTTGCTGAACTGGTCGAACAGGATCGTGTCCGCGATCATCTCGCCCGCCTCCGCGCGCGTCAGCGGTTCGTAGTTTGAAAAGAAATTGCCGTGGCGCGCGAAGTCCGCTTCGGCCGTCTTGTCGTACCCGCGCACGATGGCCTCGTCCGGCCGCTGGAAGAGCCGGTACTCGACGTTTCTCGCGAACTTGTAGGCAAACTGCTGCATGTCTTTGTGGGCGTGCTTCACGAACCTCGCCGGCACCACGAGTGACACGGTGATGTCATCCTCGGTCTGCAGCTTCTCCGAAGCGTAGAAATCCTTGCGCAGCGAGAACGTCCGCCACGCTTCATCGCTGGCGAAGCCGACGCGGATGTTCAAGGACAGCAGCTTCTGCTTGCGGAACTTCAGTTCCTGTCCGGGATTTCCATTGATAAGGTCGACGCTGAACCGGCGACGCCAGTCGTTCCAGTGCGGCTTGTGGAATCGCTTGACCAGCAGCACCAGGTCGCGGATGTGCCGCGGGATGCTGGATACCCACTGATTGTACTCATCCGTGAAGTCCGGGCTGGGCGTGAGCAGCCGGACGGCCGATCCCAGCGACCGGGCTTGGCTCAACAAGGGACGGCTGCGGTGGTTCGTGGACGTGGGATTCCGGTAGCGGTCGCCAAAATCGCGGTTGATGATCGCCTCGACCTGGTCGAAGTCGTTCTTGATGTCGTAGGTCAGGATCGGGCCGGTGATCATCGAGTCGGTGATCGGCTTGCTGATCTCGGACTTGCCGCCGCCGGACACGGTACACGGCTTGTGGCAGAACGTGCCTTCGGGAAAGGTGCCCACCAGTCGCCAGCGCACGCCCATCTGCGGGCGCTTCATCTCCAACCGGTACCCCGACGGCATCATGTAGATGCGGTCGGGCTGCAGGCGGATGGACTGCTTGTGGCCGTTGTAATCCCAAGTTACCTGCTGCGTCCGCAGGTCCAGTCGTACCGTCTCCGGGATGTACAGCACCTCCGGGTAGTTGACGTCGATCCCATAGCCCTCCGGCTGCAGCTCCATCATCGATCCGTAGTTCGCGACGACGTCATGGAACCGATGCTCGCCTTCCGCCAGGAAGCCGCTGCGCTCGAAATCCTCGCCCAAGTCAATCGACGGGAACGCGATCGCTCCACCCGCATGCTCCTCCTCGCACTGCCCCATCAGGTTGGCGGCGTAGCTGAGCTGCGTTTTGACCTCTTTCTTGCAGTAGCCGAAGTAGTTGTCGGCGATGACCGTCACAATCACGCCGCGATGGTCGCGGCAGGTGATCTTGAAGGCGCCGCCGTCGTTGTACTTTTCGTTCTCGTCTCGCCAGCACATGCCGTCGCGGACCTGGCGGGGCGTCGCCTCGCTGACATGCGGCAGGCCGACTTCCTTCTTCGTCAGCTGGATCAGGTGCGGCGCGACGATAACGCAGCCCGTGTGGCCCGACCAGTGCTGCGTGTCCAGACGCGCGTCGTTCTTGGAAAGGAATGGATCGCCTGCGTTGCCGAAGATCGACTCGACGAAGTCAAGATTGGCTACCAGGTTGCCAGGCGCGAAGAACCGCACTTCAATCGACTTCTCGTCGGAAAACCCGGGGACGGCGGGAGAGACGATCGGACGCAGCAGCAGCGAAACAAATACCTCGGCCTGCTCGACCTGCGAAGCCGTGAACGGCAGTCGCATCAACTCGCGGGGCGGGCGAAGCGCGTGACGCAGCAGGGCCGCGAACGTGGCCCGCGGCACCTCCTTCTTGTCGTACGGGACCGGCAGGTGGCCTTCCGTCACATGGAACACGCCCTGGGTGGTCCGACGGTCCTTGGCCGGGTTGTGGCAGACACCCTGGTAGACGCGGTACGATCTCAGGATCTCCGACGAGAACTCATCGCGGTCCGGCGGCAGCGACAGCGTCCGCGCCAAGCCGTGCCGGTCCAGTACCAGCGTGTTGGTTGGCAGCCAGGTCGTGCCCTCCGCTCCCGGCACGCCGGACAGGTAGTCAGAGAGGAAGTTTTGAATCGCTTGGTCGACCGGTGAGAGCACCGAGGCCATGAACCGGCGCTGGGCGCGGATGTTGGCGAGCAGGGAGTCCCCCAACTGCAGCAACGGATAGGCTGCGGGGTCTCCGAAGATCGGCGCACCCATGGCGGCCAGTTTGAGGTTCAGGTACTCGAGGATATCCTGCGTATCCTGGGGCTTGGCTCCCACTTCCAGATAGCCGACCGCCGCCTTCGCTTCTTCCAACGTTCTCATTGCCTGGTTTCCAGAAAACGCGGTCGGGCTCTCCGCCTTCGCCGCTGTCGTAGTGTTACCCAACACGGCCGGGGTGCCTGGCCCCGGCATCCAAGGTCGTTCCAGCCCGCCGAATCGCCCGATCCAGCGAACGAAAGGATCTTGGAACGTCCCAATCTATGCGAGGTGCCAGTCCCCGGTAAGGGACCGCCCTGGATCCGCAGGCTCCATGCCGCCCCCGCTCCATCCACCACCAACGAGTACCGTCGACAGAAGCCTAACGCAACTCCTGCCCAGGGAACCTGCCGCGGAGCCTCGACCGGGGACCCACGCTGGCCCCCCGGGACTCCTCTTCTCGCGGCCGCTCTTCGTCACGCTCCGTGCGTCAATGCCCACTGCCGCAGGTCGAGCGGCGTGTCGTCCTCAGTGCTCGAACTGATGCGGATATCGGCCAGCTGGCTGCCGGAGCAGAGATCGGCCACCGAGTCGACCACCAGTTCGGGGCGGTAGCCGTAACGATCGAGGTCCTCGCGGCGCGTGGAGCCCGAGAGGACCAGGATGGTGTAGTAGCCCAACTGGGCGCCACCGAGGATGTCGGTCTCCATGGTGTCTCCGATCATGATGGTTTCGGAGGCGGCGAGCTGGAGTTCCTTGCGAGCCGCCCGCATCATGACCGGACTGGGCTTGCCGACGCTGAATGCCTTGATGCCCGTGGCCGTCTCGAGCAGCGACACGATCGCGCCGCAACCGGGACGGGTCCCGGTGTTTGTCGGGCAGTTGGGGTCCATGTTCGTCGCGATCAGCTTGGCTCCGCCGAGGATCATCTGCACGGCGTTCTCCAGCATTTCAAACGTTAGCGTACGCCCCTCCCCGACCACCACGTAGTCGGGCGACTTGTCGACGATGGAGTATCCGTTCCGATGCAGCGCGGTCAGCAGTCCTCCCTCGCCAATTACATAGGCCGTTCCGTTCGGCTTCTGGCGAGCCAGGAAACGAGCCGTCGCCATGGCGCAGGTAAAGACGTGTTTCTCCATGATCGGTATGCCCATCCGCGTCAGCTTCGTGGCCACGTCGCGTCGCGTGCGCTGGCTGTTGTTGGTCAGGAACAGGAAAGGGATCTCCTGGTCCAGCAGCAGGTGGATGAACTGTTCAGCGCCCGGAATCAGCTCGCCGCCCCGGTAGATCACGCCGTCCATGTCGATCAGGAAGCCTCGCCGTCCCATCGTGTCACGCTCCGTTCCATCGCCTCTGCATCGCCCTTGAAACACGACCGTCCCAACGGACGGTCTGGTGTCCCGACCGTCGAAGCAATTGGCGTGCCAAGCATCTGGCGGCAACGGTTGTCCAGAGGAACTGGGCGGAAACAGGCGTCCCAGCGCGAAGGACGGCGAAGAATCGTTCGCGTGGCTGCGGCGCGGCGCGGCACGTTGCGCGATTCGTGGGCAGCTCGAGCGAGAGTCGATAGGGCGACCAACGCGGGGTCGCACGGGCACGAGAAGACCGGCCGGCCGGCCGGGAGGCGAGCGCCGGCCTGCCGCCAAGCGAGCGTCTGCCCGACGAGTTTGCCGAGGGGAGAGGTGGTACGGGCAGGGGCCGCTGCGGACGCGGCTGACTGCCGCTGGGGAGGCCCGCCGCTGCTAAGCCTGCCAGGTATCGGCCTCGTAGATGCGTCGCGCGGCCGACCAGTCGTCGTCCCGCGGCGTGCACTCCAGACCGACGTAGCCCTGGTATCCGAGCGCCTTGATCTCGCGGAAGACGCGGGTGTAGTTGATTTCGCCCGTGCCCGGTTCATGGCGTCCGGGATTGTCGGCCAGCTGCAGGTAGCCGATGTAGTCGAAGCCTTCGCGCATCCGCATGCAGAGGTCGCCTTCGACGATCTGCATGTGGTAGAGGTCCCAGTTGATCTTGACGCTCGGCGAGCCGACGGCCTTGCAGATGTTGATCGCGTCGGTGCTTCCATAGAGGCAGTGGCCCGGATGGTTGCGCGGATTCATCGCTTCGACAATGATCGTCTTGCCGCGTTTCTCGCAGATCGGTGCCGCGCGGCGCAGGCCGCGCACGGCCGCCTCGTGCATCTCCGCCTTCGTCAGCCCTTCGATATCGTCGCCGAGGACGACCGTAAAGAGCTTGCAGTCCAACTGGTCGGCCACATCGCAGCTCTCCTCGATCTTCCGCACGAACGCGTCGTGGTTGGACTGGGGGTTGTTGAGTTCTTTGCCGAAGGGCCAGGCGGTGAATTGCGAAACGGCCACCTGGCGTCGCTTGAGCAGTTCGGCGGCCTCCTTCAGCGGCTTGTTCTCGAACGGCCAGAACTCGATGGCCGGGAAGCCCATCTCGGCGGCCAGTTCGATCTTCTCCAAGAACGAACGGTTGCCGAACCACATCTCGACATTCACGGCGAACGGCGTGTTGGGCGTGCG
>CAZUJM010000022.1:13033-13664 GCA_964620405.1 uncultured Pirellulaceae bacterium | reverse complement strand
GCCCGGTTGGGCGACGGCCTTGCCATCTTGGGAATCCGCCTCGGTGGCCGTCGCCGGCGCACCCTCGGAGAGAGCGCCGAGCAGGGTCGCCCCGGCGACCGTACCGGCGGCAGTCTGCAGGAACTGTCGTCGCGCGACATCCGCGCGAGGTTGGAATGGCGACTGCATCGCAAGGTCCTTGTCGAGAGAACGGGAGAGTGGGAAGTCGTTCGCCTGCGCGGGGCGAGTTCCACCGCGCGGCGGGAGTTGTCATGGGGGGCAGGCGCCTTGGCTACTTCTGCGCCAGGGGGCCGCTGGGCGTGGCATCGGCCGGCAGGTCGCCCAGTGCGTACTGGATGCCAGCCAGGTAGTGCTTCAGCACCGTCGGATGCCAGAAGATGAAATCGTTGTGGCCGAGCACCGTGTAGAACACACGACCCTTGCCCTGTTCATGGATCCAGCTGATCGCGTAGTCCTTGTCGGGCCGCTCGCCGGCGCTGACGTCAAACCGGTCATTGTCCAGGCTCATGAGCACTCGCAGGCGCTCACGCGAGTAGGGCTGGTATCCCGCGAACGTATCGCCGGTGCCGCGCTGCGCGAACTGGTAGATCTCGTCCTTGATCTGGAATCCCTGGCCGGCATCGAACATGGC
>CAZUJM010000022.1:7051-13023 GCA_964620405.1 uncultured Pirellulaceae bacterium | reverse complement strand
ATAAACTCGTCAACTTGAAAGTACTGTCTTTAGCCGATAATGAAATCAGTGTCCTCGCTGGCCTGGAACAGTTGGTTGGACTTGAAGAGCTTGTTTTGGAGTCGAATCGTTTGACTTCCCTGGCCGGCATCGAACATGGCGGTCAACGGATGCTCGGGCGAGTCTATCTTGATCGTGACATCCGTGTGCCACGGGTGGTTCTTGAACCAGCCGCCGACCAGGTCACCATACTCCTTGGAGCTGTACATCGTGTCGGTGGCCGAGTGGCAGCCGACGAGGCCCTTGCCGCTGGCGACGAAGTCGAGCAGGTTCTTCTTGCGCTGCTCCGTGACCGCCTTGGCTGCGTCGCTGGTGTCGTCCGGGTTGTCGGCCAGGCATTCGCCCGTCGTATTCAGCATGCAGACCGCGTCGAACTGTGACAACTTATCGGCATCGAAGAACGACGGATCCTCGGTGTGCACGGCGGTGAAGGCGCGGGTCTTTTCGCCGAGCATGGTGATGGCCTTGCCGCCGGTGGGGATGGACCCGTGGCGGAATCCCTTGGTGCGAGAGAAAACCAGCAGGTGCCGCGGCTGGGCGGGCTTGCCCGGTGCCTCCGTGGGCAGCGATTCGGCGATCTTTGCCACCACATCGGCGCCGACGTCCAGGTTTTCGGCGGCCGCGGCCGGTTGCGCGTGGATGCTGAATGCCGCTGCGAACGGTGCCGCCACCAGCATGGCGGCGAGGAGGGAACGGCCGAGGGCCGTGCGGACGAGGGAGACGCGGGAGGGAGAGGCGGAAGTCTGCGTGCGGAGCATGGCGGGAATCCAACGAGGGGCGGGAAGCTCGGAAGCGAAGCAAGCGGTCCGAGGTGGTCCGCTCGTCCGGGGCGCGGACGTCCGCGCGGCGGACCGATTATAGCCGCCACGCACCCGGCACAATACTCGACGGCGTCGGTTTCGAGCCTCCCGATTCACGCGGCCGGATTCACGCGGCCCGCTTGCATGCCCTCAGACGCTGCTCAACCCCGCTCCGACCGCCCGGCTCCCAGCGTCTCGTACAGCTGCATCAGCCGCTCCGTTCGCCGCGCATACGTCAGCTCCTCCTCCACCCGCTGCCGTGCCTGGTGAACCCAATGCGAGCGCGCCTCGGGTTCGCGCCGCATGCGCAGGATCGCGGCGGCCAATAGGTCGGGGCGGCCGCGGGGCACGATCAGTCCCTGGCGTTCGGAGTCGAGCAGCTGTCGGGTGCCCCCCGCGTCCGTGGCGACGACGGGGACGCCACAGGCCATCGCCTCCACGACCACCGTCGGCGTGCCTTCGTAGTCGGACGACTGCGCGAGCAGATCCAGCCCGCAGTACACTTCGTGCATCCGCGGGCAGTGGCCCGCCAGTCGCACGAACGGCTCCAGCCCGCGACGCGCGACGTCCTGGCGCAGCGATTCGAGCAGCGATCCATCGCCGGCGACCAGCAGCCGCGCCTGCGGTTCCGCGGCCAGCACCCGCGCGAACGCCTCCAGCAGCAGGTCGAACCGTTTCTGGTGTTCCACGCGACCGACACCGCCGATGACCCAGTCGTGGTCGTCGTAGCCCCAGGCCGCGCGGGCCTGCCGTCGCAGCGCCGCGTCGGGCTGGAACGCCTGCGGGTCGACGCCGTTGAGCAGCACATGGGTGCGTTGGGGAGGCACGCCCCCGCGTTGCAGTTCGTCACGGATCTCGTTCGAGACGGCGATCACGCCGTCGAAAGAACGCAGAAGCCACTTATCGGCCGGGTAGTAGACCAGCCGCTCGCGCCAATGGTTGCCGGTCCAGCCGTGCGAGGTCGCCAGACGCGGCAGCCCGTGGCGGTAGGCCAGTCGCGTCGCGAAGTAGTTCGCCTTGTAGTCGTGCGAGTGCAGCAGCGCGGGACGGAACTCCCGCACCTGCGACTCCAGTTGCGGCAGCATGCCACGATCGAGCGGCCCACGATGGTGAATCAGGTGGCAGTCGATGCCCAGCTCCTCGGCGCGGCGATCGAGGTCGAAGAGACGATCCTGCACGTGGCGGAAGAAGCAGACACGCATGGTGATTCGGCGCGGGTCGACCTGCGCGGCGTTGCGGAGCACGATCGAATCGGCGCCGCCTCCGGGCCCATCGACGCCGCGTATCACCAGCACGCGCAGGGGTTCGCCATCGTTCATCGTGGAGTCCTTGTCCAGGTGGAAGTCGCCGAAGCGGGCAGCGCGCGGAGCGCGATCCAGGCCAGCCGCGCGACCAGCAGGGGAGCTGCGAAAAGCAACATCGCGCGGCGAGCGGTCAGGCCGACGCGGAGGATGCCGAGCAGCAGGTAGGCTCCGTAGCCTGCGACGAGCAGGATCGAGGCCGTCGGCAGCCAGGCGGGCGCGGCACCGCCGCGGACCAGGGTCGCCGCCGCCAGCAGCACCAGGGCGAGATGCGCCAGGCAGAGCGGCCGGCTCAGCAGCAGCAGGGTCGCGCCGAGGTCGGCTTCCTTCCAGCGTCCTTTCAGCAGTCCACGCAGCAGGCAGGCGATCGCATGCCGCCGCCCCAGGCTCAGGTTGCCGCGCGCCCACCGCTGGCGCTGGACGTCCAGCGCGGTCAGGGACGAAGGCGCCTCGACGCCCACATGGGCCTCCGACACGAAGCGCACGGGCACGCCGCGCCGCGCAAGCTGCAGCGAATACTCGGTGTCTTCCGCGCTCGACGTGGCGTGCCAGGGAAGCGCGTCGAGCAGTTCGCGGTGCAGGACCATGCCGGTGCCCACCAGCAGCACCGCGCCGCCCAACCGCGACTTGGGCGCGTAGAACAGGTCGTACTCCAGGCAACGGCCCACGGCCGCCGCGTAGCTGGCCACGCTTTCGTCAGGGTTGAGCACTCGATGGTTCAACTGCAACGCACGATCGCCGCGACGCACGAAGGCGTCGACCTGTCGCAGCGACGAAGACTCCAGCGTGCAGTCGGCGTCCAGCACCAGGATGGCGTCCCAGTTGGGAAAGTCACCGCTTGTCTGCAGCCATTCCAGCGCCCAGGCCAGCGCGTGCCCCTTGCCGACGCGAACGGCATCCAGCCGTTCCAGGCACACCACGCCCGACTGCCGCGCGATCTCCGCCGTCGCATCGCTGCAGTTGTCGGCGAGCACCAAGGTCTGGAAGCGTTCGCGCGGGTAGTCGAGCGATGCGCAGCTGGCGAGCGTCGCGCCCAGTCCGGCCGCTTCGTTGTGCGCCGGAACCAGCAGCACGAAACGCGTGCTCGCAGCATCCTCCTGCGGCGATCGTGACACGGACGCCCTATCGTGGACGCCGATGACCCGCGCGACGGCCAGCAGCAGCAGGTAGAGAATCGCCGCGCAGGAAGGCACCAGGCCCAGCACGAGGAAGGCGATCCACGTCATGCTTGCCGTCTCCTCGACGTGGCCCGCGGTCCGCCCTGCCTGGTCACGGCCCGCGCGACGAGTCCGCTCAGGCTGTTGCTCATGCAGTTCGTTTGTCCTGCGGGCCGATGCTAACGCACGGCGCAGCCGCGTTGGGGCTGCTCAAATCGCATCCGCTCAGGGCCTGCTCAAATCGCATCCGCTCAGGGCCTGCTCAAATCGCATCCGCTCAGGCTTCAACGTCTCCGTTCCAGCGGACGAATCCTTCGATAGCCTCGTACTCGGGCAGGCCGAGGCCGTCGTAGAGTCGTGCCGTGTCGGCGTTACGGGCTTCGGCGCGCTGCCAGAACTCCCGCATGTCCGCGCCTGGGAACAAGGCCCGGTCCTTCTGCGACTCATGCTTGAAGATCGCGGCTCGCTTCCGCGCCACTTCCTGTGGGCTGAGCGGGACGGCCATTTCGATCTGGTCCGGACTCCACTCCTGCCAGGCTCCTCGATAGAGCCAGACTTCGCACTGCTGGTACCATTCCTCATCGCGTACGCGGCCGCAGGCCTGGAGCACGGCCGAGAGGCAGGTGCGGTGCGTGCCGTGCGGATCGCTCAAGTCGCCCGCGCTGTAGATCTGGTGCGGCTTCACCTTCCGCAGCAGGTCCACCGTCAGTTGGATGTCTTGCTCACCGAGCGGCTTTTTCTTCACGCGGCCCGTTTCGTAGAACGGCATCTCCATGAAGTGCAACTGCTCGCCCGGCACGCCGCAGCAGCGCGCCCCCGCGATCGCCTCGCAGCGACGGATCAGCGTCTTGATCTGCTGGACCTCGGAGCTGTCGATCTGGCCGGCCTTCTTCTTCTTGAGGAACTCCTCGATATGGTCTTCCAGCTGGGCCGTGCGTTCCATGTCGATGCGGAAGTGATGGTTGAATTCCGTGACGAACTCCACGAAGCGGATGGCGTCGTCATCGAAGACGGCGATGTTGCCGGACGTCTGGTAGGCGATGTGGACTTCATGGCCCTGGTCGACAAGCCGGATGAGGGTGCCGCCCATCGAGATCACGTCGTCGTCCGGATGGGGCGAGAAGAGCAGCACGCGTTTCGGGAAGAGATTGTCGAAGGGGCGATGCCGGTCGCCGGGGCCCTTGGCATGGTCGGGTTTGCCACCGGGCCAGCCCGTGATCGTGCCCTGCAGCGTGCGGAAGACGCCCAGGTTGATCTTGTAGGCGGGGCCTTTTTCGGCGAGCAGGTCCTGCAGTCCGCCTTCGTTGTAGTCCTGGTCCGTCAGTTTGAGGACGGCCTTCTTCAGGTGCCGGGCCAGCCAGATCACCGCGCGCCGCGTCACGGCATCGGTCCATTCGACCTTGCCCACCAGCCAGGGCGTCTTAAAACGCGTCAGCTCACTGGCGGCCGCCGAGTCGAGGATGACCTCGGTGTTGGGGTGCTGCTGCAGGAAGCTGGCCGTGACCGACGGCGTGACCTCGCCTTCGACGGCACGCGTCACGATCGACGCCTTGTGTTCTCCGAACGCCAGCAGCAGGATGTGCCGCGCGGCCATGATCGTGCCGACGCCCATCGTGAGGGCGTGCCTGGGCACGTTCTCCTCGCCGAAGAAGTCGCTGGCCGCGTCGATCCGCGTGATGCGGTCCAGCGTGATCAGGCGCGTGCGGCTCTTCAGGCCCGAGCCCGGTTCGTTGAAACCGATGTGGCCCGTACGGCCGATGCCCAGCAACTGGATGTCGATGCCGCCCGCCTGCTGGATCTTCCATTCATACTGCCGGCAGAACTCGCCCACGGTCTCCGCGGACTGCGTGCCGTCCGGAATGTGGATGTTCTCGCGCGGAATGTCCACCAGGTCGAACAGGTGTTCATTCATGAACCGCACGTAGCTCTGCAGCTCCTGCGGGTGCATCGGAAAGTATTCGTCGAGGTTGAACGTCACCACGTTGGCCAGCGACAGGCCCTCCTCGCGGTGCATGCGGACCAGTTCGTCGTAGATCCCAACGGGCGTCGATCCCGTGGCGAGGCCTAGGACGCAGTGACGTCCCTGGGATGCCCGCTCGCGGATCAGTTCCGCAATCCGCCGAGCCGCCGCGACGCTCGCCTCTCGCATGTGTCCGAAAACCACGCACGGGATGCGTTCCCGCTGCGTCAACTGGTACTGCGCGTCATCCATGGATCGTCACTCTCGTTGAACGTTCGGCTCCCGCCGATGGTTTCGCCGGCGGGTCACTGCTTGGAACAGGACTTGGAAAATGAAACAAATCGGGGGACTCCCGATCCAGCGGGCGGGAAACGCCGCAGGTACGCAACGGTCTGCCGCGCGGCCCGCGAGGGCGGAGCGGAAGCAGGAGCCGAGACGCCCCGTCCCCAGGTGGCCCTATCCCTCGGTGGCCCGTGCCCGACGGCCTCCGGGCTCGGGCCCCGACTAGGGGAACGAGTCCATCTGTGCGGAAGGCGCAAACTGCGGAGGCCTGCCAACGTAGTCGCCCCTTCGAGCGTATCCCCGGGAGGCAGGTGGCCCCGCAACCCAACCGGCATGGGCGGGGATTATAGCCGTTGTTCGGCTTCGGTGTCAGGGTGAGTTGGCTGCGACCCCGTGGCGGAACGGCACCCCTTGTCGGGCGATGAGCCCGCAG
>CAZUJM010000022.1:0-7004 GCA_964620405.1 uncultured Pirellulaceae bacterium | reverse complement strand
TGGGGATGAAGGAATGGATGCAGGTGTGCCAGTGCAAGTCGGCGGGAATGCCGACGAGACGCCCCCGCTTCGATACCCGCGATCCGCTCCTGACGGAACCCGCAGGGGAAAAGCGTGTTAAAAACATTCGCGGCGGTACGGATCCGGCTATATCATGAAGCCGTGGCGAGAGAGGAAGCCCGAAGGCGGGTGCTACAGAGGTCCGAAGCGTTCATCAGCCGAAGCGTTCATCAGCCGAAGCGTTCATCAGCCGAAGCGTTCATCAGAAGGAGAAGCGTATGTCCGGCCTGCCGACGCGATCGACCCTCCGCTCCGGCGCGAACGCCCCGCTGACCCTGCGGCAAGCACTGCCGCGGCCAAGCCGCTCGGAACATTCGGCCTCTCGCCGCGGGCGACAGGGGGCCGCGTCGGTGGCCTCCTCCGCCGCCTTCACTCTCGTGGAACTGTTGGTGGTCATTGCGATCATCGCCATCCTGATCGCGCTGCTGCTGCCCGCGGTGCAATCCGCCCGCGAGGCTGCTCGCCGCATGCAGTGCACCAACAACCAGCGGCAAATCGCCTTGGCGGTGATCAGCTACGAGTCGACCCATGGACGACTCCCCCCCAGCGGACTGGTGGGCGAGTACGACGATCCGGACCTGGGCTTCGGCTCCTGCGACCCGCTGTCCGGCAAGATGATCGGTTGGATGGTGCTGATCCTGCCCGAGCTGGAGGAGACCAACCTCTACCAGCAGTTCGATCTGAAACGCTCCATCCTGCGTCAGCCGACCAATCCCCAGGCACAGCATATCGCCTCGTTCCAGTGCCCCAGCGACGCGTCGGAGGAGCGATACTTCGAGCACCCGAAGCTGACGCAGGGAGTGCGATTCGCGAAGGGGAACTATGCGGCTTTCGTGAGTCCCTTCCACACGGACGAGCAGGTCTGGTTTCCTGGCGCGCTGGGCGGCGGACAGTGGGATGAAGCGGGCGATAACCGCGTGGGGCAGAAGTTGACACGGATCAAGGATGGTACGTCCAAGACTCTGTTGCTCTCGGAAGTCCGCACGCGAGCCAATCCGCTGGACCATCGAGGAGCTTGGGCGTTGCCGTGGACGGCCAGCAGTGTTCTGGCGTTTGATCTGCATCCCATTCCGGTGTTCGATGGGAATTCGCGAATTACCGGCGACCGATTGCTGCCGTACAAGCCCTGGATGTACACGATTGATGGGGCCCAGGTACCGAACAACCGCGGCTTCAACGTGGACATTCTTTACGACTGCCCGGAGCCCGAGGAGGCCCAGTTGAGCGGCATGCCTTGCGAAACTTGGGCGGGTTTTGGGGAGCAGGGCGAGGCGTTCTATCTGTCGGCGGCACCTCGCAGTCAGCACACAGGCGGAGTGGTCGCCGCTGGCCTCGACGGCCACGTCCGCTTCCTGCCGGATGACATCGACCCCGTGATGATGGCCTACCTGATCAGCATCAACGACGGCAAGTCGGACGAGATCAATGTCGACTGAGGTCGGGTGTCGCCGCCCCATTGTAGCCGGCACATTCCGTGTGCAGCGTGCGCAAGACGCTCCGGACCCCGTGGCGGCATCTGCAGAGCGGTCTTCTGGTGTTCTTCCGGGGCAGGTGTCGACCGGTGCGATTGACGGCGGGCGCGATACTTGGTCGGTCCGGGGAATTCGGATACGATCTGCGTTTTGGACGAGTCGGGGCAGCGGGGCATTGCGGGAGCGTGCCGCGCGCTGCGACCCAGCGAACGCTTTCTCGGCAAGGGACGCTTTCTCGCATGCTTAAGCCGCTACCATGGGCCGTGGGGCTGATCCTAGTCGGGCTCGCGTTGTTCCTCGCTTCGCTGGCGTGGCCGGCGTTGGTGAAGCCGCAGGATGTCTGGAGTCCGGAGCAGGGCGCGGAGCAGGCGTCGGCTTCGACGGAACTGCATCAGCGGACGCATGAAGCGGCGCATGCCGAGATTTCGACAATGACCGAGGCGAAGAAGGCGGAGGCGCGACAGCGGCTGGAGGAGTCGAAGGTACGATTCCAGCGTTCGCGCGCGGCGCTGGACGAAGCGAAGCAGAAACGTGACCGCGTGCCCCGGTGGTTGCGGGGGGCAGGCGTCGTTATGATGCTGGCCGGCGTGGGGCTCTACCTGTCCGCCCAGGCCAAATCGGAGTCGAAAGACAGGCGGCGGCGCGGGTAAGTTCGGCCGCTGCGGTGTGGTTACACTTCCTGGACGGGGGTTCGCGTTCTTCGCCAAGTCCTCCGTTGGCAACTCCTGCAACGCACAGAGAGAGCTTTTGCATGTCCCAGGAACTTCCGCGCACGTCCCATCGCACGATGCAGTTTGAGCATGGCGAGGCGATCGGCATGAGCCATCGCTGGCACAAAGGCCAGTACTGCACGATTCTCACCAAGGCCGGGATCGTCGGCTGCGGCATCTACGATCTGAAGACGCCCGCGGAGTTTGGGCAGGCGATCGCGATCGCCAAGGGCACGCCGGCCCAGCCGCTGACGGAGCCGGAAGACCTGCTCGACGCCAAAATCGTGGGGTGCACCCCCCAGGCCGCCGCCTTGGGCATCGAACTCGGCATGACGGGCCGCGAAGCGGTCGAACGCATGCTGCAGGCCGGCCCGCAGCTCGTGGACTGACGCGCGATGCAGGACGACCGGGCTGACGTCGGTGCGCCGGATCGGAAGTTGTTCGCGGTGGCGGAGGCGTTCCTGCTGCGGTGCGGCAATCGAGTCGTCCGAGCGGCGGGCCGCGTAGCGTGTTCGTTCCGACGCGCCACTGGGATCGCCGCTGTCCAGCTCGCCGCCACATGCGGTTTTTCGATCGCAGTGACGCTGGCTGCGTCGCTCGCTGCCGGCCAAGAGGCGGTTTTGGGGGAGGCCGGCACTACACCTGCTGCTGTTGCCGAGCCGGCAGTTCGTCTGCAGGCCTTCCGCGAAAGCCCGGGCATCACCGAGGTGACCAGCGTCAATCGGCAAGGCGCGGTCGTCGGGCGTCGCGAGCGGGAGGACGTGGGTGGTTTCTCGACCGTCTACTTCACTCGTCCGCCTGCGGGCCCCGCCGTAGATGCCGCGATTCCGGAATCTTTCACGCACATCGAACTGGGCCGGCTGAGTGATTCGGGATGGATCGCCGGGTATGCGACCCGGCCGCTGGGCGACCCCGTCCGCAGTCAGCAGGCGTTGGTGTTGAACGCGATGACGGGCCGGCACGAGCTGTTGCCGGTGCCGGAAGGCTATCGCGGCAGCTCCGCGTTTGACCTGAGCGCCGATGGGCGTCGCGTCAGCGGTTTCGTGAACGGACGTGATCCACCGCGACTCGAGCCGGCGGTGTGGAGTCGTGAGGGCAACGGCTGGCGCTGTGACGTGCTACCGTGCCCCTTGCCGATGAACCCGCTGCTCACCTCAGCGCAGGTAGTGATCAGTGACGACGGCCAGGTGGTGGCCGCCAGTGTGGTGGAACGCGTCGATGCCCTAGGGCTGCGCGACTACCGGTTGACTCTGTGGCGCCAGGATGCGGCGGGGCAATGGCGGGCGAAGCCGACCGTGGCCGGCGGAGTCCATCTGGCGGATGTCAACGATCGCGGGCAGGTCGCGGGCCGCGTGCTGGTCGGGGGCCGGCGTCGCCCGTTCTTCTACGATCCGGAGCGAGGGGAACAGAAGCTGCCCGTGCCGGCGGGATCGTACCATGTCTCCGTGACGGCCTTGAACGCGGAGGGCGACCTGGTGGGAACGGCCGAGGATCCGCCCGGGCCGGAGGGTGGATCGCATGCGGTATTATGGGTCGGCGGGGAGCTTCGGGAGATTCCTTTCGGTGTGCCCGTCTACTTCAGCACCGCGAACGCGCTGACCGACGACGGCCACATCGGCGGCATGCTGCAGCGAGTGCAGGCGGAACCGGAATCGGGCGTCGAGGCGTATGTGCTCCGCTGGAAGGAGCCCGTGGAAGCCGCGCCGAGCCCGGTAACGCCCGGCCCGTAACGCCGGGCTCCAGATCGGTCGCTAAGGCTGTGCGGTCTTCGTCGCGATCCACTCCATGACATGCCGTTCCAGCACATCCAGCGGAAGGGCTCCATGCAGCAGGACCACGTCGTGGAATTCGCGGACGTCGAAGCGACGGCCCAACTGGTCCTCGGCTCGTGCCCGCAGTTCCCGGATCTTCAGTTCGCCCATCTTGTAGGCCACCGCCTGTCCGGGCCAGGCAATGTAGCGATCGACTTCGGCGCGTATGTCATGCAGGGCCAGCGCCGTGTGGTCCACCAGGTACTGGATCGACTGCTCCCGCGTCCAGCCCATGTCGTGCATGCCGGTATCCACAACCAACCGGCAGGCACGCCACATCTCGAAGGTCAGGCGGCCGAAGTTGCTGTAGGGATCGCGGTAGAAGCCCATCTCGAGGCCCAGGCGTTCGGAGTACAGGGCCCAGCCTTCGATGAAGGCGGTGAAGTCGGCGAAGCGGCGGTAGGCGGGGAGTTCGCCGAGTTCCTGCTGCAGGGCGATCTGCAGATGGTGGCCGGGCACGGCCTCATGCATCGACAGCGCCTCGAGGTTGTACTTCGGTCGGCTCTTCAGGTCGTAGGTGTTCAGGTAGTAGTAGCCCGCCCGCGATCCATCGCCAGGCGGCGGCATGTAGTAGGCGGCCGTGGTTGACGGAGCGATATAGTCGGGGATGGGCAGCAGGCCGAACGGAGTGCGCGGCAGCGTGCGGAACAGTTTCGGCAATTCGCCCTCGATGCGTTTCAGGATCAGGGCCGTCGCGGACAGCAGTTCCTCGGCGGTTTCGGCATGGAGCGACGAGTCTTGGCGGAGTTTCTCGGCGAACTCGGGGATCGAACCCGCGAAACCAACCTGCTTCATCACCTGTCGCATCTCGTCCGCGATGCGTTGGACTTCGGCCAGTCCGGTCTGGTGTACCTGCGCCGGCGTCACCTCCAGCGTCGTGAACTTGCGGACGCGATGCTGGTAGAATGCACGGCCCGACGGCATGGCGGCGGCGCCGATCGAGCCCCGCGCTCCGGGCACGTATTCCTTCTCCATGAAGTCGAGGAACGCCTGGTAGCCGGCCGAAACGCCTTCCACGATCGCGCGACGCCCCTCCTCGCGCAGCCGCGCCTGCTCGTCCTCGGGGATCGAGTCCGGCAGGGCCGTGAACGGCTCGTGGAAGAGGCTGCGTGCCGGATCGGTGACGATGTGCGCCTCCAGCGGTTCCCGATAGCGCTGCAGCACCACCGACGGCAGCGTGATCCCCTGGACCACGCCTTCACGCATCAGCTCAATATGCCCCCGAACGAAGTCTGGAAACGCGCGCAGGCGAGCGATGTAATTGCGATAGTCGTCGGCCGTCTTGAACGGCATCTCGCGGCGGAGTTCCGGGAACGATACGTGGAAGCCTTCCCGATTGGTGATCGGCATCAAGTAGCCGCGATACTCGGCCTCCGCAATCTCATGCCGCAGCAGTTCGCTCAAGATCTCGTGGTTCAGCCGCTGGGTCTCCTGGAGATCCGCGACCGGCAGGGCGTCGAGTTCCGCGAGGACGCGGCGTGCGCGGGCCAGTTGCGATTGAGCCGCCTGCAGGGACACCTCGGGAAGGCGATCGTTCCAGCGATGGTCGCCCGTGGAGGTGGCCAGCAACGGGTTCAGACGCAAGGACTCTTCCCACCATGCGTCGGTGATTTCGCGGAACCGCTGGTCGGCTGGAGAGGGCGGCGTGTCGGTTTGGGCATTCAGTGGCAAGGCGACTCCGACGAGCAGGAGGACGGCTGGAGCGAGGCGTCGGGCCGCGGCGGCGCGGGCCCGCAGGCCGGCGAGCAGCGGAAGAAGCAGGCGAGACACGAACACGCGCGGAGTCCTCATGACAAGGCGGCCGCCGCTTCACCACGCGAAGGACGAAGTCACGCGAGGAAAACGCGATCGCGGATGTGATCTGTTCGCGGACCGCGAGCCTGCGGGACGTCCGCAAAAATGACCTCGGCGCGAAGCCGCTCAGGGCCGCTTCGCGCCTGAAGGACGAAAGGGACGAACTGGTCGACTGTGCTGCCGTCAGTCGACCAGTTCGTAAGTGACGTGGATCGTGACATCGAGGTGCTGTTCGCCGGTCGCGACGGGCACCGCGGCGTCGCTGGGCATCATCGCCTTCATGGCGAACGGCATCGGCGGCCGGAACTCGGGCGATTCCTGCTCGCGAATCGACAGCACCTTGCCGACCTTGCCGCCCACGCCATGGGCGTAGAGCATCGCCCGGGCCTTCGCGTCGGCCAACGCCGCGTTGCGGGCTTCATTCTTCAGAGCGGCTTCGTTGTCGACGCCGAAGTGAATGTTGCTCACCTGGTTGCTGCCACTCTGGATGACCGCATCGAGGACCTTGCCGAGTTGTGGTAGGTTGCGGACGCGCACATGGACCTGGTTGGTAGCCGTGTAGCCGCTGATGATCGGCTCCGGCTTCTGCGGCGTCGACGTGTATCGTGGCCCCACGTCGAAACGCGAGGTCTGCAGGTCCTTGTCGGCGATTCCGAGCGTTTTGAGCGTCTCCATGACCTTGCGGACGCCCGCTGAATTCGCCTCGAGCGCCGCCCCGGCCGAAGCGGCTTCGGTGACGACAGCCGCTTCGAAGGAGGCGATATCCGGAGCCGAAGCGGCGCGGCCGGTCCCGGACACCTGAATCGTTCGCGGCATACCGCCATGGGGATGTTCGTCCGCGGATGCCGACGAAAGGCCAACGACGGCTACGCAGAGCATAAAGCAGAAACTGGTGAAATGCATGCAGGATTCCTTGTCCGCTAAGGGAGATCAGCTGGGAACGACATGGGGACAGCCCGGGTATCCGTCCGACAGGCCAGTCACCATAGCCCGATAACGCTTGCCCAGGAAATCACCCCGGGTCATTATTGCCTACCCTCCCACGCGTGTCCAACACCGCTACGGGGTCAAAGACCAAGCCGAACTGGGCAATAAAAAAGTGCGGGAAACGAACGCTCTGAGCTATCGCCGCAGTCTGTAGTCGGCACACTCCGTGT
>CAZUJM010000021.1:34591-38555 GCA_964620405.1 uncultured Pirellulaceae bacterium | reverse complement strand
TCGGTCGAGGCCTTGCGCCAGGGCGACCTGAGTCCGCGCGACCAAGCCTGGGTGCGAGAGCGGCTTGAGGAGATCGCGCGGCTGAACCGCCGGCCGCCGTCGACCGTGCTGGCCCAGCAACTGCCGGAGTTACCCGCTAACCGTCTCGGCCAGGAGGCTGCAGGCGATGCAGGACGGCGTGATGCAGGACTGGGCGCTTCGAAAGCACCGGACGCAACAGCGCAAGACGCGGTCGATGCGCCGGCCATTCATCGCCATTTCCTACCCTTCGACGCGTCGCTGGGGCTGCGCTGGGACGATCGCTTCTACTATGTGGAATCCAACGGCCTGCCGGACCATTCGATGATGGTGGGAATCCGGGCGTGGCAGCAGCAGGTGCCGTTGCCGCAGGCGTACCGCGGGGATAACGCCTGGCGAATTCCCTTGCAGCCGGTTGCCGCGAAGCGACCGATGTCCGCCAAGACCGACTTCTTCCGCGGCGCAATCGCCCTGGCGGTGAACGGCGTACCGATCTTCAATCCGATCAAGAACGATGGCAGGACCGACACGTTCCTGGCGGGGGAGCTCGATGAGTGGGGTGGCCACTGCGGCCGCGCGGACGACTACCACTACCATCTGCCGCCGGTTCATCTGGAGAAGGTCGTGGGAGCGGGTGAGCCGATCGCGTACGCGCTCGATGGCTATCCGATCTATGGCTACCAGGACGAGAAGTCGCCTGAGTACGCGCCGCTGGACGCGTTGAACGGCCATCACGGTGCCGATGGACGTTACCACTACCACTCGACGAAGGCGTATCCATATCTCAACGGAGGGTTCCATGGCGAGGTCGTGGAGCGGGGCGGGCAGGTGGATCCGCAGCCGCGCGCCCAGGGGCCAAGACCTGCACAGCCACCGCTGCGGGGAGCACGCATCACGGGATTCCGACGCGACAAGGAACATGGCGAGTTCGTGGTCGAATACGAATATCGCGGCGAACGGAGGGCCGTGCGGTACACGCTGCAAGGCACGCACGCGGTCTCATTTGTCTACGACGACGGCACCGATGGCAGTCGTGAGGAACGATTCACGCTGTCGCAGGATCCGGAGGGGCGACCGCGACGCGGACCGGGTGAGGACCGGGCGCCGCGCGACGGTGGGGGGCGCGAAGGTCGACGGCGCGGGCCGCGCGACGAGGATTCCGAGGATGCACGCGACGGTGGTCGAGGGCCGCGACGCGGTGGACGCGGTGACGGCTCCGAGGCGCGAGGACCCGCAGAGGCCGGGGCCGGCGCTGCAACGAGGCGGCCATGGATCGAAGTGCATGCCGGGGAGATGGATCGCGACGCCGACGGTGTGCTGACCTGGGAGGAGATGCGCGAGGAAGCAACGCGGGTATTCGCCGCGTACGCGGAGGCCAACGCGGGCCGCGACGAGGAGGCGAACGCTTCGCGGGTGCCGCTCGAGACGCTGGCGACCGCGCGTCCGGTTCGCTCGGCGATGGGCGGATTCGTACGCGAGCATCGCGACGAGATCGACCGCGATGGTGACAATCATGTGTCACGGGACGAAGTGCTCGACACGGCGGCGCGGATGTTTGACCGGGCCGATGCCGACGGCGACGGCCGCGTGACCGTGGTGGCGACGGACGCGGACGACGAACCAGCGCCCGGACCAGTTCGCGGTCGCGGCGAGCGGGAGCGGGACGAGGAGAGGAACGCATCGCGGAAGCGGGTGGATCCACCCGGTCGGACCGGGCGGCCGAACCTCGTTTTCATCCTGGTCGACGACATGGGCTGGCGCGACGTAGGGTACGCCGGCAATGCGTTCGTGGAGACTCCGCATATCGACCGCCTCGCAGCGGAGGGCATTCGCTTCACGCAGGCGTATGCCAACGGACCGAACTGCGCGCCGACTCGCGCTTGCCTGATGTCGGGGCAGTACACGCCTCGTCATGGCGTCTACACCGTCGTCGATCCGCGGCACGATCCGGGGCAACCGCATCATCGGGTGATGGCCGTTGCCAGCCAAGAGTCGCTTCGGGACGACGTGGTGACGATCGCCGAACGGTTGCGTGGGAAGGGATACGCCACGGGTTGCTTCGGTATGTGGAACCTTGGCCGCGGCCGCAGTGGGCCTACCACGCCCACCGGCCAGGGGTTCGATCTCTTTCGCAAGCCGCAGGACCTCGGTTTCGAACAGAACGCCTATTACGACGACCTGGGACGCAACTTGGAGGACACGCTGTTCGAGGAAGGCTTGAAGTTTATCGAGACGCATCGCGACGAGCCGTTCTTCCTGTACCTGCCGACGCACGCCGTACACGCTCCGTACGATCCGCCGCCGAGCTTGCTGAAGAAGTACCGGGCCAAGGCCGCGCGAGCGGGACGCGAGGCAGGGGACCCTTACCACGCGGCGACGGTGGAGGCGTTGGACGCCAACGTGGGCCGGTTGATGGACCACCTGCGGCGTTTGCGGCTGGCCGAAAACACGTTGGTGGTGCTGACCAGTGACAACGGCGGGGCACCGCGCACGGTCGCTCCCCTGCGCGGCAGCAAGGGATCGCTCTACGAGGGCGGGATCCGCGTGCCTTGTGTCGTCTGGGGCGCCGGTGTCCAGCAACCGGGACGCGCCAGCGACGAACCGATCCTCACCATGGACTTCTATCCAACGCTTGCCGAACTCGCCTCCGCCGGGGATGAAAACGAGAAACGCGTCGGACGACCGTCGTCTCAGCCCATCGACGGCGTCAGCCTGTTGCCGATCCTGGCGCAGACGGGCCGCTTGGAACGCGAGGCGCTGTTCTGGCACTTCCCCTGCTACGTCGGCCGTAGCGGACCGGCGAGTGCGATTCGCGCCGGGGAGTGGAAGTTGATCGAGTGGTTCGAGGACAGCAGCATGGAACTCTACAACCTGCGGGACGATCCCGGCGAGACTCGGGATCTCGCGGATGTGGAACCTGAACGGTTCGGTAAGATGCGCGAACTGTTGCGATCCTGGCAGTCGAGCGTCAAGGCTCCTTTGCCGGGCCCGCTGGCTCCCTGATTCGGCGATGAAACCAGTTCCGATGACGTCTTCGACGGGTCCTGCTTGAGCAGTTTCCCCATGCGCGCCGCGACACGGCGACCTGGCCTCTTGGGTGTCCAAGTGTCCGGCTTGTGACCGGCGCATGTCATCCCTCTGAAACGGCCTGTCTTGCCCTTTGGGTATTCCCGACGAGGACTGCCCTTCTTACGATCGGATTTTGCGGCAACCTCTTGGAGCTTTGATTATGATCAGGTCTGGGGCGGTTGCTCGACCTGGTTCCTTCAGCGGTTCGCAAATCAAATGAGACTTGGTGAAACGGAGCGGGACGTCGAGAAGAGGCTGGCTGCCACGGCGCCGAGGGGGATCATGGCGACTCTGAAACAACCTGTGGTGAAGACCCTGAGACGCGCTGGGGTGGTGCGTGCTTGGCATGGTTATCGTTGGAGTAAAGAGCCGGACGCCGTGTTCGTCTGGGTGCCGAAGTGCGCGGGTACCAGCATGTGGCGGGCGATCGTGGGCTGCGATCGGCCGTTCTTCCGCACGCCCCAAGATGTGCGGGAACTGTTTCCGCAGCGCGGGACCGTCACCTTCGGTCACCAGTCATATACGCAGTTGGTCGAGAAGGGACTGGTGTCCCGGGAGTTTGACAAGCGGGCGTTCAAGTTTGCCTTCGTCCGCAACCCGTTCGATCGCACGGTCTCGCTGTTCCACTATCTGAAGAAGACCCGCCATCTGCATGAGAACACCTCCTTCAGGACGTTCTGTTACCTGATCCGGGATCGGGCGTTCCAGTCGGTCGGCCTGTTCAATCACTATGGGCTCAGCCAGTGCAGTCCGCAGTCGGATTGGCTGGTCGACTCGCAGGGAAAGCTGATTGTCGACTTCATCGGACGCTTCGAGAACATGCAGGAGGACTATGAAAAGCTGTCTCGCCAGTTGGGCTCGAAGACCAAATCGCTCA
>CAZUJM010000021.1:31346-34547 GCA_964620405.1 uncultured Pirellulaceae bacterium | reverse complement strand
GACGGAGCGGGAAGACTACTTGGACTATTATGACGACGAGTGTCGGGAGATCGTGGCGAGCTTCTATCAGGGCGACCTGGAACGATTTGACTATCAGTTTGGTCGTTGATGCAGCCGCGAGAGGGAGGGAATGATGAGTGTCCGTGAGCTTGACGCCACGCAGTCGGCGATGCCTTACGACAGCAAGTACTACGACCAGATCGATGCGAGCGCGGTTGCCTCTGCCCGCGCGATCGTGCCGTGGTTGATGTCGACGCTGAGGCCTCGAAGTGTCATGGACGTCGGATGTGGTCGTGGTGCCTGGCTATCGGTGTTTCGCGAGCAGGGTGCCGAGGTCGTGACGGGATACGACGGGGACTATGTGCGACTTGAGGAGCTGCTGATTCCCCGCGAATGTTTCCACAGCGTCAACCTGGGGCGGCCGTTCGAACTAGCCGGTTCCCACGACTTGGCGATGTGCCTGGAAGTAGCCGAGCATCTGCCGTTGGGCATGTCCCGGAAGCTGGTCGAGCAGTTGACGTCGCGCGCATCCGTCGTGCTGTTCTCCGCGGCAGTGCCGGGCCAGCGTGGCACACAGCACATCAACGAGCAGTGGCACGAGTTCTGGAGTGCGCTTTTCGATGATCGGGGGTTCCAGGTCTTCGACGTCGTTCGTCCTCGGGTCTTCAACGATCCCTCAGTAGCGTGGTACTATCGCCAAAACATGTTCCTCTATGCCAGCAAGCAGTCAACGGCGGCGGCCATCCTCGCCGACTGCCAGTTGCCTGGCAGGCAGTTGCAGGTGTTGGCTCCGCATGTCGTTGCCCCCTTCAAGAGTTTCAAGGGGCTTGTCCGCATGCTGCCCTCGGCCTTCTGGCGGGACCTGCGCAACTACATGGCCGGAGTGGGGAAGCGTCGCGGAGGGGGAAAGCGGCCGGTTGCGAATCAAGGCGGGGTGAGTGGAAAGTAGGAGGTTGTCGGGCTTCGTGGGACTTGGATGCGTGGTGGACTACCACCGCACGCAACGATCCGATGGAGCTTCGACCTCATTGGTGCCTGGGGAGGCAGCGTGACGGACGCCATCGTTTTAGAGCAAGGCCGAGTGCCATCCACCGGGGCGGGGAACAGCGGTCCGTTGTTTCCTGAAGTGGGGATCGTGGCCGCGCCCTATCATTCGTTCGGTTCTCGCTGGACGACGCCCCACTACGTCATGACCGGGCTCGCGAACTACTTCCAAATCGCGTGGCTCGAACCGGCCGTGCACTGGCGGAAGTCGAGCGGACGCGCGGAACGCGCCCGGGAACTCGAAATGCTGGCCGAGGGATTGCCGCCGTCCTTCCAACTGGTGCATCCGCCACTCTGGGCTCCCGATGTCTTTCGTCCGCAATCGGTCCGGACCCTCCTGCTCCAAGCACGCTACCGCCGCGCGTGCTACCTGCTGCGGAAACGCGGAGTCCACCGCGGATTGCTGCACCTTTGGCACCACAAGTTCGCTCCGCTGCTCGATGTCGGCAAGCACGAACTCGCGTTCTACCACGTCGACGACGAGTATTCCTTCCAGAGCGACCCGCCGCCCATGTGCGCGGAGGAACGCCGGGTAATCCAGGAAGCAGACCAGGTCTTCGTGATTTCCCAGGGGCTGCTCGCACGAAAGAGCGGCCTCAACAGCCACATGCGGCTGGTTCCCGAAGGCGTGGACTTCCCGCTCTATTCAACTCCCTGCCCGCTGCCGGCGGACATGCGGGGAATTCCGCGTCCGATCGTTGGTTACACGGGCGTCATCAAGTCGCAGCTGGACTGGACGCTCCTCCAGCAACTCGCCGACCGCAATCCGCAATGGTCGTTCGTGTACGCGGGCCTGGTTGCCGACAAGGCTTCGGTAAAGGCGATCGTCGCGGAGATGGAGAAGCGACCGAACGTGTACTTCCTGGGTGCCAAGTCGCGGTTGGACATCGCCTGCTATCCCCAGCACTTCGATGCCTGCACGATGCCGTACCTGGTGAACGGCTACACGGACAATATCTATCCGCTGAAGCTGCACGAGTATCTCGCCGGTGGCAAGCCCGCGATCGGTTCGCGCATTCGATCGCTGCTCGATTACCAGTCGATCATCACCCTGGCCAGCTCGATCGAAGAGTGGGAGCAGGCCATCCAGCAGGCGTTGGCTCCCGGCAGCACGCAACCGCCGGAAGTCGCCGCGCGGCAGGCTGTCGCGGCCGAGTACGATTGGAAGAAGCTGATCCTGCAGGTGGCGGAGTCGATCGCGGAGCGGTTGGGGCCATCGTATGCCGAACGGCTGAAGGCGGCGGAGGCCCACGCCATGCCGCATCGTGGGTAGTGCAGCGTCGATTGCCCAGCGTCGATCGCGCAGCGCCGCCGACGCCGTGTTTCGACGCACCATCCGCGCGGACACGTCAGCGCTGGCAAAGGGGCTGTGCGTTCGCTGGCCGCGGTGGTCCGTGTAACGGTTACTGCGGCACCTTTCCCCAGATCTTTTCCAGCAACTGGTACATGCCCGGATCGTGTTCGTGGAGCTCCGCGCGGACAAACGGATAGAAGTCGTTCACTCCGAAATACGCCTCGGTGGCTTCCGCGAAATACTCCTTCGGATCCGTCATGCCATAGTGCCGGACTCGCTCGCCCGTGTACAGCAGCGAGTTCTCGTACCGCTTTCGTTCCCGCGCGTCCTCATAGGCCTTCACGATCTCGGGGTGTTCGAAGCCCAGGACCTGGTCATGATAAGCGTGGGCCAGTTCGTGCAGCAGGACATACGGGTGCTTGGCCCACATCGCCGGGTCGTACAGTTCACGCGCCTGCGGGATATGCACATGCTTGACCAAGCGCGGGTCGTGGCCGTTTGCGAGTAGCCAGCCGCGATCGGGATGGTACTGCATGCCGCCCAGCGCGCCCTCCAACTCCAGCCAGATGGGCAGCGTCTGCAGCTGTTCGCGGCGGTCTTTCGGCACGATGAACTTGACGCGCTGCAGGTGGTTCGTCAACGCCGCGAATGCCTGTTCGGCGACCTCTCGCTGGGAATCCTCCAGCAAGCGTGGATCGACGCGGACCGTCCATCCTTCGATGTTCTTCTCCACGGGATCGTAGAACGCGGGCTCCGTGGCAACGGCGGAAGAGCAGAGCAACAGTAGTAGCAGGGCGTATCGCATCGCAGGCGATTCCTTGGGCGTAGTATTGGGACCTGACCCCATGCCCGGCTTAGTTTAA
>CAZUJM010000021.1:26474-31336 GCA_964620405.1 uncultured Pirellulaceae bacterium | reverse complement strand
GGTCGCTGGCCGAATCGTTCGCGAAGGCCCAGAACCAGTCGAGGCCGGCCTCGCCGAAGAGCGCGTCGACGGCACTGCCATCCGTGGTCGCGTTCAGGCTGCTGTTGTTGCGAAGGTTGGCGATGCGCGTCGCATAGTCGCGTTCGGGCGATATCCATTCGGATCGTAACGCATCCAGGGCGGCTCGCTGGAACGTCTTGGTCGATTCCTGGTACGCGGCGAAGTGGGCCGCCACGACGAGATCCTCCTCGTCGCCGCCGCGGAGGGTGTCCTGGCCGGATCCGCCGAACAGCAGGTCACGACCGCCGAAGCCGAACAGCGTGTCGTTGCCCGCTCCCCCCACCAGCACGTTCGCCGCCGCGTTGCCTCGGAGCGTGTCGTTGCGGGACGAGCCGACAACCATTTCGAAGGTCGAGCCGTTGCCCAGGGTGAGTGTCAGGAAGGCGTTGACGACCTGGGCCGCTGGGTGGGCCAGGTCGACGACCACGCCGCTGGCTGCCGTGGTCTTGGCGAAGTCCAGCAGGTCATTGCCCCCTTCGGGCGATTCCACGAGCGTATCGCTGCCGAGCCCGCTGTTGGCCACGAACGTGTAAGTGTCGTTGCCGGCGTCGCCCTGGAGCGTATCGTTACCGGCGCCGCCGATGAGCGTATCGGCGGCGTCGCGACCCGCGAGGTTGTCTGCGCCGGCGCCGCCGCTGAGCACATTGGCGAGCGGATTGCCGAGCAGCGTGTCGGCTTGCGAACCGCCGATGGCGTTCTCGAAGGCGTCGCCGCGTCCGAGCACCAGCGTCAGGTTCGCCTGCGCGAGTTGAGCCGCCGGCTGGGCGAGGTCCACCTGCACGGCGCGACCGGTCGTGGCGGCGAAGTCGAGCGTGTCGCTGCCGTCATTGGGGTTCTCCAGCAGCGTATCGACGCCCAGCATGCCATCGACGTCGAAGAGGTAGGTGTCATCGCCCGATCGACCGCGCAGCGTATCGTTGCCCGCGCCGCCGGTCAGCCGGTTCGCGAGCGTATTGCCCGCCAGCGTGTCGTTGCCGGCACCGCCGCGAACCTCCTCGATCGTGGCGTCGCTGCCGAGGACGAGGCCCAGCTGCGCATGGACGGTCTGGAGCGACGCTTGGGCCAGGTCCACCGTGACATCCACCAGGGTGGCCGAGAAGTCGAGGCGGTCGATGCCGCCGCCCTGCTCGTTCAGCGTGTCGATGCCCAGCGATCCGCTGGCGTCGTACGCATAGATGTCGTTCCCCGCGCCGCCCGTGAGCTGGTCGTTGCCTTCGCCGCCGTGGAGCGTATCGGCGCCGGTGCCGCCGGACAGGCTGTCGTTCCCCGCGCCGCCCCAGGCGACGATGGATCGCGCGAGGGCGAGGCCACTGAGCGTATCATCGCCTCCATGCAGCCGCGCGCGGACTCCCGATCCGCTGCCGGTGGTGTAGCTCCTGGACTCGCCGTTCCGGGAGACGGTGAGCGATCCTGACAGCGTCCACTGTTCGTTCGCGTCGCTCCCTTGGATCATCAGCGGGCCGTTGGCAAGGCCATAGGCTCCCGCGTAGACGCCCACATTGTCCTCCTGCGTCCCCGTCGCGTCGTCCTCGGGAATCGCATCGTCCGGATCGGCGACCACCAACAGCCGGTAGTCGCCCGCCAGATCCGCGCGACCGGCGCCCGGCAGCGCGATCTGTCCCGCGGCTGTGCCGATCGACCACGTCTTGGTGTGCGTACCGACGGTGCGATCCGCGGCGTCGGAGATGGCGAGCGTCGCGAGCCGCTGATCGTTGCCGAACAGCCGATCGGCCGAAGCGTAGACGCCCAGTTGGAACGCGGGCGCCGCGGCGTTGGCGATCTCGTACGTCACGGTGAGCGTATCCTGCTGCGTTGAAGTCGCGGACAGCACGCGCAGGTCGGTGGTGGTGGAGGGTGGCGGCGGACTGTTGTCGAGGACCAGCACCAGCCGCGGACGCCACGCCGTGTTGGAATGTTCCGTCGAGGCGAACAGGTGCTCGGTGTAGTCGCCACTGGTCGGCAGGAAAGCCAGGCCCTGGTTCGGGAGTGTACCGCTGAGCCAGCCGCGAACGGCGAGGGTGACGTCGAAGGCACGCCAGCCTTGCGAGCTGAAGGAGGGGATGGTGGCGGAGCCCACGATGCCGCCGGCGCCGAGTCCGAGGTTGGTGGTGACGAAGTCGCCGCCGGGCGTTGTCCACGGCACACCGGTCGCGGCGTTGGCCCACGACGCGCCGGGACTTGGCGTAAAGTGACCCGTGCCCGTGCCTTCTTCCCAGCCGCGCGCCAGGGCACGAATCTGGACGCCCATCGGACCGTTGTCGTAGTTGCCTTCGACGTGGAACAGTTCCACGCGCGCGCTGGCGATCTGCGTGCCTGCGGGGACGCTGGACAGATTGAAGGACAGCAGGTCGCGATACAGTTCGTTCTGGGCCTTGTAGAACTGGAGGTAGCTGTAGCCGCCCAGGTTGGCACTCTGGTTTTGAAAGTTGGTCAGGTGGGTATCTGCGACGGCTGGAAGAACAATGTCGCCATCGGCGGGAGGATCGACCGGAGGTGGGTCGATGGGTGGCGGGTCCACCGGAGGCGGATCAACAGGAGGCGGGTCCACCGGAGGCGGGGAGCCGCCCGCTCCGTTGAGGATCAGCGTTTCGCCCGGCGCGAGCGTCACGAGGCCGGTGACACTGGTCCGCAGCAGCGAACCGCCCACATAGGAGCCGTCGACGGCGAGATCGGTGGCGTCGACCGTACCACCGCCCGTGCCGCGGACGCGCGTGTAGGTGCCGCTGCCCAGGTCGATGGTGCGCGACACATCGGCGCCGTTCACATAGACGCGCCCGTCGCTGAAGTCGCGACGATAGACCTGGTCGAGTGTCCCGTCCGCGAGGTCATAGTCTCGCATGCTGGCCGCGGTGGTCGACAGCGGCGTGCCCAGGTTGAGGTCGTATTCGGGATACCAGTACATGCCGACCGCTCCCCCGTCGACGATGTTGAGGTACGTCCGCTGGCCCTTGAGCAGGTAGTAGGAGCCAATCAGGAAACCGCGGTGGTTGCCGCCGAGGCCCCCCAGCAGGCCGGGCTGCAGGATGAGTGCCTTGCCTGCGCGCGACAGGGCGAGTGCTCGGTCCATTGCCGCGGAATACTCGGACGCGTCGGCTAGGTAGCCCGGCGCATCCATCGCGAAGAGTTCCAGCATGCCGCCGTCGATCGCGGAAAGGTCCAGGGTGGCCCAGGAGTTGGTGAGCTGACCGAGGTTCGGCATGTAGAGGAACCCTTCGGGCGCGGCATCGTAGGCGGCGGCGACGGTTGACGCGAAGCTGGACATCCGCTGCAGCCAGTTCGGACCCTGCCAAGGACCTGTCAGTGCGCCGGTGCCATCGAAGCGCGGATCGCCCGTCTGCTGGCCCAGCAGGCCGTTGATGCCCGCCGTGAAACTGTCGGCGAACGTGCCCTGCGCGCCCGTGGCCCGCATCGTGGCGATCGTGGAGTTGATGTAGTACTGCTGGAAGTCTGGGTTCGTGATGTCGTGAAGGTCCCAGTGGTCGGAGTTGCTGTGGAGGCGCTGGCCGTCCACGATCGAATGCTCGAACCACGACTCCTGCGAGTTCACCAGGTTCCAGTCCCGGCCCCAGGTGCCCGTCGACTGGATGTAGTCGAGGTTGCTGGAGGCGGAGGCGAGCCGGTAGTGGAGCAGCGCGAAGTCGGGATCGATGGCCCGCAGCTGGTTGATCTCTCCTGTCGTCTGCTTCTGCGAGCCCACATAGCGCGTGGCCGCGAATCGCAGTTGGGCCGCGTTCATCTGCGAGATGGGGAGCTGGTCGGAGAAGGGATAGACGCGGCCGTCCGTCGTGACGGGAAGCCAGTCGATGCCGCGACGCGTGGGCGCGGGACCGGCGTCGGCGGGCGTGATCACCAGCCGGCTGCCGCGTCCGGTGCGGATCTGCAGCGAGGGCACGATGATGCGACCGAAGGGATCGGCCGTGACCGTGCCGGTGGCGACCAACGCTCCCGTGGCGGCATCGCGATTCTCGTAGCGATAGAGGACGCCGGGCGTGGCCACGAACGCCTGCAGGCGGCGCGGCGTGACATCGGCCGTTTGCGTCGCGCCGCTGGTGCTGGCCAGCGTGATCTCGTAACGCGAGGCCTGGTCGACGATCGGCAGGTCGAACGGATTCGACGCGGTCGACCAGACAATGTTCAAGTTGTAGAGGTTGTTGCCCGTGTCGGGAGGAACCAGTGGCCCCGATCCACTGGCGAAGCTGATCGAGGGGAGGCTTTCGCGGCGGAAGATGAAGTCGCCCAGGTCGCCATAGCCGCGGCTGCACATGGCATGGTGCGCGCCGCCGAATCCCATCCAGTTATGTTCCCAGTATCCGCGCATCTCGGCCGTGAAGGGAATCCGCGCCCGCGTCACCGCCTCGATGAACGGCTTGCCCTGGGTCGCCCAGTCGATCACATTGTCGTTCTTGCCGTGGCCGAACATCATCAGCGCCGAGCCCGCGCCGCCCTGGCGCTGCATCTGCAGGGGATGGTTCATCCAGTCCCAGACGCCCGTCGGCGCGGCGCCGCCCTGGCCGTACTGCGTCAAGTGCTGCGCGTGGGGACCCAGGTTGATGATGGGCAGATTCGCCGCTTTTGAACCCCAGATACGCGGCCATTCCTCGTTGAAAGGACCGCTGGAAAAATAGTTCGTCATCGGCTGGCTGGCGTAAATCGCCGAGAAGACGTTTCCATACCGCAGGCCCAGCGACACGGATCCCGACGCGCCCATCGAACTACCAAACGCGTGCACCAAGCCCCCGTCGACGCGGAACATCGACTGGACTTCATCCACCGCCCGCATGACCCGCGATTCGGTGAAGTTC
>CAZUJM010000021.1:15973-26464 GCA_964620405.1 uncultured Pirellulaceae bacterium | reverse complement strand
CCATACCACCAGGTATGCTGCATCGTGCCCGCGCGCGGATAGTTCACCGCCGGATCGTCCGGGAAGACATGGATCGCCGGCCACTCGTACATCGCCTGCGGTTCGTACAAATAGCGACCGCCATACGCATGCAGTTCCAGTTTCAGCGGGTAAGCCGTCGCCGGGTTGTAGCCCTGCGGCAAAGCGACCGTATAGTTGTAGGCGTAACCCTGGTAGGTAGGGTTCCACGCAGCGTAGTCCATGAACTGCGTGTAGAGCCGCCCCAGGCCGCCGTTCTGCTGGGCCACCAGCACCGGACGCGGTGTCGCCACCTGTTCCGATAACGCGGTGGTCGTCGCGTTGACGCCCGCGACAATCGTGCGATTCTCCACTCCTCCCGTCACCTGCGTTACCGCGTAGAACGCATCGCCGCCCGTACCGGCCTGCACGGTGTGCACGAACAGCCCTTGGCCGTCGCCAAGCGGCGCGCCCAGGTCGCTGATCACGAAATTCGTCGGGCCGCCAGCACCCGTCAGGTAATGCCGCGATGTATCCTCCCCCAACGCTCCCCAGCGGTTCGTCAGTCGCTCCGCCTGCGCTAGCGTCTCCGTCGTGATCGGCGACGCCGAGCGATAGACGTGGTACTGCTCGCCACTGGCCGCCGCGTCCTCTGTCCACGTCACGAACGTCTGACCCGAACGATAGTTCACGGCAACATTCGAAGCCGCCAGCAGTTGCCTCCCCTCCAGCAACTCCACGTGCGGACGCGAGGCCGTCGCACGACCTCCACTCCCACGCCTGCCTAAGCCGTGCGCTCGCTTCGTACGTCGGAATAAACGATCCCAGTTTCGTCGGAGAAAACCCATGCCAGCGACCTCGCGGAAGAACTTGCGTCTGCGGGAAGTACGTGGTGGGAATCTGGTCGCGCTGGTCGCCTCCCGGACGCGTCCGTGATCCACGGCCGCTCGATGTAGAAACAATTGTGCCAAACCGTATGCGGCGGCCCCGAACGAGCTTTTTGCGCTCTTTCGTCCCGCTTGTGGTCAACCGCTGTGCGGATCGGCGCACCGTTGGACACTCGACGCTGGCTCCGATCCAGCGCCGCAAGCCAGGCACAGAAGCCTGCCCGAGGATGCACCTTTTCTGCTGCCGCGTTCAACGGCGGCTGTATTACCAAGCCGCCGCATTCAACGGCGGCTGTGTTGCCAGGCCGCCGCATTCAACGGCGGCTGGGTGACTGAGCCGCCGTGTTCAACGGCGGCTGCGGACCACCGCTTGCACGCCCAGGTCCGGATGGTCCGTGAAGATGCCATCGACGCCCAGCCTCAGGAACAGGTCGATTCGTCCAGGCAGGTTGCCGAGATCGGCGGGGCGTTCGCTGGATCGGTAGGAGCGTGGCAGGAAATGGTTTTCGGCCCGGAACGTCCAGAGGTGCACCTCCAGCCCCAGTTGGTGCGCGTCCGGAACCAACGTCGTCGGTTCGGGCGACTCCGCATCTGTCGGCAGCACCAAGTCGATGGAAACGCCCAAGCCGTCGGCGTAAGATTTGACGAATGGCAAGCCTTGGGGATCCTTCCGCGCCAGGTCGGCGTAGGTGCGAACATCCCGGTTCAATCGGAAGTCCTGCGGCTGACCGGAAGCTGTCATCAACTGGATGAGCCGCAATTCGGTGTGCCGGTTCAGGTACTGCAGGTTTGCGACTTCAAACGACTGGATGTAGACAGGAGCTTCGCGCAGCTTCCCAAACTTGTCGTGCAGGACCTGCACCAACTGATCCTCCATGCGGGGCAAGCCGCTGGCTTCACTGAGTCGCTGGAAGTGCGTGGGATGCTTCGTTTCCACGTAGACGCCGACCTTGTGTTCCCGGGCCAGGTCGAGGACTTCGGCCAGCGTTGGGATCACATACAGGTTGTTGTAGGCCGTATTCGCGGGACGCAGTTCGGGAAGCCGCTCCTGCGCTCGCACGTCCGCCCGGATTTCGGCGGCCGTGAAGTCCTCGACGAACCAACCGCCCACCCGGTGCCCGTCGACCTCGCGGACTCGCAGGCGATCTGCGTACTGGGGCAGCAACCAGACGTTCGTGCTCGTGCCGCTCGGATCGATCACCGGCTGGCCCGCTTCGCGGCGTATCTCGCCCGACGCCTCCAGTTCCACGCGAGCCAGCAGCGCGTCGTGCCTTGCCAGCAACTGACCATCCTTGGTCATCACCACGTCGGGCTCGATGAAGTCGGCCCCTTGCTCGATCGCCAGTTGATACGCTTCCATCGTATGCTCCGGCCGATAACCTGACGCGCCGCGGTGCGCGATGACGATGGGCCGATTGCGATCCGCGGCCAAGCCGTCCTGGGCCGCGAGGAGCCAGGCGATCAGGAAGCACAGAAGTGGTCGATGGACGCGCATGGGGCAAGGCACTCCGGCCTGGGAAGTGATGCTGCCGGGAAGGGGACGGCCTGCGGAGGCCCCGATTCTAGAGGGGCGTGGGGGGCGGAACAACGGTGAGGTGTGTGTTGCGGAAATCGCGGTCGGCTGGCTCCCGGGCGATATCCTCCAGGAACGGGCCGGCCGGAGACGGTTCTGGCGTAGTCCGCGCCCGGCAAATGTGGCATGATGCTGGGCACGGTGTTGCAAGGGGGCGGCTTCCGGAAAACGTGCGGGCGTTCCGGGTGCTGCGTTGGCGTGCGGGAGTGTTGGTCGATGGACGATGAGTTCCAGGGTGGCGTCTTCCATGCGTCGCTGCCGGGCGGCCGCTGGGGCGCGATGCTGCGCGTGACGCGGACCGAAGTTGTCGCCGAGACCATGGCCATGGATGCGGAGTTCTCGGCGGACGCGGGGGCGGGACGGGTGCATCGTTTCGCGATTCCGTTGTCGCAGTGCGTGCTCGACCTGGGCGGCGCTTCCGGACGCATGGTCTTCTGCCGGACCACGGACGGCAGTTTGACACTGTTCAGCGAAGCTCCTGGCTTCGCGCAGGCCTTGGAAGGAAACTCGCACGGACTGCTCACCGAACAGTTGGCCGCTCTGCGCGGCAAGCAGCGTCGCGAAGGGCGGCGTTTTCTGACCGGGGTGACCGTTTTCGCGATCGTCTCCAGCCTGCTGCTGGTCGCCGGCTACTATGGCATGATGGCCGCGGCGCGAAACGCCGTCACCGCGCTGCCGCTGAGCTTTGACGAGAAGATCGGTCGCATGGCAATCGAGACGATGGATGTCGGCGAGCGGCTCAATGCGGATCATCCGGCGTCGGTACTCGTGACGCAGATCGTGGACCAACTGAAGCCGCATGCCAAAATCCCCGAGATGGATTTTCGCGTTCGCGTCGTACGCAAGGACGATGTGAACGCGTTTGCGCTGCCGGGCGGCCAGATTGTCGTCTTCAGCGGCTTGATCGAGAAAGCGGACAGCGCGGAACAGCTGGCCGGTGTACTCGCGCACGAGATGGCGCACGCCACGCTGCGACACGGCCTGCAGAGCGTCGGGCAGTCGCTGGGAATTGTGGCGGCGGTGGAGTTCATGATCGGCGACGTGGGCGGACTGCTGGCTCTCGGGTCCCAGGTTGCCCAAGAGTCGATCCTCACCAGCTACAGCCGCCGCGCGGAGACCGAAGCCGACCTGGAGGGCGCGCGGATGCTGCATGCCGCAGGCCTCGACCCCCACGAGATGGCCAGCTTCTTCGAGAAGCTCAAGAAGGACGAGGGCGACCTGCCGGGCCTTGTCGCCTGGATCAGCACCCACCCGCAGCACGAAGACCGCGTTCGCACGATCCGTGAATTCGAGGGCACTCTGGAACGCAAGGAGTACCACAAGCTGGAGGTGGACTTGGAGCGTGCTCGCGCTGCCCTGCGCGGCGAGTCGGGAAAAGAACAGACAGAGACAGAGACAGAGAGTAGAGAGTAGAGAGTAGACCATGGAAGTCGAGATTCGGGATCGGCCTGCGTTTGCGCATCTGCGTGTTCGTCTTTCGGGCGGCGAGCGGATTGTGGCGGAGGCGGGGGCGATGGCCAGCATGGAATCGAGCATTGAGATGAGCACGCGCTGGAACGGCGGGCCACTGGGCGGGATCGCTCGTCGGCTGGCCGGGGGCGAGTCGATGTTCGTCAACGAGTTCCAGGCGATGAATGGCGGGGCACTGGTACTCACGCAGCCTTTTCCCGGCGATATCGCCTGTCGGGAGCTGCGGGGGGAGACGCTGCTGCTGCAACCGGGCGCGTTCCTGGCCTGCGAACCCACGGTGCGGCTCTCGCTCGGCTGGGCCGGACTCCGCAGCCTCGTGGCGACCGAGGGCCTCTTTCGACTCAAAGTGTCCGGCCACGGCCGCGTCTGGTTCGGCGCCTATGGTGCGATCTTCGAGCGTGAAGTCGATGGCGAGTACATCGTCGACTCCGGCCATCTGGTGGCCTACGAACCGACGATCGGCATCAAGGTGGCCATGGCCGGCGGCATCTTCACCAGCTTCTTCAGCGGTGAGGGACTCGTCACACGCGTCCACGGTCGAGGCAAGATCTACCTGCAGTCGCGATCCTTCGGCGGTTTGGCCGCCTGGACGAACTCGCACCTGTTTTAAGCGGTCACCGGCACCGGCAGTCCCTTAAGCCGCCGGCACGCGATTGAGCCGACCCACGCAGGTGGCGCGGCGAAGGAATGGTCCTAGGAAGCGAGCGACGCCATGAAGCATGAGATGTTATGTCGACCCGCGGCGACGGCGGTGCGTTTCACGCTGGACGCCGGTGAGACGTTGACCTGCGAGGTGGGGTCGATGATCGCCATGTCGCCGGGGCTGGTGGTGAATACGACGAGCCAGTCGCGTGGCGGCGGTGGCTTGATGAAGGGCCTGCGCCGGATGCTTTCCGGCGAGAACTTCTTCCTCAACCATTTCACCGCGCAGCGGCCGCAGCAAACGCTGCTCATCGCGCCGACGCTGCTGGGCGATTGTACGCACCATGTCTTGAGTGGCGGCACGCTGATCGTGCAGGGATCCAGCTGGCTGGCGTCCACCACGGGCATCGATATCGATTCGTCGTGGCAGGGGTTCACTTCGGCGCTGTTCAGCGGCGAGTCGATGTTCTGGGTCAAGTGCCGGGGGACGGGGGACCTGTTCCTCAGCAGTTACGGCGCGATCTACGCCGTCGATGTCGCGGGCGACTACACGGTGGACACGGGGCACATCGTGGCGTTCGAGGATACGCTGCAGTTCGAGATCGGGAAGGCGAGTCGCAGCTTGGTTGGCAGCTTCCTGGGCGGCGAAGGGCTGGTCTGCAAGTTTCGCGGCCAGGGACGCTTGTATTGCCAGAGTCACAATCCGCCCAGCCTGGGACACATGCTGGGCCCGAAACTTAAGCCGCGCTGAACTCAAGCCTCGCTGACGCAAGGACGCTCGCGTCACGGGAAACACGGCGGGAAACACGAGGAGATGGCAGGCATGTCCGGTGAGTTGCAGTTCGAGGTCGCCCTGCGTCCTGATTTTTCGATGCTGAACGTACGGTTGCGGCCGGGCGAGTCGGTGTATGCCGAACCGGCGGCGATGGCCACGATGTCACCGGGAGTGACGCTGAAGGCGGGCCTCAAGGGCGGCGCGATGAAGTCGCTGGGTCGCATGTTCGGGGGCGAGAGCCTGGTGGTGAACACGTTCACGGCGGGAGCCGAAGCGGGCGAAGTGCAGTTCGCCCCGGGCCATCTGGGCGACGTCTGCCACTATCGGCTTACCGGCGGCTCGCTGCTGCTGCAGCGGGGCGGCTACATGGCGAACAGCGCCGGGGTGGAAGTGACCGGTTCTTGGTAGGGAGCGAAAGGCTTCTTCGGCGGCGAAGGCCTCGTGCTGCTCAAGGCCTCCGGCCAAGGCGATGTCTTCTTCAGTTCCTACGGCGCGATTCTCGAGTACGATGTCCACGACGAGTTTCTCGTGGATACGGGGTTCGTTGTCGCGTTCGAGGATACGCTGCAGTATCGTGTCGACGTGCTGCCGGGCCTGCGCGGAGGCGGCTTCAAGCGGCTGTTCTTCAGCGGCGAAGGACTCGTCTGCCGCTTCGCCGGCCAAGGCAAGGTCTGGGTGCAGACCCGCTATGTGACTCCCTTCCTCGCCTGGGTCAACCAGTATCGACCCGTGCGCAGCAACAACTGAGTTGCCAATCGGGGCGTTGCTTCTTCGCGAGTTTCCCGCACAAGGTTTGTTTCGATGGCCTCATCGACGGTGGCTTCGGCGGATAGAAGTCGACGGCATGACCTGGATGCGTTGCGCGCGTTCGCGATGCTGCTGGGGATCGCCCTGCATGCATCGTTGAGTTTCCTGCCGGGTTTTTGGCCGGTGCAAGATCGGCAGCAGAGCCCGCTGTTCGGCATCTTCCTGGACGCGGTTCACGGGTTTCGCATGCCGCTGTTCTTCCTGCTGAGCGGCTTCTTCACGATGATGATCTTCCGCAAACGCGGGATGGGTGAACTCGTGAAGCAGCGACTGTTCCGGATCGGACTTCCGTTGCTGCTGGGGTTGGGGACGATCATTCCTGCGATGGATCTGTTGATGTCCTGGGGGGCATCTTTGGGGCGGGGATCGACGGCGGAGTTCAAGGAGCCGCTGATCAAGGCGGTTCGCGCGGGCGATCTGGCGGCCGTGAAGGACTCCCTGAAGCAGGGCGCGGACATCGAAGCGCCAGACAGTTCACGGAAGATCACGCCGCTGCACTGGGCCTGCCTGCTGGGCAACGAGGCGATCGTCGACGCGTTGCTGGAGCAGGGGGCCAAGGCGGGGCAGCCGAACCCGGACGGCAACACGCCGCTCCATGCCGCCGTGTTCCTGGGCCATGACCGAATCGTAGGGCGACTGCTGGAAAAAGGCGCGGATCCGAATCACCGCAACAAAGACGGCAGGCCGCCCCTGTCGTCCGCTTTCCTGCCGTGGGGAGTGACCCAGTGGATCCTGGGGGTGCTCGCGCTGCCCGAACCGGAACAGGAAGTGGTGGAGGCAGGACGTGAACGCGTGCGCCAACTGCTCACCGGGCTCACCACCGTGCCGCTGGAGCCGTCCGCTCAACCCGCGGACAACTCGCCGCGCGAACTGGTCCGCGGCTACTGGGCGTTCCTGGGATCTGATCGCTTTCGACTGCCGATCGGAGGCGAAGGATTCCAACTCTTCAACACCGGCGTGTTCCACCATCTCTGGTTTCTTTGGCACCTCTGCTGGATGCTGCTGCTGTTCTGCGCGGCGGCGGGTCTCTGCCGTGTGGCCTGCGGGCAAGACTGGAAGCTGTCACCGCGCGTGGCGTTCATCGCCTGCTGGTTGCTGCCCTGGGGGACGCTCGCCATGCAGCCGTTCATGGGAGGCATGGGCGAACATTTCGGGCCGGACACTTCGACGGCCATTCTGCCGCCGCCGCACCTGCTGGTGTACTACGCCTGCTTCTTCTTTTTCGGCGTCTGTTACCATGTCGTCGGCGATGAGGAAGCGAAACTCGGTCGGCACTGGATCGCGCTGCTGCTCGCCGGGCTCCTCGTGCTGCTGCCGGTCGGTTTGGCGACGAAGGCCAGTCCCGGATGGGCCGCACTCGTGCAGACCGCTTACGTCTGGAGCATGACGTTCGGCTTGATGGGCATGTTCCACGCGCTGCTGAACCGACCGGTCGCGGGCGTTCGTTATGTGTCCGACGCCGCCTACTGGATGTACCTGATCCACCAGCCGCTGGTCGTGCTGGTGCAGGGGCTCGTGCGCAACTGGCCGGTGGCCGCGCTGCCCAAGTTCCTTTTCGTCAACCTGCTCGTGTTCGCCATCCTGCTGGTGACCTATGAGTACTGTGTACGCTACACCTGGGTGGGCACGATGCTCAACGGTCGTCGCGAACGCCCACAACGGTTGGTGACGTCGCCGAGTGCTTGAGATGCGAAACGGGCAGGCGACCTCGCATGGCGTTTGGATGCGAGGGCTTGTGCTCGTTACTTCGGCACACGGCGTGTGCCGACTACTCGTTGCGCGGGATGCCGCGGATTTCGACGGGGTGGATGCCTCGGCCCAGTTCAGTGTTGAGATGGATGGCGTGGAAGGCGCATTGCATGCCGAAGTCGGCGGCGGCTTGGGCATCGGTTTCGCCCAGGGCCAACGTGGCCGCGATGGCCGCGGAGAGCACGCAGCCCGCTCCGTGCGTGTTGTTGGCGTCCAGTCGTGGCAGCGCCATGACCGTGTTGTGCTCCTCGCCGCTCAGCAGGTGCAGCGATTTGCCATCGCGCGCGCCCAGCTTGATGAAGACATGCCGCGCCCCGAACTGCAGCAGTTCATGGACGGCCTGCGACTCCGTCAACTCGCTGTCGATCGTGAGGTCGGTCAGTCGTTCCGCTTCACGCAGATTCGGCGTCACCATCCAGGCCAGGGGCAGCAGGTGGTCGCGATAGGCTTGCACCACGTCCTCCTCCGCCAGCGAATGGCCGTGCTTGCTGACCAGCACCGGGTCGACCACGATCGGGCATTCCACGTCCTGCAGTCGCTGGCTGACCGCGCGCACGACCTCGGCCGTGCCGAGGGCTCCGACTTTGATCACGTTGGGCGGGATGTCGGCGAGCACCGCGTCGATCTGGGCCTCGATGAGGTCGGGGGCCAGGACCTGCACCTGGCTCACCCCCTGCGTATTCTGGACGGTGACCAGCGTTAGGACGGACATCCCATAGACGGCCAGTTGCTGGAAGACCTTCAGGTCGGCCTGCTGTCCCGCGCCGCCGCTGGGATCGGAGCCCGAGATCGTCAGCGCCGTCGCTCCGGGGACGATGGCGATGGACCGTTGTCGTTTTCGGGGGGGCTGCTTGGCCATGCGCGGGGAGCCTGATTGCGAAGAGGGAGGTGGAAGAGTTGCGGGAGGGGCCGGTCGATCGGATGACCGGCGTGGTGACGCATTGTGCAGGGAGACGCGCGGGGCTGCCATACCCCCGTGGTCCTCGGGCCTGTTCGCAGCCGCCTGCGGCGTAAGGTGCGAGCCCGCCGCGATGGGCGCGCGGCGCGCTTTTCGCCGCGCCTCGTGCGCCCAGGCGTGCCGCTCCGCACTCTCCGGCGCGCTGTCCCGGTCGCCGGTAGCGGGCGTGGACCTGTGGAGCACCACAAAAAAAGTGACTCCGCTAGCCCTTTCCCGAACCCCAACGCCGCTGCGGCGTACCGAAGGTCCATCAGGGGGTCAACCGAAAATCGTCCCCGAATGGCCGGTCAGGAGCCCCCTCTGTTCAAGAAATAAATCACCGACGCGTTGCGTCGTGCGACGGTCCTCGATAACGTGGAAGAGTTCTGGCTGTTAAGCTGGGATGTTTTGCTGGCGAGGTCCCGTCGGTAGTTCGAATTGGCACGCCGATAGCAGGGTGCACTGCCCGCTTATCGGAAAAAAGGATGAGGCCGACCGTGACCATGAGACACAAGCAGACGCAGGACGAGGGACGCTCCCGTTGGTGGAGTCGCCTGGCAGGCCATCTTTCCCAGCGAGGGCCGCGAGGTAATTCCCACCAGGCAGGCGTGGGCCATCCGACAGCCGCGGGGCAAGGCCCGGCGTTGACTTCGGCCTCGCGAACCGTCGCCCGGCGCGGTCGTCGGTCGCGTTGGAGCTGCCTGGAGGCTTTGGAAGAGCGACAGGCGCTGACCGTGTCGATGGTTATCGACTACTCGCACGACGCGGGCAACTTCTTTGATACCCAGGCGAAGCGGGATCTGCTCCAGCTGGCTGCGGACACGATCGTCAACCACTTCAGCGACGACTTGGCGGCGATCGTGCCGGGGCCGAGCGGATTTGGCTTCGACAACAGCTGGTCGCACAGCTTCTACTCGCCTGGTACGGGCACGTTGACCACGGTGGCGGACGCGACGATTCCGGCCGACACGATCTTGGTGTACGCGGGTGGCCGGGACTTGACGGGGAGTACGTTGGGGGTGGGCGGTCCGGGTGGCTGGTCGGCATCGGGCACGCAGGCATGGCTGAACACGGTCGCCGCGCGTGGAGAGCCGGGCGCGTTGGCTTCGCCCAAGACCGATTTCGGACCCTGGGGCGGCTCCATCGCCTTCACCACGAACGGCGGCGTGAACTGGCACTTCGGCGAGACCACGACGGGCTTGGATGCGAACGAAGCCGACTTCCTGACGGTGGCCATGCATGAGCTGGTCCACCTGTTGGGCTTCGGCATCTCGCCCTCCTGGACGACGCTGGTGGACACGGCGACCAACACCTTCACCGGATCCTCCTCTGCGGCCGAGTTTGATGGAGCGGGAGATGTGCCGCTGGACTCCCAGCATGCGCACTGGGCGGATGGCGTCCAGGATGGCGGCGAGGCCACGCTCATGGATCCGATCCTTACGCTGGGCACGCGTTCGAATCTGACGGCACTTGATCTGGCTGGACTGGCCGATATCGGCTGGCAGTTGGCGGGCTCGGACCTGGTCGTTCTGGGCGCGGAAGTGTCGGATGGCGCGACGCTGAGTGTCACCTACGAGGTGCGTGGCACGGACGTCTCGGCGTTCGATCTGTCGGTTGTGCTCTCCCCCGACGGACTGTTCGATGCCGGTGACAC
>CAZUJM010000021.1:12648-15963 GCA_964620405.1 uncultured Pirellulaceae bacterium | reverse complement strand
GCCGCACCTCCAACACGCGGCTGAAGGTGGACGCCACCATCAGCGACGCGGCGGATCTGCTGACAGGCGTGCACACGAAGGTGTTCACGCTGGGATCCGGCGTGGGTGAACTGCCGCTGCCCGGTCGCGAGATCGCCGAGACGGACGACGACTACGACCTGCTTGTCGTCGTCGACTCCGGCAACGCCGTCGTTGAATCCGACGTCGACCCTTTCAACTCCGACAACACGACGCGTATTGCCGGAGTCTACCTGGGCAGCGACGGGACGACCGTGTACGTCCACGGTACCCGGGGTGACGACACGATCAGTGTCGCCCCCGACAAGGTGGTGCTCAATGGCGTCGATCACACGATCAATTCCTCGACGGCGACGTCGATGCGATTCCGCGCGGGGGCTGGCGACGACGCGATCACCGCAGGTGACATCGCGGCGTGGCTTCGGGGCGGCACGGGTAACGACACGCTGACGGGTGGCACGCTGGCCGATACGCTGCACGGCGATGCGGGCAACGACAGCCTGCAGGGCGGCGATGGCGACGACCTCTATCGGTTCGATGCCGACGCTGACCTGGACAGCGACACGATCGCCGACTCCTCGGGCATCGACCACGTCGACTACTCGTCGACCACCACGCTCGGCGTGACGTTGAACCTGGGCGTTACCACGCAGCAGGTGGTGAATGCCAATCACCGCGTCACCTTGGCTTCGTCGAGTTCCATGAATCGGCTGACGGGCACGTCGCTGGCCGATACGCTGACGGGGAACTCGGAGGCCAACGAGCTGGTGGGCTTGGCGGGTGACGATACTCTGTCGGGCGGCGGAGGAGACGACGTGTATCCCTTCGACGCCGATACGGCACTCGGAGTCGACTCGATTGCGGATGGATCCGGCATCGACCTGCTGGATTTTTCTGCGACCACGGGGCTTTCCGCGACGGTCAACCTTTCCCTGACGACGCAGCAGGTGGTGAACGCGAATCTCTCGCTGCGATTCCTTTCGAACGCGTCGATCGAGAACATCGTCGGCACTCCGCTCAACGATGGGCTGACCGGCAATACGTTGGCCAACCGGTTCACGGGCGGCGGGGGCGACGATACGCTCACGGGCGGCGCGGGAGCGGACACTTATGTCTTTGACGCCGACGATCCACTCGGCAAGGACACGATCAGCGACTCGGCCGGTATCGATCGGCTGGACTTCTCGGCGAGTGACACGGGTGTCGTGGTGAACCTGGGAGTGACGACCGTGCAGACGCTGAATCCGCGGCTGCAGTTGGTGCTCACCTCCGGGGCGGCGATCGAGGACGTGACGGGATCGACGGCGGCCGACCAGATCACCGGCAACACCCTGGTGAACACGCTGGCGGGCGGCGGAGGAAACGACCAGCTGAGCGGCCTGGGCGCGAACGACGTCTATGTGTTCGACGCGGACACGAGCCTCGGTTCGGACACCATCGCCGACTCGGCGGGCACCGACCGGATCGACTTCTCGGGGACGACCTCGGAGGCGATCGTCTTCAGCCTCGGGCTGGGCACGTCGCAAGTGGTGAATGGGAACCTGACGCTGGCCCTGGTGGGTGGTGCGCAGGTGGAGCAGCTGACGGGTGGTGCCTTGGGCGACACGCTGACCGGCAACGGCGCGGCGAATCTGATCGATGGCGGTGATGGCAACGACACCCTGGCTGGCGGCAACGGCAACGACACGCTTGTAGGCGGTGCTGGCGATGACCTACTGAACGGACAGGCGGGCAACGACATCTATGTCTTTGACGCCGATGCCTCGTTGGGCAGCGACTCCATCAGCGATTCGGCGGGTACCGACACGATCACGTACGCGACCACTGCGACGGTGGGCGCGACGCTCAACCTTTCGCTGACGACCGCTCAGGTGGTCAACGGCAACCACACGCTGACCCTGCCCGGCGCCTCGGTGGTGGAGAACGTCGAAGGCGGCGCCGGCAACGACTCGCTGACCGGCAATTCGCTCGCGAATCGCATCACAGGTGGAGCGGGGGACGACGTGCTGGAAGGCGCCGGCGGTGACGATACATTCGTCTTCGATGCGGACGCCGCCCTGGGCTCCGATACGCTTTCGGACGCGAGCGGCGCCGATACGCTCGACTTCGCCGCCACGACGACCCGCAGCATCGCGTTGAACCTCGGCCTGACCTCCACGCAGACCGTGAACAACTTCCTTTCGTTCACCCTCGCCAGCGACTCGGCCTTCGAGCATGTCCTCGGTGGCGGGTTGGGCGACACATTGACCGGCAACGGCCTGGCCAACCTTCTGCAAGGGAATGCGGGTAACGACACGCTGGTGGGCGCCGACGGCGATGACCGCTTGGCGGGTGGTGCCGGCACCGATTCGCTGAACGGCAACGCGGGCAACGATGCGTATCTGTTCGACATTGATGTCGCCCTGGGGGCGGACACGGTGGTCGATACGGAGGGCGGTGTCGACTGGCTGGACTTCACGGGCACCACGAAGAAGAGCGTGGTGGTCGATCTCTCCAGCGCCTCCGCGCAGAACCTGGGAGCGGGCAGTTTGTCGCTGACGCTGTCGGGCGGTTCGTCGCTGGAAGCCGTGCTGGGCGGGACCCTGGCGGATACGCTGACGGGCAACAGCCTGGCGAACATCCTCGTGGGCGGCGGAGGCAACGATTCCTTGTCGGGCGGTGACGGCCGCGATCTGTTGCTGGGCGGCGCGGGAGCGGATACGCTGACGGGCGGCGTCGGTGAGGACCTGCTGATTGCCGGCACGACGAACTACGACGCGCTGCCGGCCAGCTTGGTCGCCATTCTCGCCGAATGGGACTCGGCCGATGACTACGCCACGCGGCAGGGTCGCTTGCGAGCAGGCACGGGTGTGCCGCGGCTCGCAGCCACCGTGACGGTGAAGAGCGACGGTTCGGCCGTCGATTCGTTGACCGGTTCGGCCGATCGCGACTGGTTCTTCGCGGCCCTGGCCGAAGTGGCCGACAAGGCGGCCGATGAAAGCGTGGATGTCCTCTAACGCCAGGCTCCGGGCAAACGATCTCTGGGGGGCTTGGTACTGACGGGAACGGTACCATGAAACTCCTCCAGCATCGCGTCCCGGCTCGTGCCGCGAGCGGCATAACTCCGTCTCTCGCGCCATTCCTGCTGCGGCTTTGGTTGCGGCTGCTGTACGCGCTGGCCTGGGGCCCCTTGTTCGGCGCGAATCCAGCCTGCGGGGCGGAGCCTGCGCGGATGGATCTCTTCGTGGCCGGCCAGGGCGGTTACGACAACTATCGCATTCCCGCGATCGTGCGGTCCAAGCAGGGGACGCTGCTGGC
>CAZUJM010000021.1:0-12638 GCA_964620405.1 uncultured Pirellulaceae bacterium | reverse complement strand
CCTGCTCCCGGTGGCGCGCAGCTGGAGCCTGACCGAGCTGAAGCAGGCCATCTCCGAGAGCCCGCAGTCGGTGCTGCGGCAGTGGACGCTGATCGACGGCGTGCACGACTCACCCGCCCACGCCGATCCGCTGCTGGCCTTCTGCGAAGCCCGCACGGGTGGCGACAGTGGTCCGATCGACTTGGTGCTCAAGCGTTCGACTGACAACGGCGCGAGCTGGGGGCCGCTGCAGGTGGTCTGGGACGATGGTGACAACACTTGCGGCAATCCCTGTCCGGTACTGGACCAAAAAACGGGCGCGGTCTGGCTGCTGATGACGTGGAACCTGGGAACGGACCACGAGGGCACGATCATGGCGGGCACCAGCCGGCAGCCGCGACGCGTGTACGTCACTTCGTCGCGCGACGAGGGAGGGACCTGGGAAAGACCCCGGGACATCAGCGCGAGCGTTCGCCAGCCGCATTGGCGCTGGTACGCGACCGGGCCCGGCAACGCGATCCAATTGACACGCGGAGCTCATGCGGGGCGGCTGCTCATTCCCTGCAATCATTCCGACCATGAGGCGGAGGGACATCCCTACCGATCGCACGTCATCTACTCGGACGACCAGGGTGCGAGCTGGCTGATGGGCGGCGTGCAGGAGGACCGCACGAACGAGTCGTCGCTGGTCGAACGCTCCGATGGTTCGGTGCTGCAGGTGATGCGTTCGTACCACGGCCGGAACTGCCGCGCGATGTCGATCAGCGAGGACGGCGGGTTGCATTGGGGAAAGGTCTATCTGGACGAGTCGCTCGACACGCCGGTCTGCCAGGCCAACGCGCTGCGTTACTCCTGGGCCGATCCGGTCGACGCGACGTCGGTCAGTCGCATTCTGTTCTCCAGTCCGTGGGGAGGGGAGCGAAAGCGTCTGGCGGTCTGGTCGAGCGTCGATGAGGGACGATCGTGGCCCGTGCGGCGAGTGGTCCATGCGGGCGCCGCGGCCTATTCCAACCTGGTCAACCTGGGCGAGGGGGGGATTGGCGTGTTGTTCGAGCGCGATGGCTATGCCGCCATTTCGCTGGCTCGCTTCTCCGTGGACTGGCTGGAGACCCACGGCGAGGACGCGCGTTAGCAGCTTGTGCAGCAGACGCCGGCTTTCCGGCATCGCTGGATTTTCTCATGACGGACCCCCTGCGCCGCCGCCTCTCTGCCTCTTTCTTCTCCAGAAGCCTTCTCGATCCCGGCGACCTCTTCGTGCCGACCCTTGCTTTTACCGCACCGCCGCGCAAAGACCGACTCGGCGGGAAGCGTCGATTTGAATGGGGGGCCGTCGCGAGCTAAGAAACCTCTCGAGGGACGCACATCTGGATGCGGTCGGCAGCAAGCAGACCGGGTCAACCGGTTCCCTCGACTGTTGCTTTTTGGAAACATCCGCGGACTCTGGTGGCTATCAACATGTCTTCCTCGGAATCCCCGTTCTTCATCATCGGCTCCCAACGTTCCGGAACCACGCTGCTGCGCCTGATGCTCAACAGCCATTCCCGGCTGTGCGTGCCTTTCGAGTCGGCGTTCATTCCGGAGTTCGCGAAACGGCTGTATGAGTTTGGAGACCTCGCGGAGGAGGCCAATCTGCGACGACTGCTGGAGGAGATCGGTCGCCACAAGTTCGTGGAACGTGGCCGTCTGTTGCCGGATATCCAAGCAGTGGTCGATCGGTGTCCGCGGACTTACAGCGAAGTGGTGGACGCGATCTTTGGCGAACTCGCGGCCCGGGAGGGCAAGCCTCGCTGGGGCGACAAGACGCCCAGCTATGTGACCGAGATGGATGTGCTGCACCGTCTGTTTCCGAACGCCAAGTTCATTCATTTGGTGCGCGATGGCCGCGACGTGGCCCTGTCGATCATGCACACATCCTGGGGGCCGAACAACCTGACTCGCGCCGCGGAGGATTGGCGACGCAAGCTGGAACTCGCGCACAAGATGGCGGCGATGCTTCCCGGTGCGACGCTGGAAGTACGGTTCGAGGACTTGGTCCGCGACCCGGCCGTGATCCTGGCCAGGATCTGCAAGTTTCTCGGCGAAGAGTACGAACCGCAGATGCTGCAGTACCACGAGTCGGCGCGCGAACGCATGCCGGAGGTCAGTATGAAGTGGCACCAGAATTCAGTCACCGAAGTCAACCAAGACAAGGTTTTCGAGTGGAAGACGCGCATGTCGAAGGCGGACCGCGCGGTCTTCCAGGATGTGGCCGGACCGGTGCTGGAAACCTTTGGCTATGAACTCGACAGCGGCGCGTCCGGCTGGCTCGTCAAGCTCGCCAAGTTGCGGGACCTGATGAGCGGCTAACGGATGGGGAAACGCAGCGGTGGCGGGCCTGTCGCGACGTCTCCCGCCGACCGATGGTCGAACGACCCTTTTAGCCGGCGAATACGCCCCGGATACGCTTGAAGATGGGCGTGAACAGTTGGCGGCGGATCTCGGCGTCCAGACCGATCATGGCCGCCGGGACCATGCCCAGGACCGCCAGCACCGCGACCTCCGCGATCACCATCCACAGGGACGTGGGGGGCAGCAGGTAGTAGAGGCCGATGGCGACGGCGATGCACGGCAGGCAGCTGATAATCGCTTGCAGCACGACCACGCGCAGGAAATACGGAAACGGGATTTCCATCTTCTTGGCCAGCATTCTGGGACGCAGAAGAACCCCCACGATGACCTGGCTGGCCAGCATCCCGATGCCTACTCCCAGGATCCCATGGGACCAGCCGAGGACGCTGCAAAGCAGGAGCGTCACGCTTCCTTCGAGGATGGCGTAGTTCCGCACCGGCTGGATGGCTCCGATGCCGGTCAGCAGGAACGTGGACGCGACGTTGGGAAGTTCGATGGCCACGGCGATGGCCAGCATGACCAGCACCGGATAGGTGTTGGTCTCGAAGCGGTTCGATCCGGCTTCGTCGAGCCAGAAATGGATGAAGGCGCCGCCCTGCGAAATCAGCATGGTCGCGGCGCAGATGCCGAACATCAGCAGCAGACGCACCGAGATCACGCCCAGGCGCTGCAGGCCGACTTTGTCGTCCTTGGCGTGCATCCGCGCGGCGAGCGGCATGACCCCTGGGGTCAGCGTGGTGCCCAGTCGCAGGACACGCGTCGTGAACTGCTGGGCCACTTCGTAGAAGGCGACCATCTGGGTGCCCAGCATCACGCCGATCACCAGTCGACCGGAGCGACTCGAGATCAGTTTGGCGACCTGGCCGAACACCAGGGAACCGCCGAAGCGGAACATGCGTTTCTTGAGGTCTTCGTCTGGCTGCGGCAGGTACCCTTCCGGGATGGCCAGGTTTCGTTCCGCAAAATAGTAGAGCGACAACTGCAAAGCCACCGTCATGAACAGTGACAACAGGGCCAGTTGCTGGAGGCTGCCTCCGAAATAGATCAGGGTCGATCCCGCGACCTGCATGCAGAGGGTTCGCATGTTGGCCGTAAAATTCAGGATGTCGTGGCGATTCTTGGATCGCAGGATGCAGCGATTGGCGTTGCCATACATGGCAACGGACGTACCAAGGCTCGTCAGGATGGCGACGAACCAGACCGTGGCTTTCGGCGTATCGGCCGTGTTGAAAACATACGGGAAGCTCAGGGCGAGCGTGAGTCCGATGAGGAACAGCATGAGCGTCTGCCAGCGGGTGGCTTTCCGGGCGATCGCGATGCAGTTGACGTAACGCTGCCAGTCCTTCTTGGCTTCCAGTTCGGCCAGGTGCTTGGTGGCGGAACCGCCCAGCCCGATATCCATCGCCAGGGGACTTCCCAGGACGTCGAAGACCAGGGACCAGAGTCCGTAGTTCACGATCCCGAGCCCATGGATCATGATGGGCGTGGACACAAGGGTCGCGGCGTATTGGGCTGCGGCGCCGAGCCAGGACACAATAGTGGCTCGTGCTGCAAGTCGCGTCTGACTCAAAGGACTGCTCCGTGGTCGTATCCGGGGCCTCGCGCGAACACGTCTCGCCGTTGCCCGTCCAGCCCGGAAGCCATCCGCTCCCCGGCCCCGCCTCAAGCGGGTTGCCCCTGCCTCCGGGCGACATCGAGCCACCGGCGGCGAACCTTCAGTGTAATCCGATCTGAACACGGTCCCAAGCGTCCCTGCCAAATGCGCTGCCTGCCGCGGAGACGCGGTAGAAAAGCCTCGGCCAGGCCAGGGAGTCGCGGCGGCGCACCGAATCACGGTCGGGAACTTCCCGGCGATCGTGGCCTGCTGCGTGGAATGCGAAGACCATCTCGCAGGTGGGCCGTCCCGAGAGGGCCTGACTCGTACGACGGAATCCGCGCCCTGCCTCGCTGGTTTCGGGCGAAAAGCAAGCGAGCATGGGGCGAGGCTTTGACGAGCGGACGGGAAAAGCCAGGAGCTTCCCTCGTCGGCACTGCCGCGGCATCCGGCCGAGGAGAGAGGCCTGGGCCTAGGCTGACCGACCGTTGTCACTCCGACGCAGCAGGTCGCGGAGGGCTTCCGGCAGGCGCGGAAAGTGAAACTCGAAGCCTTCCCGCTGCAGTCGCTGGGGCAGCACATACCGGCCGTACAGGGCCAGTTCCGGATCGGTACGTAGCAGCAGCGGAGCGCCCAGACGAACCATCCATTCCGTCGCCGGCAGTCCGATGGGCATGCCGACCGCATTCCGCAACTCCCGCATGAACGCCACCTGCGGCTCGGGGAAAGGCGACGATGCGATATACGCGCCCTCCATGGAGGTGACCCGCAGCGCCCGTTCCAGGATGCGATTCATGTCAACTTCGTGGATCCAGCTCATGCCCTGCTCGCCGCTGCCGACGCGACCTCCGAGTCCGATGCGCGCGAGCCAGCCCAGACGCGCGAGCGCTCCACCGCCCGCCCCACGATCGCGGCCGATGACGAAACTGGTTCGCAGCAAAACGCTCCGCTGGCCAGGCAGCAGGCTCTCGCGATGAGCGTCTTCCCACGCGCGACCCACGAACGGGGCCAGCCCGTAGCCAAAAGCCGATTCCTCCACGCATCGCTCGCGCGGTGGGTCGCCGTAAAGGTGCGCCGTGCTCATCTGGACCCAGACCGACGGAGGCGACGCCACGGACCGGAGCGCCTCGCCCAGCACTCGCGTGGATTCGACCCGCGATCGCAGGATCTCGTCTTGGTGGTCCGGCGTTTTGATGCAGTCCACGCTGCGACCCGCGAGGTTCACAAGCCCAGCGGCTCCCTGCAACTCAACCGACCAAGGCCCCTGCGTGCGGCCATCCCAGGTCACCTGCCGCCAAGGGCCCTGCATCCGGGACTTCGAGCGCGAAAGAATGACCACCTCCGCGCCAAGCTCCGCCAGATGGAACGCCAGCGAGACCCCCAGGAACCCGCTGCCACCGGCGATGACCACCCTGCGGCCCGTCCAGGGCTTGCCGGTCGACTCGGCGTTCATGCTGGAGGCTCCTCGGCGTGATTCGGTCCGTACACTCCGGCGGAGAAAAGACCGCTGCTGGAACAAGGCAAACCGATTTCTTCACGGGGAGATAACGAGCCGTCTATCGAGTCCTCCGACCACAGGTGTGACGGGCCTTTGCCGTTCCCCGGTAACCGAGCGATGGCGGGTCCCGATAGAGTGGCTGGCCGGCCCGCTCGCTGCGACGAATAAGGTGGCGGGGAAAGCGACCGTGCTGGTCGCTTCCCGTACCCGTGGGACGCCATCACCCAACCGGTTCTCGAAAGCGGCATGCCAGCGGATTGGTCGCGTGATCATGGCCGGTGAGGATCTGTAGATTCGTCGTCCGCCGCGCGTGCGAGGCTAGAAGAGCTTGGCTCCGCCCGTGTATCGTGCGACCGCGTCGAGGTCCAGTTCCAGGCCTAGGCCGGGCTTGGAGGGGATGGCCAGCATGCCGTCGGCGTCGAGCTGCCAGCCCCCCTGGGTGATCTCGTCGATGAACGGGCTGCCGGTCAGGTATTCGACGAAGTCGACTTGGGAGATCGCCGATGCCAGTTGCAGGTCGGCAGCCAATCCGACGGCCGTGTTCCAGCCATGGGGCACGAACTGCACTCCGCAATCCTGGGCCATCCATGCGATGCGGCGTTCTTCGCTGAGGCCTCCGACCTTCGTGACGTCGGGCTGGACGATATCGAAGGCCCGCTGCTGCAGCCATGGCTGGAAGGCCTGCCGCCGCGTGAGCACTTCGCCGCCGGAAATGGGCACGGGCGAGTGTTCGCGGAGGCGGATGAAGTCCTCCAGCGCGTCGGGCTCCAACGCTTCCTCGAACCAGGTCACGTCGTACTGGGCCAGCATACGCGCGGTATTCAGGGCCCACTTGTAGCCGCGTTTCCAGTGGGCGTCACTACCCCCCGCGTCGACCATCAGGTGGCAGTCCGCGCCGATGGCATCGCGAGCGGCGGCCACGATCGCTTCGTCCGTCGCCGCGTCGCGCCGGCCAAACGGCCCCCAGCCGATCTTGAATGCGCGAAAGCCCTGCGCCTTGACGCGCAGCAGATGGTCGCTCATCCGCTCCGGTTCATCCATCAGCAGCGACGCGTACGGCTGCACGCGTTCGCGATAGCGACCGCCCAGCAGTCGGCCGACGGGCTGGCCGGTGGCTTTGCCCAGCAGGTCCCAGAGCGCGATGTCGATGCCACTGATCGCGTGCGTGATCGAACCGCCGCGGCCGATCCAGAACATGTGCTGGTGCAGCTTCTCGCTCACCCGTTCCGGCTCCAGCGCGTTTTCGCCGCGATAGAGTGGCTCCAGCACGTCGAGCGCGGCCTGCACCAGGCGATCGTTGGTGAAGACGCTGCCCAGGCCGACCGCACCTTCGTCGGTGTGAACCGTCACCAGGGTGTGGACGCAGTCCTCCGGTCGCAGTTCGTTGCTCCAGCCGCCCTCCGGCGTCGCGCCGCGCAGGCCCGCGCAGCGGATCTCACGAATCCTCATCGGTGTTCCTTCTCAGGGGTTCCATGACAAGATAAGTCCGGCGGGCTTTGGGAAACCGGCCGATCAGCCACGCCGTTCGCGTGAGTATAGCTGGACGACGGGAGTGAAGGGGACGTCCGCATCCAGGGGGAAGATCGGTCGCGGGCAGCGGGTGTGTCCGAGCGAGCGGAGGTTCGCGCTGGAGGAGCCGGGAGCGTCGATCAGCAGCATGCGACGGCACCACGCGGCGTACATGTGGGGTTGGCAGTGCGGTGATTTGACGACCACGGCGTCGAACTGACGCGGATCCTGTCCGTGCGCGTAGAAGTAGGAGCGATCGTAGAGGTTGACTCCGCGGCTGCCGACGACAATCGTGAAGTTGTCGGCTTCGATTACGGCGGTGGGACCTGCGCGCCAGAGTTCGCCGAACGACTCGCTGCGAAACTCGCCGTCGGACAGCAGACGCACCCGACCGCGAATTGGCAGGGGCTGGAATCGTCGAGGGTCGAGCGTACCGCCGAGCCGCGTTTCGATCCAGCCGCCCACTCCCGCGGCAAACGCCTGCTCCGCGGCGGGCGCGTCGACGATTGGCAGCAGCGTCCTGCCGCGGTAGCCGCCTTCCACCAGGGCGCGCAGCACGGCGTTGCTGTCGCCCGACGCGCCCGAGCTGGTCGCGTCCGCCGCGTCGACCAGCGCGAGGGTGCCTGGGGGTTGGCCGTCCGCCAAGCCGTCCCGGTCTCGGCGTAGTTCGGCCGCGAGTTCGTGGAGCGGCAGGAGCGGCACTTGCATCGACTCGTGGTGTGACCAGAAGGTGTCCGCCATGCGCAGCGCGAGTTCCGCGGCGAGTTCCGCGGCGCGGTCAGCGCCGCGATCGGAATCGCCATCGGCGCCGCCCTTGCCGTCGGCGACCGCGAAGCTGTACGTCTGCAGCGCGGGGACATCGGTGAACGGGTTGCCGATGAACATACCGGCCGAGAGGCCGCCGGGCTGGCGCTCGAACGCCTCGGCCATGCGAATGCTCTCGCCGAATCGCCCCGTGGCGGTGATGAGTTCGTCGCCGCGCACAAGGGCCGGGATGGCGACCTTGGCCGTGACGGGCCTGGCGCGGCCGGCAACGATCTCCAGCAGCAGCCGCGCCGCGCGCTGGCCCGTTTGGAAAAAGTCCACATGCGGATAGGTGTGGTAGGCCACGATGGCGTCACTCTGCTCCAGCATCCGGTCGGTCAGGATGCCGTGCAGGTCGAGCGACAGGACGATCGGCGTCCGTTCGCCGATACGGCGACGCGCCTCCACCAGCAGCCAGCCTTCGGGATCGAGTTCTTGTTCACTCGCCATCGCGCCGTGCATGCAGAAGTAGACGCCGTCCACCGGACCGGTGGCGAGTGCCGCTTCGAGCGTCTCCAGGAACTCGCCCGCGATCCGCTGCCAGGCCGCGTCGGCCAGCGTCCCACCCGACGTGATGAAGAAGGCGCTGTAGGCCGGCACGACCTCCACGTCCGCATCATCGAACACGGTTAGTGCGCCGCCGATTTCATTGCGCACCGTGCGGTGGTAGTCGACCAGTTCCGCGCCGCGGCGGATGCCGAAGTCCTCGTAGCCGCTGCGGTGCGGGTTGAACGTCGAGACCTCCTGCTTGCACTCGGCCACGAGAATGCGTCTTCGGGTCATGCGTCGGTTCCGGAAAGGTTTTCTTGTGCGCTCGCGTAGTCGCGGGGAAAGAAGCGGAGGATGGCGACGACCAGCAGCAGGGCACCCGCGAGGTAGGCGATCGACGTGTAGTCCATCAGGCGTTCCAAGCCGATCGTGCGACGCCACATGCCGCCCAGGAGCGGCGCGAAGCCCGAGACGACCGCCGCGAAGAGGTTCAGCACGCCGACGGCCGAAGCACGCGTCGAGGCCGGGACGACTTCGAAGGCGGCGGGAAAGATGTTGCCCATCAGGAAGCCGCTGGCAAGGCCGAAGCCGATGAGGCTGGCCGTCATCGCGGGCAGTGACTGGCAGGCGCCGATCAGGTGCAGGCAGGGCGCGCAGCCGAGGAAACTGGCGACCAGCAGCCAGATGCGCGCGGCGCGCGTCCAGGCAAACAGTCGATCGGCCAGCACTCCGCCCAGCAACAATCCCACCAGCGTCGCCGTCTGCATGTAGGCGGTCGCGGTGAACGCGGCATCGGCGATGCCCAGGGAGAACTTTTCACGCAGGTATTCCGGCAGCCAGCTGTACAGCAGCCACAGTCCAAAGACGAACACGGGAAAGGTCACGCATAGCAGAGCGTAGGTGGGAACGCGGGCCAGCACCGCGATGGACAGCTTGGGCTGGCGATCGCCGTCCGCTGCCGCACTGGTCTCCGGGAATCCGCGCAGGAACGCGAAGTAGGGCAGCGCGTAGACCAGCCCAACGGCACCCAGGGCGAAGAACGCGCCTCGCCACTGTCCTCGCTCGGCCATCCATCCGCCGAACCAGGAGCCGCAGACCGTGCCCGCGATCTGCGCGGTGGTCAGCAGCGCCACGGCACGCGAACGTAGCGAGGGCGGCGTGGAGTCGGCGGTCAGGGAGATCGCAGCCGGCATGTACAGCGACTCCGACACGCCCATGGCCGCGCGGAGCGCCAGCAGCATCAGGCCCGAAGTGGCCATTCCCATCGCCAACGTCACCACGCTCCATAACGCCAGGCTCAACACCACCAGCAGTCGCTTGGAGACGCGATCGGCCAGTTGGCCGGCGAGCGGACAGCCAATGCCGTAGACCCACAGGAACACGGCGCCGGTCAGCCCCAACTGCTGATCGGTCATCGCAAGGTCGCTCGACAGCGGCTTGAACATCGCGAACACCGCTTGGCGATCGCTATAGTTCAAGAAGTACGCGCCCCACATGAAACCGACGAGGCTGGCAAGCCGCAGCATGGTCGGCGCTTGGGGAGAGGCGGGCATGGCGAGTTCCCGGGCGGCGGGAGTTGCGGATTACACGAGGGTGCCGGGATCGACCGGCTGGGCGACGACGGCAACGCAATCGCCTTGCTGCGTGAGGCAGGGCGTGCGCATCGAGACGAGGTAGCCCGCGCTGCGCGCGACGATCGTTTCCGGCGCGCGGTCCGGCCGTTCCAGGTGGTGAATATAACCGACAGGCTGGTCGGCAGCGACCATCGTTCCCAGGTCGACGGCCACTTCGAAGATGCCCGATTCGGGTGCGAGCAGATAGTCGTCGGCGTGCAGCGCCTGGGTGAGGATGGCGGGAGGCAGTCCGAGGCTCGCGCGCGTCTGCTCCATTCCCTCCAGCACCCCTACATGCACCAGCACGTTACGGAGCCCCGACTGCGCGATCCGGTGTACCGACGCCGATACGCCTTCCCCGCCGCCCAGCTCCGTCGTGACCACCAGCTTGCCCTGGTTTTCCGCCTCGACCGGCAGCAGCCCGGTTCCTGCGATGTCGGTGTAGAGGAACGCAAAGTCCGTGTTCCAAGCGAACATCGCCGCCATCATCGCACGCCGCTGTTCCCGATCTTCCACCAGATGCATGTGCGCGCACGGCACGAACTCCATGCTGCGTCCGCCCGAATGGATGTCGATTACCACGTCGCTCAGGGGAAACAGCACGTGGGTCAGGTAGTGCGCGATCTGGCTGGTCACGCTGCCTTCGGCGTTTCCGGGGAAGGCGCGGTTCATGTTCATGCCGTCCAACGGTGACAACCGCGTGGCAGCTCGCGCCGCGGGAAAGTTCAGGCTGGGAACCAAGATGACGCGGCCGCGGACCTGCGCCGGCGTCAGTTCGCGCGCCAGCTTCATGGCCGCGACCTGGCCCTGGTATTCGTCGCCATGGTTGCCTCCCAGGACCAGCACCGTGGGTCCCGAGCCGTGAGCCACCGTCGTCACGGGAATCATGACGTTGGCCCAGCCCCCGAGATTGTGTGAATACGGAACCCGCAGGTAGCCTTGCTGCTTGCCGGGAAGGTTGAAGTCGATCGTCGTGTGGATCATTCGGGGGCTTCCTAGGAGTTCACGCCGAACAGGGTGAGTGACTTGAGCAGCGTCTGCCATACGCCCCAGGCGAGCGGCAGCAGGACAACAGCCCAGCGCGTCGCGAGGACCGCAGTCGTATTGGATGAGACCAGGTCCTGTCGGGAAGGTTCCGTTTCGCTGCGGGAGCTCTGCGCGTCGCGGGTCGGCATGGCTGACGCCTGCCCGCCGTTTTTGCTGCCGCTCTCGTTTGTCGTGCGCACGGGACGCACGAGCAGGTTGCAGGCCAGGCCCACCAGCAGCAGGACCGCCATCAGGTACATCGTGATGCTGTAGGCCTGCGTCTTCGGGATGCCACGCTCGATCTGGTATTCGCGGAGGGACGCCACCAGCACGGGGCCCGCCACTCCCGCCAGCGACCAGGCCGTCAGCAGTCGACCATGGATCGCTCCCACCTGCGCGGTGCCGAACAGGTCGCGCAGATAGGCGGGAATGGTCGCGAACCCGCCGCCGTACATGCTCATGATGATCGCGAAGCAGCCGACGAAAAGCGGCACGCTGTGCAGGCGTTCGGACTGAGGCGTCAGCGCGTAGAGGATCGCTCCCAGCAGGAAGAAGATGGTGTAGGTTGTCTTGCGCCCCAGGCGATCGGAGAGCGTTGACCAGGCCAAGCGGCCTCCCATGTTGAAGAGACTCAGCAGCCCCACGAAGCCGGCCGCCGCGGGCGGTGTTACGGACGCGGGAAACATCTCTTGGATCATCGGCGAGGCCTGCGCGAACACACCGATGCCCGCGGTGACGTTCAAGCCCAGGACGCACCAGAGCAGCCAGAACTGCGGCGTGCGGCACGCTTCCTCGACGCGCATCGACGGGACGCTGGCTGGAGTAGTGTTCGAAGAAGGAGTGGCGGGCGAGCGAACTCCGACGGCCGGCGGTTTCCAGTCCGGCGCGGGCAGTCGCACGGTCAGCACGCCGAACAGCATGAACGCGAAGTAGATCGCGCCCAACGCGACGAAGGTCTCGGCGATGCCCGTGGAGAGCGGCGAGCGGAATCGCTCCAGAAGCATCTGGGAGAGCGGCGAACCGATCATCGCGCCGCCGCCAAAGCCCATGATGGCCAGACCCGTGGCGAGGCCGGCGCGGTCGGGAAACCATTTGATGAGTGTCGAGACGGGCGAAATGTAGCCGATGCCCAGGCCGATCCCGCCCAGGACGCCATAGCCCAGGTAGAGCAGTTCAATCCGCTGCCAGGCAACCCCCAGAGCCGCGAGGAAGAAGCCACCGCCGAAGCAGCAGGCAGAAGTGAACATGGCGCGCCGTGGACCCACCCGCTCCAGCCATCTCCCGAACAACGCGGCCGACAATCCCAGGAAGACCATGGCAAGACTGAAGATCCAGCCGAGTTTCTTCAGGTCCCAGGCCGGGTTGGCGACGGACAGCGGCAGGTTGAACACGCTGAATGCGTACACTTCACCGATGCAGAGATGAATCGCCAAGGCGGCCGGAGGAATCAGCCAGCGGTTGTAGTCGCCCGGAGCGATTGTCTGCTCGCGATCGAGAAAACGGTCGAGGAACCGCGCGAGAGGCGTGAGCGACATGGGACTTCCTTAGGTTTCGCCGCAGGTAGCATTTCCCGACTCGTTCGCGTGCGACGCGTCCTGGAGCGACGCCACACACGTAATTCTCTCGACCGGCGTTGGTGAGGTTGCGACTATACGAGCCATGATGGCGGGCGTCAATCAGCGAAGACGATGCGGAGTCGCCGGACGCTTGGAAGTCGTCGATCGTCGCCGTGCTTGGG
>CAZUJM010000020.1:39983-40566 GCA_964620405.1 uncultured Pirellulaceae bacterium | reverse complement strand
CCAGACGCTGTTCGGGGCGAACAGTTCAGTAATCGTGTAGGTTCCAGCCTGCAACAGGTCACTGGACAGGGATTCGCCGTCCAGCAACATGAAGTTATCACTCCGCCAGCTGGCGTCGAACTCGAAATACTCGGTGTTGTTATGCGGCAGGGCATTCTTGCGAATCACGATCTGGCCCAGCGAGGCCACATCGATGGTGACGGAGTCCGAGGCGGTGACATTGTCGCCGCCGAGAGCCACGCCGGTGACGGTGGCCGTATTCACGATGGTGCCCGCCAACGCATCGGCGGCGGTCACGACGTAGGTGGCGTGGAACGTCGCCGACTCGCCGGCAGCGAGGACCCAGCCTTCCGGCCCATTCGTGATGTCGGTGAGGCCCGGCAGCGGGTCGGTGATGTCGATGTCGCCCACCAGTCGCTCGCCCGTGTTCGTTACGGTGAAGGAGTACCTGACCGTATCACCAGCACTGACGGAGCCGGATCCATCGACGTCTGCCACCAAGCCATCGAACTGCTTGTCCAGCGAGATGCTGGCCGCCAGCTTGCGGTTGGAGTAGACCACGCGGATGGTTTCGCCCGCGTCG
>CAZUJM010000020.1:16326-39883 GCA_964620405.1 uncultured Pirellulaceae bacterium | reverse complement strand
GGAAGTTGGTGCCCCAGGTGGCGTCGAATTCGAAGGAGACGTCGCTGCCGTCGGGATTCGTCTGCTTCTCGATGAGGATGCGGCCACGCGGCCCCACCGTCACGGACTCGGAATCGGAATCGGTCACGGCGTCACCGCCGACCGCGACGCCAGCGACGGTGGCCGTATTGAGGATCGAGCCAGCGGCGACGTCGGCGTTAGTGACGACGTAGGTTGCCGTGGCAGTCGCCGTGGCGGCGGGAGCGAGCGTGGTGGCGGAAAGCGTAATTGAGCCCGGGCCCAGCAGCGGATCGGAGAGGACCAGGTCCGCGATCGACCGTTCGCCGGTGTTGGTGACGGTGAACGCATAAGCGATCGTATCGCCGACGCTGATGTCGCCGGATGCATCGGCGTCGTTCTGCAGCGAGCTGAACTGCTTGTTCAGCTCGACGCTGGCCGCCAGCTTGCGGTTGGAGTAGACCACGCGGATGGTTTCGCCCGCGTCGAGGTCGATGGTGGCCGACGATTCGATGGTGCTACTGCCGCCATCGGTGTCGCCGCTGGCGATATTGATGGACTGCAGTTCCCAGACGCCGCCGAGCAGTTCGAGTTCCGACACGGTGTAGGTGTCGGGCACCAGCCAGCCGCTGTCGTAGGTCTCGCCGTCCTTGAGCTGGAAGTTGGTGCCCCAGGTGGCGTCGAATTCGAAGGAGACGTCGCTGCCGTCGGGGTTCGTCTGCTTCTCGATGATGATCTTGCCCATCCGCTCGTTGCTGTATCGGATGTAGATCGTCTCGCCCGCATCGAGGTCCACGTTGATGGTGCAGGTGGACAGATCCGTCGTGCTGCCGGAGTCGGCATCGCCGCTCACCACCTCGATGCTCTTCAGGTTCCAGCTGGCGGGCAGGATCTCAGAGATCGAGTAGCTGCCAGCCGCCAGGTGGTCGCTGGTCCACTGCTGGTTGTCTTGCAGGATGAAGTTGCTGGTGAAGCTCGGATGGAACTCGAAATTCCATGTATTGCCATCCACGTCGGTCTGCTTCTCGACGATGATCTGTCCAGTCGTCGGATGGTCGACGAAGGTCGCGGAGGCGGCCATGCCGGAGGTCTGACCGAAGGCCGTCAGTTCGAACGACGAACCCGTGCTGCTTTCCACGGGCACGGCCCAACTGGTCAGGATGTTGCCGTCGACCGTGTTGTCGTTGTCTCCCGCGCCGCCATCGGTGACGTTCCAGGGATCGTGGGCGCTGTCATCGTTCAACGCGCCGTCCGTGTGCAGCACCTGCAGCGTCACCGTTTCGCCCAACGCGAATCCGCTGGCGTTGATGATGGCCACTTCACCTTCCGCGTAGTCCACCTTGTCCGTCCAGGCGGTGGCGGTCAGCAGCGAGCGCGATTCCAGATGCTCCAACTGCCGGACCGCCATGCCAGATCGCCGAGCATCCCGACGGCGACGCGTCCGCCGCAGTTGCTGGAGCTTCGAAAACTGCCGATCAATCGACGCGCGGAAAGCATTCGCCCGAATCATGGGTCCCCTCTCAATGTGCCCGTGGAAACATCACGGAATGTGGTCCACCAAAGTGGTTCAACATCAGCGCTCGGGCACTCGAGAACACGCGGCCAATCAGACCGACGGCGCTCGAGGCCTTGGGGCGGTCCGTCGCCGGGTTGTCACTGCGATCCTCGCGGTGCAACATATCAGAATTCTTGATCGTTGAGTAAGTAGAAACGACTTGTGATCTGTGAACCGAGCGTCACATCGCGTCGCCGAGGTAGGATACTTCCTCGAGCGTCTTGCTGGCGGTGTGAGCGAATCGTGCACACTTGGTCGCGCACTGTGCAGTTGGGCGCGCTGGTTTTAATGTGTCATCGTTAATGTTTTTTAGCAGTTGGGATCTTCGAGTCGTCCCGAATGCCCATCGCGGCTCGTCGGCAGGTGTCGGTCTTTAGTTACAATCGCTTAACGCTCATGTCCCCGGGCCCCATGAACATTCGCTCGACAGCTGCGACGACAGCCATGCCAACGACAATCTGTGTAGGAGTAGGTCGAGTGCCTGGCAGCCAATCGCGACGGACTCGAATCTGACTGGTCCGAGTCAGTCGGATTCCAATCGAGCCGAATCAGCGGAGTTGAACGCGTGCAGTCCCGGAAACTCGCCAAAAGACCAGTTAGCCTTCGCTTCGAAGCCGGCCATCGCCTGAGCCGACCGTCGCTGGGCGCAGTCCTCTCCCGTCCATCCGGCGACTGCCTTGCGGCAATCGTTCGCGTTGTCCCGCAGGTAGTCAACGGCTCGCCGTGACCATTTGTTGTCTGCGATCATGAACAGCGCGTTGGATGGGGAACCCGCCTCATGGGCTTGGTGTTCACCGATCGAGACTCGCCGCTTGCTGGTGCTTTGGTGGCGGCAAGGACGTGGGCAAGAATCGGGCCAGAATTTGGGAAGAGGCGAAAAAATCCCTCAGGAACAGCGGCTGATCCGCCGTCGATCGGTCGGACTGCGGATCGACGACCCCGTGGAGGAGTCGTCGTTACGCCGTGCCATGGTCGTCGCAGAATAAAGGTAGATGCCATATGTACAAAAAAGTGATCGCATCCCGAAGGTCCGCGATGCTCCCTGTTTGGTGCGCGGCGACCGTGCTCGCCCTGACGGTTGGGCTGGGGCGGACGACGGAACTGGCGGCAGCGACTCGGATCTACGGATCGGTGGCGGGGCAAAGGTCGGTGGTGTTGCTGGAGCTGAACGATGAGACGGGTGCACTGTCCGCTCGCGGCAGCTGGCCGTTACCGGGGGAGCCGGGCGCCTTGACGATGGCCCCGGACGGCCAAACCCTGTTCGTGGCCATGCGGTCCACGGGGCGGCTTGCCAGTTGCCGGGTCGACCCGGCGACGGGGTTCCTGAAGCCGTTAGGTGAGGTGGCGGTGGGCGAGGACCCGGCTCACCTGTCGGTCGACCCCACGGGGCAGTATCTGCTGGCGGCTTACTACGTCGCCGCCAAGATCACGGTGCATGTCGTGCGTCCGGATGGCACGCTGGCCTCAGCGCCGCTGCAGGAGGTGGCTACGGCGGACAAGGCGCACGCAATCGTCTTCGATCCTACCGGTCGCTTTGCTTATGTGCCGCACACCGGACCGAGCCAGGTGTTTCAGTTCGAGTGGAACGGTGGGCCGAGACCGCTGGCGCCCTTGGAGCCAGGCTGGCTGCAGCGGCCCGATCGCTCCGGCCCCCGCCATGTGGCCTGGCACCCGAGATACCGCATCGCCTACATCAACAACGAGCAGGGGAACAGCGTCACGGCCTATCGCGTCGATGCGAATGGGACCCTAACGCCGGGGCAGACCGCCCGCACGCTGCCCGCCGATTTCCGAGGTGAAAACGCCACGGCGGAAATCAAGGTGCATCCCGCCGGCCGCTGGCTCTATGTATCCAATCGCGGACATGACAGCATCGCCAGGTTGGCGCTGGACGAGACGGGCGAGCAACTCAATTGGTCGGAATGCACGCCGACCGAGGCCACGCCGCGGTCGTTCGACCTGTCGCCCGATGGCCGCTACCTGCTCTCGGCGGGTGAGCGTTCGGGTGCCCTGGCGGTCTATCGCGTCGAAGATGCCACCGGGCAGCTCCAGCCGGTCGCGCGACACCTGATCGGGCCGCGCCTGTGGTGGGTGCTCTGCGTTCGCTCGCCGCGTTAGCGAGGGCCGTCGGGACAGGGGCCGGCGCGGCGCGCAAGAAGGACGCCACGATCGGGGAACCGTGGCGGCGCCGGGGCGCAGAAGTTTTAGGCAGCCACAGGCGGATTGCCCGCCGCGCGGCGTCCCGGATAACCTGCTGCGCTGCTGTTAGTTCAGGCTCGCGCAACGCTTGCAGCGCTTGATGTGCTTATTGAGCGTCTTGCCGCACTTCGCACAGCGACGATTCTTTAGCTGCAACTTGCGTTGCGTGCGCGGTCGAGTTCCCACGGGAAGGTCCTTCCTGTCAATATCTTGCAAAAGTGCCCGGCATTAGACTCGCGCCGAACGGGACGACTCGCGCCCCGGGACTGAAACCCCGGGGCCAGCGTCCTCGCGACGGAGGGCCCTATAGTTAAACGCCACCGCCGAGGGAGGGCAAGCCCAGTCTCGCCTGTCGATTTGCCCCGGGTGTCTGGATGCCGCATAGGCTTCTTTACCAAACGGCGGGCTCATTGGTCACCACGGAGGTCACGGAGGCGACAGGGGAGCCCAAGGCCCATTCCGGGGCGATCGGTGGCGGCCGGGACACTTGGGGGAGTCCCGCCGCCCAGCCCAGTCGCTCAAGCCAGCTGCCCCGCCGTGCGTCTACTTCTTTTCCGGGGGGGCTTCCTGCAGCGACTTGTAGACGCGGTCGAAGCCGTCCTTGATTTCGCCCGCCACCAGCTTCAGCGATTCCATGACATTCCCGGCCGACTGCCCGACCGCGTCCTTGACCGGTTCGCAGTCCTCGTTGAGCCGCTCCAGTTTCTCGCGGAGCTTTTCCCATTCGTTCCGCGCCTCTGCCTTGCCCAGGTGGAGCTGCAGGGCCAGTTCATCGCGCTGCTGGCGCAGGCTGCTGAGCGTCTCGTCCCAGAACGACTTCTCTTCGCGGTCTTCCAACATGGTTTTTCCTTCGAGGCCAGAGGGGTACGGGTAAACTGCGGATCCGTCGGCATTATACTGACGCCGAAGTGTCATGGGATTGGCTGGGTGCTGAGGCCTGCCAGCCGAGCGGTCGGATTCCGAGGTGAGGGCGTATCATGAAAATTGTTCGCTACGAGGACGCGCAGGGAAACGTTGGTTACGGGGCGCTGCATGACCAGCGGGTTACGCAGCTCACCGGCGACCTCTGGGGAGGATTCACGGACACGGGCCGGGAAGTGTCGGTCGCGAAGACGCTCGCTCCCCTGGTGCCCACCGACATCCTGTGCATCGGGTTGAACTATCGCAAGCACGCGCAGGAGGGCAACCAGCCGGAGCCGGAGTATCCGGTGGTGTTCATGAAGAACCTCGGCACGCTGCAGAACCCGGGCGATCCGATTGTGCTGCCGCGCAAATTGCGGAGCGACGCGGTGGATTATGAGTGCGAATTGGCGGTGGTGATCGGCAAACGTTGCCACAATGTGTCACGCGGCCATGCGCTGGACTATGTGGCGGGCTACACCTGTGCCAACGACGTCAGCGCGCGGGACTGGCAGATGAAGTGGGGAGGCAGCCAGTGGTGCCGTGGCAAGACGTTCGCCACGTTCTGTCCGCTCGGGCCGTGCCTGGTGACGCCCGACGAGATTCCCAATCCCAACGCGCTCCGCATCAAAACCACGCTGAACGGGCAGGTGATGCAGGACTGGGGTACCGATGACATGATCTTCGACGTGCCGACGCTGATCGAGTTCCTCAGCGGCAGCAGCGTCCTGCTGCCGGGTACGGTGATCCTGACGGGCACGCCGCACGGCGTTGGCGGAGCCCGCAAGCCGCCCGTCTTCCTGCAGCCGGGCGACACCGTGACGATCCACATCGACAAGATTGGCGACCTCACCAATCCGGTTGTGGAGGAGTGCTGTTGAGCGTGGCGGGCAGACGGCCGGGATTCCGGTCGTGTTACGGTGCGAGTCGACGGAGGATCCAGCCGTCGGCCACGCGTTCGTAGACGAGCCGATCGTGAAGCCGATTCTCGCGTCCCTGCCAGAATTCGAGTCGTGTCGGAGCGAGCAGGTAGCCGCCCCAGTTGTCGGGCAGCGGCACTTCGGCGCCGTCAAGCTGCGCATCCAATTCGCGCACGGCCTGTTCGAGCGATTCGCGATTCCCGATCGGTTGCGATTGCGGAGAGATCGCGGCGCTCAGTTGGCTGCCGCGCGGCCGGTTATGGAAGTATGCGTCGGCGCGGCTGCGTTCCAGTCGAGAGACGGTGCCTTCGATGCGGACCTGGCGTTCAAGGTAGCCCCAGTAAAACGTCAGCGACGCCTGCGGGTTCGCGCGCAGCTGCTGGCCCTTGTCGGAATCGTAGTTCGTGTAGAACGCGAAGCCGCCATGATCGGCGCCTCGCAGGAGCACGATGCGTGATGAGACGCGGCCGGTGGGATCGGCCGTGCTGAGCGTCATGGCGTAGGGTTCGACCCAGTCCGCGGGCGAATTCTCCAGCGCGGCCTTCATCCACTGGTGGAACTGCGCGATGGGGTCCGAATCCAGGTCCGACTCGTGCAGACCACCCATCGTATACTGTCTTCGCAACTGTTCGAACGACATCGGCAGCCATCTCCGGGGAACAGGAAAGAGGGAGGCGGGAAAGCGTCTGGAGCACGTCTGGGACACGGCCAGTGGTGCATCCAGGCGTCGCGGACAGTTCGACCTCCGCGATTGGTTGTACTCGAAAAGCCCGCAGGCGACGATTACCCGTGGCGAAAAACCGGGTGCTGGCGTTGTCGCGAAAAGTTTATTCGGGCGTTGGCGGAGCTTGGGGAACCGGACGCGGGACACTCGCGATCGCGCGGCGGGGAGCGTACAATGGCGTCTCGCGCCGACCCGCTGGGAAGAAGCCGGCGCCGCCCCTTCTCGCGGCTCCTTCTTGCGGAGCTGCAATCAGGCGAAGGATCCCCCGGAGCTGACTGCCATGACGGACCGTCCTTTTGTCCACCTGCACTGCCATTCGCACTACAGCCTGCTGGACGGAGCGGCTTCGATCGACAAGCTGGTGCGCCGCGCGAAAGAACGCGGCATGAACGCGCTGGCGCTCACCGACCACGGCAACCTGCACGGCGCGCTGGAATTCTATCGCAAGGCGAAGGCGGCCGAACTGAATCCGATCATCGGCTACGAGGCGTACATCGCGCCCGGCAGCCGCTTCGAGAAGGACGCCGGCCGCATGAAGGAGGCCAGCTTCCACCTGACGCTGCTGGCCCAGAATCGCATCGGTTTCCGCAACCTCGTGAAAATGGCCTCCGTGGCCTACCTCGAAGGCTTCTACTTCAAGCCACGCATCGACAAGAAACTGCTGGAAGAGCACAGCGAGGGCATCATCTGCCTGAGCGGCTGCGTCTCGGGCGAACTCAGCCGCACGCTGCTCAAGGGCGGCCTGGCCTCCGATGAAGATCTTGCGGCGTCGATGGAGATCGCGGGCTGGTTCCATCGCGTCTTTGGCGATCGGTACTTCATCGAAGTGCAGAACAACGGCATCGAGATCCAGCGCCTGGCGATGGAAGGATCGTTGCGAGTCGCCGAACGCATGGGCCTGCCGCTGGTGGCCACCAGCGACGCCCACTACGCCGATCGGCAGGATGCCGAGGCGCAGGATGTTCTCCTCTGCATCAACACCGGGCGCTTCCGCACCGACGCGAACCGCATGAAGATGGACGGCAACGAATACTTCCTGCGCACGCCCGCGGAAATGTACGAAGCCTTCCCGAGCCATCCGGATGCGGTGAGTCGCAGCCAGCAGATCGCCGACACCGTCGATATCGACCTCGAACTGGGCAAGCGTCATTTCCCCGTCTACTCGCCGATGCCCGAGCAGATGACGCCGGAAACGTACCTCCGCGAAATCTGCCTGCAGGGCCTGAGGGAACGCTACGCGGGCAATGAAACGATGATGCCCAACGGTGAGCTGTCGCAAGTGGTGCTGGATCGGCTGGAGCGTGAGCTGTACGTCATCAACAAGCTCGGGTTCCCCAACTACTTCCTGATCGTGTGGGACTTCGTGAACAAGGCCCGCGATCTGGGGGTGCCCGCCACGGCGCGCGGTAGCGGCGTCGGCGCGATCGTCTGCTACGCGCTCTACCTGAGCCATGTGTGCCCGATCCGGTTTGACCTGCTGTTCGAGCGGTTTCTCGACGAAAGCCGTCTGGAAGCGCCCGATATCGACATCGACTTCTGCAAGGAGCGTCGCGCGGACATCATTCGCTATGTGAAGGAGAAGTACGGCGAAGACAACGTCGCGCAGATCGGCACGTTCGGCACGCTGGCCGCGCGGGCCGCGATCAAGGATGTGGGTCGCGCGCTGGGGGTTCCGCTGCATCGCGTGAACGAGGTCACCAACATGGTGCCCGAGGAGCTGCACATCACGCTCGACAAGGCCATCGAGAAGAGCGACGACCTGCGGGCGCAGTACGAGAACGATCCTGACATTCGCGAGCTGCTGGACCTGGCCCGCAGCATCGAAGGGCTGGCTCGCAATGTCGGCACGCACGCCGCCGCCGTGGTGATTGCCGACAAGCCCCTGACCGAATATGTGCCGCTGTGCCGCGTCTCCGGCAAGGAAGACATCATCACGCAGTGGTCCATGGGCGACGTCGAGGCGGCGGGCCTGCTGAAAATGGACTTCCTCGGCCTGCGAAACCTCACCATCCTCCGCAAGGCCGTGGACCTGATCGAACAGACCACCGGCAAGCGACTCGATCCGCTCAAACTGCCACTCGACGACAAGCCGACGTTCGCGCTCCTGCAGCGTGGCGAGACCAAGGGCGTGTTCCAGCTGGAAAGCGGTGGTATTCGCGACCTGCTGCAGCGCATGAAGCCGGACAACTTCCACGACATCATCGCCACCAATGCCCTCTATCGTCCGGGTCCGCTCGAAGGCGGCATGGTCGACGAGTATGTCGCGGTCAAGCACGGCCGCAAGGCGGCGGAATACAAGCATCCTGTGCTCAAGGATGTCCTGGAAGAGACCAACGGCGTCATGGTCTACCAGGAACAGGTCATGCGGATCCTCAATCGCCTCGGCGGCATCGAGCTGGCCAAGGCGTACACCTGCATCAAGGCGATCAGCAAGAAGAAGGAATCGCTGATCGCTGCGAACTATGAGAAGTTCATCGAAGGCTCGGTGAAGGCCGGGCTCGCCCAGAAGGATGCCGAGGAAATCTGGAACCTGATCCTCAAGTTCGCGGGCTACGGCTTCAATAAGTCGCATAGTACCGCGTACGCGCTGATCGCCTACCAGACGGCGTACCTGAAGACGCATTACTCGGTCGAGTTCATGGCAGCGCTGCTGTCCGGGGACATTCCCGGGCGTAACTTCAAGAAGAAGGATGCGCTCGTCGAGCACATGGAAGATTGTGCGCGGATGCAGATCGAGGTGAAGCCGCCCGATGTAAACCGCAGCGACGTCGATTTCTCCGTGTCGGGCAAGTACATCCATTTCGCGTTGTCGGCGATCAAGGGCTGCGGCGGGGCCGCGGCCGAAGCGATCGTGGCCGAACGCCAGAAAGGCGGCCCGTACCGGGATCTGTTCGACTTCTGCGAACGCGTGGACCCCGCCGCCTGCAACCGCGCGGCCATTGAAACACTGATCAAGGCCGGTGCGTTCGACGCCTTCGGAGCCCGCCGCGCCCAGTTGATGGCCGTGCTGGACCGGGCGCTGCAGGCCGGTGCGTCCGCGCTGGCCGATCGACGCTCCGGACAGAAGAGCCTCTTCGGTGACATCGAAGAGGATACCAGCCCCGCGGCCGTTAATCTCTCCTTGCCCGATGTGCCGGAGTGGTTGGAGCGGGAGAAGTTGCTCGCGGAGAAAGAAGTGCTCGGCTTCTACCTGAGCAGCCATCCGCTGGAGGAACATCGGACGGTGTTCGAGACGTTCTGCTCGTCGTCCACTGAATTGGCCGGCATGGCCGACCGCGCCGAAGTGATGCTCGGTGGCATGATCTCGTCCATCAAGATCGCGCATGTGCGAAAACTGCGGCCCGGCGCGACCGCGACGAAGTACGCCAACTTCGACCTCGAAGACCTCGACGGCATCACCCGCTGCATCCTCTGGCCCGACGACTACGCCGTCTGTGGCGACCTCGTCCAAGCGGACAATATCCTCGCGGTGCGCGGCGTCATCGACCGGCGCGGCGGCGGCGATGAGATCAACTTCATCGTCAACGAGTTGATCCCCCTCGAGGACCTCGGCGCCCGTTTTACACGCGGCATCGCCGTTCGCGTACTGGAGGAAAAGCACGGCGAACGGGCACTCGTGCAACTGCGGGAAATCCTCCGCGCGTACCCCGGACCGTGCGAAGTCCAGATCGTGCTCTGCCTGGCCGATGGCACCCGCGTGCAGCTCAAGTCGGGCAACCTGGCCGTCGATGTGAACGCCGAAATGCGACAGCGGATCGACGAACTGTTGGGCCCAGGCAACCTGAAGATGCTCGCCGCGCCCTCGGGCGGCAAGGGCAAGCGAGGACCCGCCAACCGGCCCGCCGAAGCGGCCGGTCGACGGTAAAGCAAGTGCGTCCCGCGGCGGAACGTTCTCGGGGAACGCCCGGGCCCGCTTCTTACTTCTTCAACAGGTCGCGGATCTCGCGCAGCAGCACGACATCTTCCGGCGGCGGAGGCGGAGCGGCCTCCTCCTTCAGCTGCGCCTTGTTCAGCGCCTTGATGACCAGGAAGATCGCGAAGGCAATGATCAGGAAGTCGACAATGGCCTGCGCGAACGCGCCCCAGCCAATGGTGGCGGGCTTCATGCCCTGGGCCGCTAACGCCTCCGGCAGCGGAATCGTGATCGCCTTGTCGGCGATGTTCACACCCCCCGTCAGCAAGCTTGTGATCGGCATGATGATTTTCTCGACCAGCGCCGTCACAATCTTCCCGAACGCGCCGCCGATGACCACGCCGACGGCGAGGTCCAGCACACTGCCGCGCATCGCGAACTTCTTAAACTCCTGCAACATGCTCACTACGGACTCCTTTACGAACTTGGGTTTCGGGGATTCCGCGCTATCGCGGTTCCGCAGGCGTATCGTACCAACGTGCCACCAAACCAATGCGATACTCAACCAAGGCGTTATGATACCCCCGCCCCGGGCGATCGCAATCAACGGTGGGCCGGAACGGTGCGGACTAGACGTCTGGAGGCGCGTCCGAAGACACCAACGAACGCCCCCGATGTGGATTTACCCTCGTCTGGACGGAGAGTAACCGGCGCATTGACGTTCGAAATGAGTAGAATTGGCCAAACTGCAGTCGGTTCCTCGACGGCTTAGTCGTGGGAATTGCGGGCTTGGTGGTCGCTGGATCGAGAGTGCGAGGCATGGTAGGTGAGAAACCGATGAACGATCCCAGCCTGGTTTTGGAAAAGATGGCGGAGCTGGATGGGCAGCGACTGCCGTTTGTGGCGGTGACGCTGGTGGAGGCGGTCGGCAGCACGCCGCAGGATGTGGGTGCCAAGATGCTGGTCGACTCGCGGGGACTGGTGGTGGGCACCGTCGGTGGTGGCCGCGTCGAACGAAAGGCGATCGACGAGGCACGATCGCTGCTGGAATCCCCGGATGCCCCGCGCTGCCGGCTGGTCACCTGGAACCTGCAGACCGACGTGGGCATGACCTGCGGTGGCGTGGTGAAGCTGTTCTTCGAGGCCTACCAGCGGCGCGGCTGGTCCGTGGTGCTGTTCGGCGCCGGTCACGTCGCGCAGGCGCTCGTCCGCCTTCTGCTGACACTCGATTGTCACATCACGTGCATTGATCCGCGCCAGGAGTGGCTCGATCGACTCCCCGACAGCCCACGCCTCCAGAAGCGGTTGGAGGCGCAGCCGGAAGCGGTCGTGGACGAACTGGCCGACTCGGCCTTCGTGCTGTGCATGACCATGGGGCATCGCACCGACCGTCCGATCCTGGAGCGGATCTTCCAGCGAGGTCGCAGGTTTCCCTACCTGGGCGTGATTGGCAGCGAGGCCAAGCGTAAAGTACTACTCCGCGAACTCGCCGAGGCCGGGATCGACGAAGCGACGGCGAGGCAGTTCGAGTGTCCGATCGGGCTGCCGCTGGGGTCCAACGAGCCGGCGGAAATCGCCCTCAGCGTCGCGGCACAACTTGTCCAGCGGCGCGACGCGTCGAAGACCGTCTGAGTCGTTCCCCCAAATGCCCATCAGGAGAATTGCGATGCCGGCGCGACACGACCGTTCCCAGACGCCATCGCCCAGATCCATCAGACGGGTTGTCCTTCTTGTTGCCACGCTGCTCGCGCACGGATTGCTCGTGGGTGGCTCCCAGCAACTGCTCGCGGCCGATCGACCGAATGTGCTCTTTATCATCTCGGATGACCTCAACCATCGGCTGGGATGCTATGGCGACCCGCAGGTACGCTCGCCGCATCTTGACCGGCTGGCCGCGCGCGGCGTACGCTTCGAGCGAGCCTACTGTGCGTTTCCCCTCTGCGGTCCCAGCCGCAACTCGATGCTCACCGGACTCTATCCCAATAGCACGGGCATTTTCGAGAACGGCCAAGTCTTTCGGCAGACGATCCCCTCGCACCGCAGTCTGCCACACGTGTTCCGCGACGCGGGCTACTATGTCGTGCGGATCGGCAAGCTGTACCATTACAACGTGCCGCGATCGGTGGGCACCAACGGGCACGACGACCCCGCATCGTGGGAGATGGAGATCAACCCGGCTGGTGTCGATCGGCTGGTCGAGTTGTCGCAGGTGGAGACGGTGCCCATCGGCCAAGGCGCGGGCACGCTGGGCTGGTTGGCGTCACCCCACGACGATCGCCAGCATACCGATGGCATGATGGCCGACGAAGCGTCCTGGGTGCTGGAACGTTGTGCCGCGCGTCGTGATCGGCCGTTCTTCCTTGCCCTCGGTTTTTTTCGTCCCCACATGCCCTACCTCGCGCCGAAGGATCCGTACTTCGATTGGTATCCTGCGGCGGAGATGCCGGTGGTGCAGGGCGTCGAGGAGGACCAGCGCGACCTGCCGGAACCGGCGATCGCCCAATACCGCCATGCCGATCTGCAGTTGAGCGAAGAACAGCACCGCCGCGCGCGGCAGGCGTATTACGCGAGCATCAGCTTCATGGACGCGCAGGTGGGCCGCGTGCTCGATACGCTCGACCGCCTGGGTTTGGCTGAAAACACGATCATCGTCTTCACCAGTGACCATGGTTATCACCTGGGCGAACACGGCCAGTGGCACAAGATGAGCCTGTTCGAGGAGAGTGCTCGCGTGCCGCTGTTGATCGTGGCACCGGGGCAGGGGGCGAAGGGCGGCGTCGCGGCGTCTCCGGTGTCGCAAGTCGATCTGTTTCCCACGCTGGCAGAGCTTTGCGGAGTAGCCGCGCCCGGCAACCTGCAAGGCCAGAGTTTGCAGCCGATGCTGGCCGATCCCCAGTGGGCCGGTCGCGGCTGGGCGGTGACCCAGGTAAGTCGCAAGGTGCCGTCCGAGGCGAAGGACGCGCCGCCGCAGCGATATTTCGGCTACAGTCTGCGCACGCCACGATGGCGTTACACCGAGTGGGATGAGGGGCGTCGCGGTCGGGAACTGTACGACCACGAGAACGATTCGCGCGAGTTGACCAACGTCGCGGAGCGGCCGGAGCACGCGGCGACCGTGGCCACCCTGGCCGCGCAGCTCCGCGACGCCGTGAAGGCTTCGTATCCGCCAGCCGGTGTCGCTCCCGAACTCAAGCCGGGTACCTGGGCGCCCAACCTGACCGACCCGTGAACGCCGGCCGCCTGTCCGTCCATCACTCGCCGTCTTCCGCTCGATTCACGCAGGGCTTATGCCATGGTGCCGCTCCAACGTCGCAGGATCTCCCGGTTCGTGTCCGTGCTGACTCTGTGGGTTGGCGTTCTTCTTGGCGTCGTGACGGACCCGCCCGCGACCTGCGGCGCGGAACGGCCCCACATCGTGCTGATCTACGCCGACGACATGGGCTATGGCGACCTGGGCGCGCAGAATCCCGAATCGCGGATTCCCACGCCGCATCTTGACCGGCTGGCCGCCCAAGGCCTGCGCTGCACGGACGTCCATAGTTCGTCGGGCGTCTGCACGCCGAGTCGCTATGCGCTGCTCACGGGCCGTTATCACTGGCGAAAGTTCCACGGCATCGTCAACTCGTTCGAACCGCCGGCGTTGAGTGACAAGGAGTGGACACTGCCGGAAATGCTGAAGGCCGCCGGCTACCGAACGGCGTGCATCGGGAAGTGGCACCTGGGCTGGGAGTGGGAGGCCGTTCGTCGGCCAGGCGCGGAACCGCGCGTGGAGGAAGGCGGACGCAAGCGGGGGTTCAGCGCGGATGCGTTTGACTGGTCGCGGCCGATTCCAGGAGGCCCCTGCTCGCATGGCTTCGACTACTACTTTGGTGACGATGTGCCGAACTTCCCACCCTACGCTTGGTTTGAAAACGATCGCGTCATCACGCCGCCCACCCGCGATCTGGAGATAACCCAACCAACGGCGGAGGGCGGATGGGAATGCCGGCCTGGTCCCATGGTCGATGGCTGGGACTTCGAATCCGTCAGTCCACGCCTGGCGGACCGCGCGGTGGAGTGGATCGGCCAGCAGCGCGATGCACGCGAACCCTTTTTTTTGTACCTGCCGCTGAACGGCCCGCACGCGCCGATGCTGCCAACGCGCGAGTTCCGCGGCAAGTCGCAGGCCGGCGGCTACGGCGACTACATGGCCCAGATGGATCACCATGTCGGCCGTGTGCTCCAGGCACTCGAGGACCACGGGCTATCTGACCAGACGCTGGTGATCTTCACCTCGGACAATGGTCCCGAACGATACGCCTACGAACGCCTCCGCGTGTACGGACATCGAAGCGCGGGGCCACTGCGGGGATTGAAGCGGGATATCCATGAAGGCGGCCATCGCGTCCCTTTCCTCGTCCGCTGGCCCGGGCACATCGCGGCGGGCCGTGTGAGCGACGAACTGATGGGGCAGATGGACCTGCTCGCCACCATCGCGGCCGTCGTGGGGGCGGAGATCCCGGAGCACGCCGCCGACGACAGCTATAACCTGCTGCCCACCTGGCTCGGCAATGCCCCCAGTCCCCGGCAGACGATCGTCCACAACACGTTTCCCGATGCCTATGCGATTCGGCATGGGCAGTGGCTCTTGATCGCCGCGGAGAGCGGCCATCACAGCGAAGTGCCGAGCTGGTTCCGCGAACAGAACGGCTATCAAGAGGATGGACTTCCGGGGGAGCTTTACGATCTCCAGAAGGACCTCTCGCAGCGGCAGAACCAGTACGCGGAACGTCCGGAAAAGGTGGCGGAAATGGGCCAATTACTGCAGCGAATTCGACAAGCGGGCCAGGTGCGGACCGCGATGCGAGGCGACTGACAGGCGACAACCGAGCGTGCTGGCGCTGGCCTGACAGCACGCGGTTCGACTTGTGGGAATGGGGTGGGCCGGGTATCGTGCACGAACGTTCGGGGAACCGGTCCGCTCGGTCGGCGATCGCCCCGGCTGGACTCTGACGTCATGAATTGAGGCCCGCGTCGTGTTGTGGCGGCTTCTTCTCCTTGTGCTGATCTTTGCGATGCCCGTCCAGGGCATTGTGGTGCCACATTCGCATGCGCCTCGTAGCGATGCGGATGCCAGTGCCGCCGACCATGATTGCAAGCCGCACTTCCATCTGGGCGGCGCGTTCGGACACACGCATCATGGCTCGAAGTCCCACCGCCACGCCAAGTCGCACGCCCATTCGTTTGCCAAGTCCAGGGGCAATGCCCCCGGCGAGTCGGAGCAGTGCTCATCTAGTGGCCGCGAGGCAACCGACGGCCCGCGGGGCGAAGACGGCAGGTGTCCATGTGGCGAGTCCACGGTGTATGTTGGCGACCCGCTCGCGCCGCCGGCGACGCTTGACGTGCGGCTAGATCCGCCTGCGGAGACTTGGGGCGCGCTCGACGGCCTGCATGGATTCGCGGTGGCGTCGGGCCTGGCGCCCGTGGAGCGTTTCCTGCGACCGCCGGACGATGGACCCTCCACGCCGATCTATCTCAGCTACCGCGCGCTGCGTCTTTGAGACGCCTTCTTGTCTCGTCGTGCGTGGCGATCTCGCCGCGTGCCCCGCGTGCGTTCTCGTGCTTTGGGACCCGTCAGGGACCGGAAGTCTCTCGTGTGACTCGATGGTCAGGATGTCTCGATGAAGAATTCCCGGAAGCTGCTGCTGCTCATCTTGGGCGTGACTGCCACCGTGACGTTTTACGGACTTCGGCTCGGCTGGGGACCGCGCATCGCGGTGAGCGCGAAATCGCTGCTGCCCGGTGGCGTCAGCGATTCGTTGGCCGGTGCGCAGGAGGATGAGCACAGCCACGAACACGGCGACGAGCATGATCATGAACAGGCCGTGGGCGGATCGGAGCGGGTCCTGCTTTCCTCGCAAGCGCGGCAGAATCTGGAACTGGTATCCAAGCCGCTGCGGCCGACGGAATACTGGCGCACGATCGTGCTGCCGGGGACGGTGGTCGATCGTCCCGGCTTGAGTGACCGCGGTGTCGTCGCGCCTGTCACCGCGATTGTGACACGCGTGCACCACTTCCCCGGGGACACGGTGACGCCTGGCGAACCGCTGTTCAGCCTGCGGATTGTCGGCGAATCGTTTCATACGGCGCAGACGGAACTGTTCAAGGCCTCCAAGGAGATCGAGATCGCCCGCGAGCAGCAGAACCGGCTCGCGAATGCCGCGGTGGGCGGCGCCATTCCGCAATCGCGTCTGATGGAGGTAGAAAATGAGTTGAAGCGGCTGGCGATCGCGATGCAGGCTTACCGCCAGGACTTGCAGATCCGCGGCTTGACCCCAGAGCAGATTGATGGGATCGCGGGAGGCCAGTTTGTATCAGAGGTGGTGGTGGTCACGCCCGCGCCGCCCACGCTGGAGGAGACGAAGGTCGGCACGGATCCGGCTTCCGCGAACGTCGTGCCTGCGAGCGAGGAAGCGCCGCGACTTTACGAGATGCAGGAGCTTCGCGTTGTCTTGGGTCAGCAGGTACAGGCCGGCGAGGCGTTGTGCCTGTTGTCGCAGCACGAATCGCTGTTTATCGAGGGACATGCGTTCCGGCAGGAGCTTCCGCTGCTGCAGCGAGCCGCCGAACAAGGGTTGCCAATCCAAGTGCGGCTGGAGGAGGATGACCACGAGGGTTGGGACAGCGCAGTGGATCCGGTCATGATTCACCATATTTCCAACCAGGTGAACGCCGACCAGCGCACGTTGTCCTTTTTCCTGCCGCTGAAAAATCCATCGCGGACCTACGAGCGCGAGGGCAGGGTTCATTTCCTCTGGCGTTTCCGCCCGGGCCAGCGAGTGCGTCTAACGCTCAACGTGGAAAAGATGGAAAACGTCTTCGTGCTGCCCGCCGATGCCGTCGTCCGCGAAGGCCCCGAAGTCTTTGTCTTCCGCCAGGACGGCGAGTGGTTTGAACGCAAGCCGGTCCGTGTGCTGCTGCAGAATGCCGACGAAGTGATCCTGTCGAACGACGGCAGTATCGCTCCGGGTGTCTATGTGGCCCAGACCGGCGCCGTCCAGTTGAACCGTGTCCTCAAGTCGCAGACGCAGTCAACTCCCGCCGGCGTCCACGTGCACGCGGATGGATCGGTCCACGCGAATCATTAGTCGCGAGCAACGTCCAGCGGATCACCTTCGCGCCAAGATCCGTCGGCGGTGCGGAAGACACCGTGTGATGACATTCCTCGCCTGCCTCCCGAGAGCCTACTCCAGGAATCAACGATGCTGGACGCCGTCATCCGATTTTCGCTCCGCCATCGGCCCCTGATCGTCATCCTGAGTGTCGCCGCGCTGCTCTACGGCAGCTACCTCACGACCACGATGCCGATCGACGTCTTCCCCGACCTGGACCGTCCACGCGTGGTGATCCTGACGGAGTGCCCGGGACTCGCGCCGGAGGAGGTTGAGACGCTGGTCACACACCCGATCGAATCGGCAGTGCTGGGAGCGAACGGAGTGGCGGCGGTGCGTAGCCAGTCGAGCATGGGGCTGGTGGTGATCTATGTGGAGTTTGACTGGCGCACCGATCTTCGCGCGGCTCGGCAGACGGTCCAAGAACGTCTCTCCACGGTGGCCAGCATCATGCCCGAGGGGGTGCGGCCGATCATGACGCCACCGACGTCCATCATGGGCCAGATCATGCACGTGGGTGTGCTGCGGCAGCGCGGTCCGCGTGGCGGCGTCCTGGTGCCCATCGGCGACACGGGCCTGTTGGCGGAACTGCCGGAAGCGGAGGGCCCGGACCCCCTCGAGGACGGCTCCTCCGCGACTGACGCGGAGCCGCAGGCGTGGCGACCCGCCGATCGCCGTGATGTGTCGACGTGGAAGCCGGTGGAGGCGACGTTCGAAGCGGTCGCGGAGACCGCGGTGACGAACACAGCGGCGGCGAATACGGTAACCGCAGATGCCACGGCAAGTGCGGAGCGAGTCGATCGCCCGCAGCGTGCAGGGCCTCGCCGCTTCCGCGTGAAAATCGGCGGGCGCTCACACGACATCGTATTCGCCGACGCCGTCCAGCAGCAGATGGACTTGCGGGCCACGGTGGATTGGATCCTGCGGCCGCGCCTGCTGCGCATCGCGGGAATCGCCGAAGTGATTGTCATGGGCGGTGAGCGGAAACAGTATCACGTGGAGGTCAACCCGGAGCGACTTGCCGACTTTCGTGTGTCGCTGCAGCAGGTCGAGGACGCGCTGGCGCAGAACAATCTCAACACCAGTGGAGGATTCACGGAGGAGGGCGACCAGGAGCGGGCGATTCGGGTGCTGGGGCGGCTTGGACCGGATACGGAGGAGGTGTTGAGCCAACTGCGGGAGATTCCGGTGGACGCCAAGGGAGGCCGGCCCGTGACGGTCGAGCAGATCGCGGAAGTCAAGGTGGGAGCGCCGCCCAAACGCGGCGACGCAACCGTCGACGGCAGCCCCGCCATTGTTATCACGCTGGTCAAGCAACCGCATGTCGATACGCGCGGCCTGACCGATCGTATCCATGAGACGCTCGAAGACGTGGAGAAGAACCTGACCGCCGACATGCTCATCAACCGCGATCTCTTCCAGCTGAAATCGTTCATCGATCGCGGCATCTACTACGTTGGCGAGGCGCTCGTCGTGGGCGCGATCTTGGTGGTAATCATCCTGGCCCTGTTCCTGCTGAACCTGCGGACGACCTTCATCACCCTGACGGCGATCCCGCTGTCCCTGGTGATGACGACGCTGGCGTTTCGGCTGATCGGCTGGCTTTCAGGACAAGAGCTCTCGATCAACGTGATGACGCTCGGGGGCTTGGCCGTTGCCATGGGCGAACTGGTGGATGATGCGATCGTGGATGTCGAGAACATCTATCGACGCTTGCGGGAAAACCACCAGCGGACACAGCCTCGTCCCGCGCTGCAGGTAGTGTACGAAGCCAGCCGCGAGATCCGCAGCGCGATTGTCTTCGGGACGCTGGTGGTGATCCTGGTGTTCCTGCCGCTGTTCGCGATGACGGGTGTTGAAGGACGCCTGTTCGCGCCGCTGGGCGTGGCGTACATCGTGTCCATCCTGGCGTCCTTGGTGGTCTCGCTGACCGTGACGCCGGTGCTCTCCTACTATCTGCTGCCGCAGAGCCGCGCGACGCATCGCGAGTCGGACGGCTTGCTGCTGCGGACACTCAAGGCAGCCGCTCGTCCGCTGGTGCTTTTCAGCATGCGGCACGCGGGCGGCCTGCTGGTACTCACCTGGCTGCTGGTGGCGGGAGCCGTATTCGTCCTGACGCGCCTGGGCTCCGATTTCCTGCCGCAGTTCGACGAGGGCAGCATGCAGGTGAACGTGTCACTGCCCGCCGGTTCATCGCTGGAAGCGTCCCGCGCCGCCACGAAGATTATTGATCGGAAACTGAGCACGCTGCTGAACACTCCCGAAAACCCGTCCGGGCCGCTGCTGCACTTCCTGTGCAGGACAGGGCGTGCGGAGTTGGATGAGCATGCCCAACCGGTCAGTACGAGCGAATACATCGTCAGCGTCAGCCCGACTGCGGGGATGCAGCGCGATGCTTTGCTCGAGTCGCTTCTCAAAGAGCTCAAGGAGGAACTGCCTGGCGTGGCCGTCGAGGCCGACCAGCCACTTGCACACATGATCAGCCACATGCTGTCCGGTGTGAACGCGCACCTGGCGATCAAGATCTTCGGCGATGACCTCGATACCCTTCAGCGAATCGCCAATCGCATCCAGGCGGAGATACGCGAGGTGCCCGGGCTGACGGAACCGATCATCGAGTCGCAGACGCATGTGGATGAACTGCAGATCGTGCTGCGTCCCGAGGCCTTGACCGCGTATGGGGTCAGCCGTGCGTACGTGGCGAAGTACGTGCAGACCGCGCTGCAGGGCGACGCCATTTCCCAGGTGCTGGAAGGTCCACGTCGGTTTGATCTGGTGGTGCGACTGCGGACCCGGGAACGCACCGACTACCTCGCGCTCCGCGATCTGCGTGTCGACTTGCCGGATGGCCGCGGATTGGTGAAGCTCGCGGACCTCGCGGATTTTCCCGAGGGTAAGACGGGACCGAACCAGCTGATGCGAGAAAACGTCCGCCGTCGCATGGTCATCCGCTGCAATGTGCTGGGGAGGGACCTGGGCACGGTCGCGCGTGAGGTCGAGGATCGTGTCGGCGGCGGAGTCGCTTTGCCGGAAGGGTACCATATCGAGTACGGTGGCCAGTTTGAATCCCAGCGCAACGCGACGACGCTGATCACGGTACTCGCGCTCGTGTCGTTCGTCGGCGTGTTCGTCGTACTGCTGATGCTGCATCCGTCAGTACGGATTGTGCTGCAGATTCTCAACGCCATCCCCGCAGCGTTCGTAGGCGGCGTGGCCGCGCTGTGGCTGACCGGACAGACCTTGACCGTCGCCAGCCTTGTCGGCTTCGTGTCGCTCGGCGGCATCGCCGTGCGGAACGGCATCCTGCTGGTGACCCACTACTTCCACCTCCTGCGTGAAGAAGGCGAACCGTTTTCGCGGGCCATGGTGCTGCGCGGTAGCCTGGAGCGACTCTCACCCGTCCTCATGACCGCGCTGACGGCCGGCATCGGCCTGCTTCCCATCGTGGTCGGCGGCCGCAAGCCGGGACTCGAAATCCTCTATCCCGTCGCGACGGTCATCCTCGGAGGGCTCATCACCTCCACGCTGTGCGAGTTCCTGCTTCACCCGGGGCTGTTCTGGAACTTCAGCGGAAAGGACGCCGATCGGATCGCCCACGGCGAACACGGACACGACGAGGGGCTCGGGAGTGAATGATCGAACCGGCAGACATTCGCGCGGCCGACAGCTAGATCGCCATGGGCGACTCGGTTTTGCCCGCGACGCGAGAAGTAAATGATCCATGTGAATTGGCATGATCCAACGATTGAAAAGAAAAAGGAGTTCCTCGATGCGATGTTTCCAGAAAATGGCCCGCGGTGTGAGCGTGCTGGTAATGGCAGCCCTGGTCGGGTGTGGAGGCGCCGGGCCGACCGAGTCCGCGGCGAACAAGGGCGAGGGCGCGCCGTCGGCGGCCCACGGGCACAGTCATGGGGACGAGCACGGTCATGAGCATGCCCATGAGGGCGAGCACAGTCATGATCATGACCATGCACCCCATGGGGGAACGATCGTCGATTGGGGTGGAGGCAAGTATCATGTCGAGTTCACGGTGGACCATCCCACCCAGAAGGCGGTAGTCTATCTGCTGGGCAGTGACGCGCAGTCGTCGTCTCCCGTCGCGGCAAAGGCCGTCCTGCTGAGTCTCAGCGACCCGGTGGTGCAGGTAGAGTTGAAGCCGGCGCCGCTGGAAGGCGAAACGGCCGAACGTTGCTCGCGGTTCGAAGGGCAGCATGAGGCGCTGGGGACGGTGCGGGAGTTCGCCGGCACGTTGAGCGGCGAAATCGACGGGATCCCGTATGCGGCCGACTTCGCCGAAAAGGCTCACGAGCACTGATGCGTTAGTAGCGGCGCCGAGGATAGCCATCCAGGAGACGCGGAATGAAATTCTTTCGTTATCGCAAGCCGTCGTGGAAGACCGTACTGGGAGTTACGCGGGCGAAGAAGCGTCTGAAGAAAGAGTTGGGCATCACGGCCGCGCTGCGGCCCCTGCGCTGGTGGACCAATGAGAAGCGACGCGTCAAACGTGGCTTGGGATATGAGTCCCCGGCTGGGCGCCTACTGCGCAACGGCCTGCCCACTCCGGGCGGCGCGGGTGGCTGCGCCGTCTGGTTGCTGGTCGTGATTAGCAGTCTGCTCCTGCTCTGGTGACCGCGCCGATGTCGCCGGTGGCAACTGCATCCATGCCACCAATCTGCTGGCGGTAAACCGTGGCTTCCCGGTCGCGCGGGGCGAACCTAGCATGACATGCATGGGCGCGTGTCCCATGCTGTCTCCGGGTGTCGTCGTTCCGCGGAGCTCCGAAGATGCCACGCACGTCGGTGGAGGTGGAGCGGCATCGCATGCCGGTCGCGAAGTTGCCCGTGGAGGTGGTGGAGCGGAAGGGGATGGGGCATCCCGACTCGCTCTGCGATGCGGCAGCCGAAGAGGTGTCGCAAGCCTTGTGCGGGGAATACTTCGAGCAGTGTGGGCGCGTCCTGCACTTCAACGCCGACAAGTCGCTGCTGGTGGCGGGACAGTCGGAGCCGCGCCTCGGCGGGGGCAAGGTCACGGAACCGATGCGGCTCATCGTCGGCGATCGCGCGACGCGTCGCTGGCGTGACCGGCAACTAGACATTGGCTCGGTCGTCGAGCAGGCCGTGCGCCGTCGACTGCGCCGCAGCCTGCGCTACGCCGATCTCGATTCCCAGCTGGTGGTCCAGTTCGAAATGAAGGACGGTTCCAGTGAACTGGCCGGGATCTTCGCCAGCGACTGTCCCACCGCCAACGACACGTCGGCCGCCGTGGGTTACGCGCCGCTGACCGAGACGGAGCAGATCGTCCTGGCGGCCGAGCGCTGGTTGACATCGCCTGACTTCCAGCTGCAGTTTCCGGAGGCCGGGGAGGACGTCAAGGTGATGGGCGTCCGACGCCATCGGCAACTCGGCCTGACCTGCGCGATCGCGATGGTAGACCACCAGATTCCCAACGCGCAACACTACTTCGAGCGCAAAGAGGCCATGCGCTGCGCGCTGGTCCAATACCTGGAGACGCGATTGCGTACGCTCGATCATGTGCAGGTGGAGGTGAATCGGCTGGATGACCCGTCGCGCGGTAACGCCGGCATGTACCTGACCGTGACGGGGACGTCAGCGGAAGCGGGGGACTGCGGTCAGGTCGGCCGAGGCAACCGCGTGAACGGCCTGATCCCGCTGAACAGGCCTGTGGGCAACGAGGCGGCGGCGGGCAAGAATCCCATCAGTCATGTGGGCAAGATCTATTCGCTGCTGGCCCATCATACGGCCCAGCAGGTGGCCGAGCAGGTGGCGGGTGTGGCGGAAGTCTACGTCTGGTTCTGCAGCCAGATCGGTCGGCCGATCCACGCTCCGCTGCTCTCCGCCGCGCACCTGGTGCTCAACGAGGACGCCTGTGGGGGTGACGTGGCGCGGGCAGTGCGCGACATCATCGCCGCGCGCGTGGCGGAAGTGTACCAGTTCCGCGACCGCATCGTGCGGGGCGAGTTCCCGGTCTGGTGAGTCGCGGTCGGTCGCCTCGATCGGTGGTCGTCATTTCCCGCAGGGCCTCAGTCGCGATCCTGCTCCGGTTCGGCCCAGACGCGGGCCGAGCCGTCGTCGTCGATCTCCACGTGGATGACGTTCGCGCGGCAGCAGACCGGGCAGTCCTCGACATACTCTTGGTGGGATCCCTCGGTGACATCCAGGGGAATGACGATCTCCTCGCCGCAGGCGTCGCAGACATAAGCGCCCTCCGCGTCCGCGCGGGTCGAGCGCCGAGATCCGC
>CAZUJM010000020.1:8894-16316 GCA_964620405.1 uncultured Pirellulaceae bacterium | reverse complement strand
GAGCTGGCGCGCCTCGGCGGCGGCATCGGCACCCGCGGTCCCGGCGAAACCAAGCTGGAGACCGATCGGCGGCGGATCCGCCGGCGCATCGCCACGATCGCCGCCGGGATCCAGGCTATCCGGGAACGGCGGGCCCGGCTGCGCGAGCGGGAAGGCTGGTCGTCGACATCGGGAAGGGTCTGTCCTTCGACAAGCATGCGGCAGGCCCATTCCATCGCCGCCAGCGACTGGGGATCCGCCAAGCGATGGTCGCTGCCGACCTCCAGGATGCGGTCGGCCGACAGGCCGCTGTGGGCGACTAGGTCCTCGGTATCCTCGAATGGGATGATGTCATCGCCGCGCGAATGAAGCACGAACGTATTCGCGGGAATGACATGGGACCGACCGAACTTGCGCCAGGCGGGGCAGAGCAGCACGCGGGGCGTGGAGCCGACCTGTATGTCGATGGCAAGCGCGCCGCCGCGGCTGGACCCGACCACGACATCCGGCCGATGCGCGTCGGCGTGTTCTTGCGCGACGCGCAGGGCGAGGTCGTAGTCATCGTCATCCAGTGACGGGTTGACCACCTCATGCCCCTGCTCGCGCAGGTACGATGGTTTCACGCCGCCGGGAACGGATTTCCAGCCGTGCAGGAACAGGATCTTCATGCCTCGTGGCCCATCGGGTTCCAGGAAAGGATTGCGTGGAGGATCAATCGTGGTTCTACCATTCGGGATGCAGTCGCTTGGCTTCGATGGCGAGATGCGGAAGATACATGGGCGACGAGCCGCAGAGGACGGCATCGGCGCCGGCGCGGAAAAAGTCGTCGAGGTCCGGCACCGTGGAGGCGCCGCCGACAGCCACGACGGCTAACGCCAGCGCGTCGCGGTCGATTCGTCGGCGCGCCGCTTCCACGGCGCGCACCGAGGGTTCGTGGATCGCGCGCCCAAGCACTCCAGCGTGTCGGTACGCCTCGCCGAACGCGGGTTTTCCGTCCGCTCGCAGCACTTCGCGCCGCAGGCAGTTGACCAGGGTCACACCATCCGCGTGGCCATCGACCGCACGGAGGAACCGGTCGAGCTGTGCGTCGTCGGTAAAGCTGCCTACCTTCAGCAGCAGCCGGGTGGCTCCGATTGCTTCCCGTATACGCTGCGTGACGATCCGGCTGGCGACGGGATCCTGGTAGAGCGAGCCTTCGGCGGAACAGACGTTCGGGCAGGAGAGGTTGGCCTCGACGACCGGCGCGCCGGCCTCCACCGCCCAGGCTGCGCATTGGGCGAAGTCGTCGGCGAGGGCATCGAGCATCGCGGGTGCGGTCGTTACTTCGCCGGGCGATCCCACGATCGAGACGATCAGCAGCTGGCCCGCCTGCAGTGACGCACACGTGTCACGCACATCGTCTCGCCACGCGGCGGGTTCGACCGAGGGCATGCCAAAGCAGACCGAGGAGCTGATGGCGGCCGGGTCGCCCTGGGGCGCCTCGACCACTTCGACCGGTCCCTGCCCATCGCCGTCATCGCTCACGAACACCCAGTTCGGCAACGGATAGCAGGCCCTCGCGCGGCTGCGCACCGTCTTGTAGGTGAGCAGGTCAAAGCCTCGATCGGCATAGGGCTGCACCCACTTCCGGTTCAGCAGCAGGCCGGCGGCGATGCCGAGACGACTGCGCACCGGAAGCCCAAGGAACGACTTCATCGGCGTATCTGGCACGGGCGGCGGCGTCTCGACGAACTGCGGACCCCGCGCGGCGTTCTCTTCCCACGTGCGTTGGATATCGTAGGTGAATCGCAGGGCCATGCCGTAAAGATCCTCGACGGGAGATCCGGGGCAGCGGAAGAGAAGGCTGGAAAGCTGGAACCAAGGGAGACGGATTTGGAAGGGGATCCATTATCGGCTGCGGGCGCGTCCGCCACCCTGCAGGATGATTGTAACGGTCCGGGTCGTTGATGTCTTGCGGAGCATTCCGTTGGTCGAGGCGCGTGGGTGTAGTGCATGGACCAAGGCCCCGTGATTGTTGGCGGGCACGCGCGCCGGGTATAGTGGGGGCTCGCCCGAGCGGCGCGATCACCGCCCACCTTCGATTCCACGCCCTTTCGCCTTCTCACCGCTGCTTCGTGTCGCCCGCGTAAATCGCGGCAGTTCCTTGCTTTCGTTCGACACGCGACGCACTGTTCCATTGCCGCCTTCACCTTCTCGTGACGAAAGGTTGTCATGAAAGCCACTTCGCTTGGCTGGGCCATCTTGGTCCCTTCGCTGGCGGCCGCCATGGGTTGGGGCATCCGCGGCCAGTATGGCCATGAGACAGGGGCCATGATTGCCGGATGCCTGGCATCGCTGGCGATGGTGCTGGCCTGCGCGCCGCACCTTAATTCGCTCGCCGGTGCGCGGGCGGCGGCGCTGATGACCGTGGGGATCGGCGTCGGCGGCGCGATGACCTATGGCCAGACCGTGGGTTTGACACACGACGCCGATATGGTCGGGAACTGGGAAGCGTTGCGCTGGGGGATGCTCGGGCTGGCGGTCAAGGGTTCGCTCTGGATCGGCTTTGGCGGCGTAATGCTGGGCATGGGTTTGGGCGGCGTGCGCTATCGTGTCACCGAAGTCGCATTGCTGATGCTGGCCACCGCGGGACTTTACTACCTGGGACTCTGGCTGATCAACTCGCCCTACGATCCCGCGAAACTCGTGGTGCCGCGCATCTATTTCTCCGAGAGCGGCTACTTCCGTCCAGGGCCGAATCTGAAGCCGCGGCGCGAAGTCTGGGGGGGACTGCTGCTGGCGTGGCTGGGGTTGATGGCGTATGCGCGCGGCGTGCGGCAGGATCGCCTTGCGTTTCGACTCGGCTGGTTCGCGCTGCTGGCCGGCGCGCTGGGTTTTCCAGGAGGCCAGTGCGTGCAGGCCTGCCATGCGTGGAACCCCGAACTGTTCCAAGCCAGTCGCTGGAAAGAATACTTCGCCATGTTCAACTGGTGGAACATGATGGAGACGACGTTCGGCGCGATCTGGGGCGCGGTGCTGGGAGCGGGCCTGTGGTGGAATCGACACCTGATTGCGCCCGCGGCCGAGGAGGAGGTCAGCTGCTCGCCGCCTTGGGAGGCCGGTCTGGTGGCCGCGCATCTGGTGTTGCTGCTGTCGTCGGAGTTCGCCGAGTTTCCGGGCGGGGGCCACGTCGTGGAACTCTACACGAACGACTCGCTCTGGATGACGATGATCCCCGTGCTGGGTATTATCGGTGGCCGCGCCTGGCCGTACCTGCTGCTGTTTCCCATCGTCGCGGCGCCGATCTGCGGCAAGTCGCTGCGTGCGTTCGTCTATGGATCGCCCCAGCTTTCGGGTGGAGACGGCTGGTTGTGGTGCGCAGCGCTGCCGATGGCGGTGCTGAGTTACGCGGCGATCGCCTGGATGATGCGCGGACTGTCGCGCGACTCGGCCGGACGCTTCGCCGCCCAAGGGTTGTTGCTCACCACCTGGGTCTACTTCCTGCTCAATACGGTCTTCTTCGACTTCGCCTGGCCCTGGCAAGCTTGGACGGGCCGAACGCCGAACCAGATCCTGTTCATGTTCTGCGCCCTGGTAATCACGGGATTCTGCCTGCGAGCGCTGGGGCGAGCCCGCGATCCGATGGCGCGCAGCGCGACGTAAAGATCCGGGGGTAGAATGCGTCGGCGCTGTGGACTGCGGACGACGTGCGAGCCTACCAGCGTAACCAGCGAGAGGGACTGTCATGAACCTTGGATGCCATCGGTCGATTTGCGTGATGCGACGGTTGGTCCCCGCCTGGGACACATCGAAGAAGATCCGCCGACGGGCAGTTCTGGCCCTGCTGCTCGCCACCGCACTGGCGTCGGCGGCCGCTTCATCGCACGCCGAGGGGTCTTCAGACAAGGGACCGTTGTTCCGCACCACGGTGCGCAAGCCGGGGGATGACGGATCAAAGGCCTATCGCATTCCCGGCCTTGCAACGACGGCGCGGGGCACGCTGCTGGCAGTGTTTGACATTCGCTACGAGAGTGAAGCGGACCTGCCCGCGAACATCGACGTGGGGCTGATGCGCAGCGACGACCAAGGGCAGACCTGGGGCTCCATGCAGCGCATCCTGGACTTCGACGCCCAAGAAGCGGGTACGCGTGGAAACGGCGTTGGCGACCCGGCGATTCTCGTGGATCGTCAAACGAACACGATCTTCGTCGTTGCACTTTGGTCCAAGGGCGACCGCGCTTGGAAGGGATCGGGGCCTGGATTGTCGCCGGAAGAGACCGGGCAATTGGTCATGACTCGCAGCCAGGACGATGGCCGCACGTGGTCGTCGCCAATCAATCTGACCACCAAGATCCAGGGGCGCGATCCGACATGGCGATTGCTCTTCAACGGTCCCGGAGCGGGAATCCAGTTGCGCGATGGCACGCTGGTGTTCGCCGCGCAGTACCGCGAAGCCACCGGACCGCCGCACTCGTGTTTCCTTTTCAGCCGCGACCAGGGGGAACACTGGACGCTCTCCCCGCCCGCCATTCCCGGTCAACCGCCAACGAGCGAATCGCAGGTCGCGGAATTGGCCGATGGATCGCTGCTCCTGACGATGCGCGACGAGTCGAAAAGCGGCCGCCGCGCGTGGGCTCGATGGACGTGGAACGATGAGCGGCGCGAGGGTCCTGCCGAAATGCTGGGCCGCTGGAGCGATCCGTGGATGACGGTGACCGACCCCACCTGCATGGCAAGCCTCGTGCGTCATCCGCACGGGCGGCTGCTTTTTTCCAACCCGAACGATCCGCGTCAGCGCGTCGCGCTGACGATCCGCTCCAGCGACGACGGTGGCCGCACTTGGAGTGACGGGCGGCAACTGGCCACGGGCGAATGCATGTATTCGTGCCTCTCGGTCCTGAACGACGGACGCGTGGGAATCCTGTTCGAAGTCGACGGCCGACTGGACTTCGCGAGGTTTCCGCTCTCGTGGCTGGATGAAGGGCAGGGGAGCGCACCGTGACGGTTGCGATCAGCGGGCCCGAGCGGTTCCCGGCTGGATGACCTCGCGAAAGGTCATGTTGATCCGTTCCCCCACGACAAGTCGCGTCTTGGGCACTTCGTGCTGCCAGTACTGTTGCATGGTCCCGGACATGATCAGCAGTGCGCCGTGCCCCAGCGCGAATTCCCGGATTTCGCGTGTGCCGTTATGGCGGATGCGAAACCGTCGCGTTGCGCCCAGCGTCAGGCTGGCGATCGTAGGCCCCATCTCCGGCTCGTTGTCCGCGTGCCAGCCCATGCTGTCGGATCCGTCACGGTACAGGTTGAGCAGGCAGAAGTTGTAGCGCCCGTCGACCGCTTCGAGACGGTCGCGGAGTTCCACCATCTCGGGCAGCCACGGGCGCGCGACGTTGGTGACGCCGGAGTAGCGATAGGTGAGACCCGGTTCGCCGTACGACGCGATCAGCCGTGGCTGCATACGTCCGAAAAGGCCCGGCTTCTGTTCCCAGGTGCAACCGTTGCGCAGGGCCGCGAAACAGGCGTCCGCCTCGTCGCGAAACAGAAAGTGCGGGTCGAATCGTACGAGGCCACCGTCGGCCAGCGGATAAGTGTCCATGGATGCGAGCCGGCCTCGGGGATTTCTGGTGCGCGCGGAGATATTGTCGCGTGCGATCGGTTGATGATAATGCCCTTGTTGGAGTGTTGCCAAGTCGTAAGCCATGCGTAGCCTGGGAGTGAGGGTGCCATGCAGCTCGAATACCTGCGCGAGGCGATCCATCTGTCGCGCGACAGAATGGCGGCAGGGGAGGGTGGACCGTTCGGGGCGCTGGTGGAGTGTGATGGCCAGATTATCGGCCGGGGCTGGAACCGCGTGGTCGCCACCAACGACCCCACGGCGCATGCCGAAGTGGTCGCGATTCGCGATGCCTGCGCGCGGCTCGGTCGATTTTCGCTCGCCGGTTGCACGATCTACAGCAGCTGCGAACCCTGTCCGTTGTGCCTCGCGGCGATCTACTGGGCGAGGCTGGATGGGATCTACTATGCCGCCACCAAAGCGGACGCGGCGGCCATCGGATTCGACGACTTGGAGTTCTACCTGGAGCTGGCGCGGACCCCCGAGGCCCGTCGCATCCACATGCAGCAGGCGCTGCGCGATGAGGCGAACGAGGTGCTGCAGGCTTGGTATCGCAAGCCGGATCGGATACCGTACTGAACGTTCCCCAGCGCGAATGGTGCGGCTCGGCGATTGTTGCACGAGAGGTTCCGCTCGCCGTGTGAGGTCAGTCTGCTGGGAAGCACGAGGAGGCGTTCCATGCGGTACATGAGTTTTGAAGATGCAGTCGCGCGTGAGGCCATGGAGGCCATCGAGTCGGGAGCGGTGGAACGCCTGCAACGGCTTCTGGAGGACAATCCCTCGCTGGCGACGTCACGCATCGTTCGACCCGGGGCGAGCACGTTTGGCGGATGTCGCGAATCGCGGACGCTGCTGCACGTCTTGACCGATTGGCCGGGGAATCGTCCGCGCGGCGCCGAGACGGTATCCATGCTGGTGGCTGCGGGAGCCGATGTGAATGCGCGTTTCGAGGGATCGCATGAGGAGCGGCCGCTGCACTGGGCGGCCAGCTGTGACGACGTCCCCGTGCTGGACGCTCTGCTGGATCACGGCGCCGAGCTGGAGGCGCCCGGCGCGGTGATTGGCGGCGGGACCGCGTTGGCCGATGCCGTGGCCTTTGGCCAGTGGAAGGCCGCTCGGCGGTTGATCGATCGCGGTGCAAGCACGCTCATCTGGCAGGCCGCCGCCCTCGGGCTGCTGGATCGCGTGCGGCGACACTTCGAGGAGAGGGCTTCCTCGCCGAACGCGTCGGCGCGAGACCAGGGTGGTAATCGACCGAGTGAGGTGACGCACGCCTTCTGGTGCGCCTGCCACGGTGGGCAACTGGAGGTGGCGAGCTACCTGCTGGGGCTTGGCGCCGATCGCAACTGGATCGGCTACGACCACCTCACGCCGCTGGAGGCTGCCCGCCGATCGGGCGCGGACCACCTCGTGCGATGGCTGGAGCAGCAGTCGTAGTCGGCACACTCCGTGTGCCGAGCGGGTTGCGTCATGACGCTGCGCGGTCGGCTCGTGCTTGCTGTCTTGAGGTCGCGTCGACTGGCGAGCGAGTACCGTGGGCGGTTCTTAACGGCACACGGCGTGTGCCGTCTACGCTGGGGTGGTGCAAGCAGCATCACGCGAGATCGACGATGGCCAGTTGATGCTGGTGGAACTTCGCGGAGTACGCTTCAGCGATGACACGTCGGTGGCAACTTGCGTAGTCGGCGCAAGCGCAAAGCATGCAGCAGCGTTGGTCTGGGCTGGCGACCAGGTCGCGCAGCAGCAGCAGGCCGCGGTTTACCGGCCACTGCGGATCGCCCGAGGCGAGATGCTCGCGGAGCACGGCCATCTGAGGATCGCGTTTCTGGGGATTGCCGAGTTCGACGATC
>CAZUJM010000020.1:0-8852 GCA_964620405.1 uncultured Pirellulaceae bacterium | reverse complement strand
GCGTCCGCAACTCCTCGGCGATGCCGCCGCGTACTTGGAGGTTCCAAGCCTTCGCGCTGTAGTTGCCGGTCGGGTTCGGATCCGAGGCGCAGGGCGAGTGGCGGATATCCACGAGCATGGTGATGCTGGCGTCCTGCAGTGCGCGGGTCATGCCTTTCATGCGTGACTTCGTGTTCTTCCACGAGCCATATCCCATGGTGTAGAGCGTCGCAGACATGGTCAGGTTCCTTGTGAAGGGAATGTTGGGGCCAGCGGCGAGGAGGGGGAAGGCACGGCGTCCCAGGTGCGACCTTGCAGTTCGCGACCGGCCCGCTTCTTCTGGACGCCGCCCCATTGCTTGAAGAAAAACGCCACGCCGGCCTGGTCGCATTGGCGCTGGATGTCGAGGACCCAGGCCTCTTCCATCGGCCGCGCGCCGTGGCCCGACTCGCCGCCCACGATGACCCAGTCGATACCCTGGAGCGGCAGGTCGGGGATTGGCTCAAGCAGTGGTTCCACCGACAGGAAAAGCACAGGCACGCGGTGTCGTGATTCCAGCAGGCGGGGGATGGCGGCATGCGCCGTCTCCTGGGTCCCGACGGACGTGCCAAGCCACACATGGTCGCGCCGCGGATCGTCGGTGCCGTGGTCGTCGCTGGGCCACATGCGCTCGATCTCCTCGGGACGCTTGGTCAGCAGCAGCCAGTTCAACTGGACAGTGCGGTCAATGAGTCGGAAAAGGTCCTCACGCCAGGAAGGCAGTTCGTCGCGCACCTCGAAGACATCGGCCAGCGACGCGCAGAAGACGCGACGCCGTTCCCCCGCGCGCACCGCGTCGGCATGCCAGCGCAGCGGCTTCCTCCAGTAGTCCGTCGAAGTCCGCACACGCGTGCCCCGCGGACCCCATTGCACGCGGCCATACCGGGTGTCCATCATGGTCTCGGCGTAGCATAGCGAGCAGAGCGGACTGACCTTGGTACAGCCCATCCAGGGATTGAACGTGTGGTGCGTCCACTCGATCGTTGAGTTTTCCATGGCGAACGTTTCCGCGAAACCTGGTCCGCATCGTTGCTGGCGGGCTGCCTCGACGCTGGCGGAATAACAGTGTATGCACGAGGGAAGGCGAAAAAAAGGTTTCGGCGCGGTAGATTCAACAACGGAGCGGGGCACCTCGTTGGGGCTCCGGGGGGGAGCGGATGCGGAATCCGGTGATGGGGCAGTTCGCGGCGGCTAACACCGTTTAGTTCCCACCGCGGGCAGCCAGGGCCGATCTTTCCATTCGCCTGTACTGGGTCATTCGGAGCGACACGCATGTTCCTGCGACGATGGCGACGCTGGATGTCAGGTGGGTCGTGCCAGGCGGCAGAGCACCCCCGAGTGGTGGTCCAGTTTGTGATTGGCGGGGCGCAGAAGAGCGGAACGACCGCCTTGGAGGCCCATCTGCGGACGCATCCGGAAATCGGCATGGCGTCCTGCAAGGAGGTGCATTTCTTCAACGACGACCGTCATTTCACCGGCCGCACGCCCGACTACGGGCACTACCACTCGTTCTTCGAGATCGGCAAGGCCCGTCGCATGGTGGGCGAAGCGACCCCGGCCTACATGTACTGGCAGGACGCGCCGCGCCGCATCTGGGAATACAACCCGTCCATGAAGTGGATCACGATCCTGAGAAACCCGATCGAGCGCGCGTATTCGGGGTGGAACATGGAACGGAATCGCCAGCGCGAAGATCTGCCGTTCTGGGATGCCCTAGAGCGTGAACGAGAGCGATGTCGAGCGGCGCTGCCTTCGCAACACATGACCTTCTCGTATGTGGATCGCGGTTTCTATACGGAACAGCTGCGCAGGATCTGGCGATACTTCCCCGAGCAGCAGGTGCTTGTGCTGCGCCATGAGCAGTTCAAGCAGGATCCCGCGGAAACGCTGGCTCGCGTCTGCGACTTCCTGGGCGTAAGCCGCTTGGAGCAGGTCGAGCGGCGGAGTGACAACACGGCGTCATACGAAACGGCCATGGGGGACCGGGAGAGAGACTATCTGCGCCGCGTGTTTGAGGGCGAGATCCGCAGCCTCGAACAGATGCTGGGATGGGACTGCAGCGACTGGCTCGCCGAATAGATTTGTTTCGAGTCCAGCTGTCGACGCGATGTGCGCCGCGTCGAATCGTAGTCGACACACGCCGTGTGTCGAACTCCTCGCGAACCAAGGCCTGTCGCGGCAACGCCAGCATCGCCTACTTCGCTGGAGGCAAGGTACTGGCTCCCGAGTAGATGGATCGCAGGTTCCAGCATTCGACTTCCTGCACGCGGACCGTACCCTCCTCCGTGTATAGGCCAACACCCAGGTCCCCCGGATCGTACCGATGGGGAGCGAGTGCGGCCAAGCGGTCGTTGGCGAAGACCTCGACGATGCTTTTGTCGAGGAACACGCGCAGTACGACTTCCTCGGTGGGTGACCAGGGGAGAGGAATGGTCGTCTCCCCTACCGTCAGCGTCTGGCTTTCGGTGTGGAATGCGATCGGGAGCCCTTTCCGACCGTTCTCGTCGCAGTAGACGCGCACTCCGAAGGACCCGGCCGAACCAGCCGGAAACACCACCCGCAGTTCCAGGGCATCCCCCGCCATGCTGGGAAGTGGGTGGAAGGTATTCGCTGGGAGAGTGATGTCCGACACGGACCGCGCGTCGTAGCGTAGCTGTTCCAGTTCGCGGAGCGGCTTGACTCGCAGCATGCCGTCCGGCGGCAAGCTCAGCTCGCGGGGCAGGCACTGGATGCTGCTTTGAATCGGCACCTCGCGGAGCCGATGCTTGACGCGCGACCAGGCCCACAGGACGCGTCGACCATCGGGAGTCAACAGGCTCTCGGGCGCGAATACGTCGGCGTCTTCATCGCCGCCCTGGAAAGCGCAGAACCAGTTCATCCGGCCATGCGACTCGGGAAGGAATCGTTCGTCCTCCCAGCGTCCGAGGTAGTAGCGACTCCCGATCCAGTGGCTCAAGCACAGCAGCATCCACCGATCGCCGATGCGGAACATGTTCGGGCAGGAGATGTCTTCGTCGCGCGGCACGTCGAGGGCGGGCATGCGATCATGCAGCAATCGGCCCACATACTGCCAGTTCCGCAGGTCGGTCGACTTCATCAAGTGGGGATCTTGGCCGCCGGAAACGGCGTAGTAGGTGTCTCCGTCCAGCCAGCAGTCGGGATCCCAGTGACGCATTGCGGGCAGTTCGCCGGAGGCCGTTTTCGGATCGACGGCGATGGGCTTGGACCATCGCTCCAACAGGTCATCCTCGGCCAAGGCGATCTGGTTGCGTCCGGACCCGTGCCCATGATAGATGATCGCCGGTCTGCCTTCCTTCGTGTAAAACCCCGTCCCGCTGAACAGTTCGTGTCCCATGCGGGCAGGCGTCAGCGTCGTGGGGTGCCAACTCCAGTGGACCATGTCGGGGCTGGACACGTGCGCCCAGGAAGCACCCCCGGGGCCTTCGTAGATGTAGTGCAGGTGGTACCGCCCCTTCCAGAAGAAGCCGGCGTTCGGGTCGCCAGGTGCCGTCGTCCCCGGATGAGCCAGATGGTAGGTCAGCCAGGTCGACGGCGGATTTGCGGGAAAGGCCAGCAACGGTTCCTCCGCATGCGCCCGCGCGAGGAGGGCGACCAGGGTCAGAACCGCAAGCCAAGGGGTGACAAGCCAGGTGCGGAAAGAAGAGACCGTGGCCACGCTTGTCGTGTCAGTGCGGTGCTTGGACACGCTTTCTCCTCCCATGCAAGATGGCATGACTGTCAAGGTGCGATGGTGTTTCAGGATAATCGACTGTTGCGAGGCTCACTGATGGGACCGCGCCTGCTGGTTGTGGCACGAACTACGCGGACTCCCAAGGCGACTCGATTGACGGTCATGCAGAGCGGCCAGCAGGATCAGCGAGATCGCCGCGCCGATCATGGCCCAAAGCATATCCCATTGAGCGTCCCAAACGTCTCCTTGATGACGCAAGAAGGCATCACCTTCCGCTCCGGCGATGGTCGTCGCCACCCACTCGATCAATTCGAACACCGCGGTAAACGCGAGGCAACTCATGAACGCAAAGTAGTTCAGCCAAGCTTGACCTTGAACGGGAGAGCAACGGGTATAGATCTCTCGAAAGAGCATCGCGGGAACGAAACCTTGCATGAAGTGTCCGGATCGATCGTAATGATTGCGTTCGGTCCGGAAGACTTGCTGCAGCCGCAATCCAAGCGGATTCCCTTCATAGGTCCAGTGTCCGCCTGCGATCAAGACAAGCGAGTGCACGGCCAGCAGCCAGTAGAGTATTGAAGTTAGTGGGAATCTCCAATGCGTCGCAATCAGAGTCGAAACGCCAGCGACCACCCAGCCTGCATCCAAGAACCAATTGACGCGATCCTCCGTCATGAGCAAAGACAAGATCGCGCTGGCCACGACGACTGCGATCAGGGACCAGAATTCGATTGTCCGTCGCTTGTCATTGTTCCTACTGGTACGATTCCGCGCAGCCCGTGGTTAAGGTCGCAGGGTGGCGGCATCGCCGAGAGTCGGGATCCCGTGCTTCACAGCCTGCGCCGCATCGTGCCCTCGGAGCAACTGCGATGAAAGGCTGGGAATGTACGTCGCGAAAACCTCCAGTTGCTTGCCTTGTAAAGCCATCTGCACCAGTTCGAGTGCAGCCAAGGTCATGCGACCCGCTCGCTGCGTGAGCGGAAACCGCAGACCTTCGATTCCATCGTACGCTCGATAGATAACTTCGGTGCATACCATTCTTTGCGAAGCGGTAAAGTCAAAGCTGAAGTCGTATTCTTTGCCTTCGTGGAAGAAAGCCCTGGTCAAGGCCAACCTGATTGAATCCGGATTCAATCTGGGACGAATCACTAAAATCGAATCGGACTGGAAGGGGGACTCAAGACGACGAATGTGAACCCCATCCTTCATCGCCTCGATGACCCGCCCGATATTGGGCTGATCGCATTGCAAGAACCGTTGCCATCGAGGCACTACGTGCGCATGCTGGTGCAGTCCCATCGACTGTATTGTCACGGCATCCCCTACGTAAAGGGCCGAGTGAGGCCAATATCCTGGCAGGAAGTAGTTCGTCAGCGCATATTCTTTTCGCACCAGCAGGATATCGCCGGGCATTAGACTGCGTTGCAACTCTTCGCGAATGGATGTCGGCAGATTGGGTTTGTGACCAACCTTAAGGTATCGATCAGCAGCGAGAATACCGGCGGCTTTTTGGATCTCGAACAAAGACGAGTAGAACAGATCTCGCTTGAGAATGCCCAGAAACTGGTGCAGCCGGAAGCGAAGCCGAACGCTTGCATAATCGGCCCAGCTGATTTGCAATCGACAGGCGAGGTGTTCGATGATGCAAACCATCTCAGCTACTTCCGGCTGATCGAGCATCGATTCCCACTGATTGCGATGCTTTTGGAAGTATTTCGCCGCGTAGAATAGTTCCCAAATATGGCGCGGCCTTGTCCACGATTGCTGCGTCGTATCGTATACGCCAGCGGGAATCCCAAAACTTGGTTCTGGTTCATTCAGCTTTCGTCGAACCAGCGTCCAGTTGTTGAAGCGATCGCTTAGGAACCGAGCGGCGTCGACCAGCACAAGCGCACCGGCGTAGGCGGGCAAGAACAGCTTGTCGTATTTGCGGCGGTCCCTCGCCCCCTGCATCCGCAACTCGTTGACCATTTCCAGCAACGCGTTTCGCAATTGCCAGTAGGTTACCAGAATCCGACGCGCCGCTTCGTCCTCCATGGGAGTCAGATACTCACGCTCAAGCGACGAAGCGTACGTTGCCATCTCATTAGCGATCTTCACCAGATCCATTATCTGCGACGAAACCGAATGGACGGTCCGGCACGATGCATGGAACAACAGATCGGAGTCATTGGGATCATCCATCATCGCATGCTCTACCTATCGCGCTTAGGCAACCGAGTCCCTGTCTCGGATACTTTGCAATCAAGTTGTCATGACCAGCCTCAAATGGCCGCAACACCTGTCATGGAGGAATCGGTCCGATACTTCCCGCAGTGCTGCTGGACCGCAGGCCGAGGCATCGCTGAAGCCGGAGCGGAAGCAGGGCAGTGGGCTGGCGTCGAAGTGCTGGTCTGCGGTCGTGGGCAAGTCGCCTCGATTCTCATGCGTTGCCTTGGTCGTTGGTTCCGTTTACGGTTGACGCCGAGTGCGCTGGCGATCTTGCGACTCCCGTCCCTGGGAAGCTCCGGAGGGAGCTTGTCGATCGGCCGCCTCCACCACGCCATAGTATCAACTGCTTTGCGGCAGTCCGAGCACGCGACACTGGTCCGCCATGCTCAGCGTTCCGTGACCGGGCTCTACCAGCTGGCGCTTCCGCTTAGCTGAGCTCGGCAGCTTACGTTTTTCAACCACTCGACCTCTATTTTCAATCGACCGATCCATTCGTAAGGCTTCTCCGCGTTGGTCTGGGGGGCGTTCCGTCCTCGACGCCCGTCTTCGAACAGCCCCGCGGCCTACTCCAGCAGTTGTCGCTTCCATTTGGCCATCTGGTTCGCCTGCACTTTGAACTCGCTGGCCAAGTGAACTGTCGTCTTATCGCCTCGTACGGCCGCCATGGCCACCTTTGCCTTGAATGCCGATCGAAAACCCTGACGCGTCCATGGCATTTGTGCAACTCCGGTCGGCGGACTCCCGCCGACCTGGTTTTACACGTTATTGGGGCGCCCAGTTTGCGAGGTCCACCTAGTGGTTCTTGCCCGAATTGAGCATCACGTCGGCATCCCGCAGCTTCTTGACGATCTGCTCGGGACGGTGTCGCTTGCGTCGCTTCTTCATTCGAGAGTCTCCTTGCCGAGTGCCGGCCGTCTACTCTCATAACATCTGGATCAGGTTTTGGGGAGCATGCCCGTGGTGTTGAGCCTTTGCCCCCGATTGGAGCGAGCCGCGTTCCATGGTTGGGGAGAGAGATGAGTTCGGCGACTCGCAAAGGCCCCGCATGTCCGCGTAGAAACGCAACGACCCGCTGGGGTGAGCCAGCGGGTCGTTCTGCAGATGGTTACCTTGCGGTGTCCAAGTTGATGGAGGCGGCGGGGATCGAACCCGCGTCCCGCGGTGTTTCCGCGACTGCTTCTACGTGTGTAGTCGACTCTTTGAATTTCGCCCTGCCGTCCCCTGTCGACCGGGTGCGGACATGACTAGACAGGAACTTTTTTAACTCAGAACGTACCCGACGTGGTCCTGAGCGGTCCGGATTTGGCGACCGACTTTTGGGCCTCTCCGGCTAAAGCCCTCAGACGGGGCTACCTCTAGTTAGGCAGCCAGTGCGAAGTTGCCTTCGGCACGTAAAATTGTGATCAGCTTTTAACGTGGCCAACTGATCAACCACGACACGCCACCGCCACTTCTTGCCACCCGGTCGAATCCAATTCGCCCCCCGGTGCAACTCAGGCGGTCCGGTGCGACCGAGGAAAATGTGGTCAGACCGGATCTACTGAAGCGACTTCTACGCCCCATCATACCCCATGTCCGCCCGGAAGTTAAGGCGCAAGTCGGCCGGAGGCGAGGAGCCAGCCGACGACGGCGGCGATGGCGAGGCGATAGTAGCCGAAAATCTCCAGCCCGTTCCGTTTCAGGTAGCCGACCATCCAGCGGACGGCGACGACGGCGGAGATCCAGGCCGCCACGGTGCCCACCAGCATGACGGCGGGCCCGTAGCTGCGCATCATCTCCGGCCCCGCGTCCTTGGCTTTGTAGACCGTGGCGGCCAGCAGCGTCACCATGCCCAGCAGGAAGCTGAATTCCACGGCCGCGGCCAGTTCCAAGCCGACCACCAGTCCGCCGACGATCGTGACCAGGCTGCGGCTGGTTCCCGGCCACATGGCCAGGCACTGGATCAGGCCGATGGCCAGCGCGCCGCGCCAGGTCAGCCCGCCCAGGCTGGTCCCGATGCCCTCGCGACTTCGCATCCAGCGGGCCGCCAGCAGAATCCCGATTCCGCCCACCACCCAGGCGCCCACGATCGGCCACAGGCCCAGCAGTTGCGCGTCGATCCAGTCGTCGAAGAGCAGCCCGACCACGGCGGCGGGCAGGAAGGCCGTGATCAGGTTGCGCACCAATCCCAGGCCTTCCCGCTGCACTTCGTCCGCCGTACCCCAGATGCCGCCCAGTCCTCGCAGCATCTGGGCGACGCGCGGCCAATAAAGGCTCAGTACCGCCAGAATCGCCCCCGCCTGGATGCAGATCGCATACGCATCCGAAGCCGTCGACTTCTCAATTCCCATCGCGCGCTGCGCCGCGATCAGGTGACCCGTCGAACTGACCGGCAGGTACTCGGTCAGGCCCTCGACGATCCCCAGCACAATCGCTTCCCATGTGTTCATGGATGGCTTCTCGTCGGACTTTCCCGGGAACAGGATTGGATTCAACCTCGGTGAGCGAGGTGGGCGGCTGACCGCAAGTTGTCATCGCCGATCGCCTTCCGCGCGAACGGCCTGTGCGTCGTCTCGTCACCGCAGATCAACCAAAATGGCGACCTTGCGCCATGTCGGTCCGCCGCTCCGCCTTCGTTGTCAAGTGCTCTAGGAGGATGTGTGGCGTGGAGTGATAATACCGGATTCTTGCGTCTCTTCGTCCTGCTGCAGGACATCACCAACGATTCGCGGACGTTTCACCGCGCCCGCACGGAGTAAGCATGTACAAAAACCTGAACGCCCTGTCCCTTGGCCTCGGCGGACGAATCCATGAGCTGATCGAGTTGGCTCTGTCTGACAAGTTCGCAGGCTTTGATATCGACATGGTGGCGTTGGCAAAACAGGTTGAGTTGCAGGGTTTCGAGGGGGCAACGCGGTTTCTGGCGAGTGCGAAGATCCGGATCGGTGGATTC
>CAZUJM010000019.1:18440-41067 GCA_964620405.1 uncultured Pirellulaceae bacterium | reverse complement strand
TCGCGCAGGGGCGGCTGGAGGCCTCGTGTGTGGCGGAAGGGCAACACCGGCTGGGGCTGGCGTCGGTTCGCCACGGCGGTTTAGCTTTTGGCCCCGGGACCGTCCTATGCTTGGGAGCGCCGCCTTTTCGCCGCGCGCGGTTGCCCGGACACTCCGGGCAGCGCGAACTGTTCGCGGGTCACGATCATGCAGAAACCGAGAATCCAACCGCACTGGTCGCTTCGCGATTCGATCTATCGCATTCTCGTGGGAATGTGGCTGGCGACAAACTGGACGGATCGGAGCGCGGGCGAGTCGTACATGCTCGTGGCCGTGGCCGCGGTGGTGCTGTTCCAGGTGGTGAGCGAGTTCAGCGGGCTCTATCGAAGCTGGCGCGGGGTGTCGTTGGAGCAGGAGGCTTCCTGCCTGCTGCTGACCTGGGCGACCACCGTGCCCTGCTTGCTCGGCTTTTCGGTGCTGACCCACTACGCCCATTGGGTCGATGCGCCCACGCTGCTCCGCTGGTCCGGCGCGACGTTGATGGTGACCCTGGTGTCGCGCGCGTCGATTCGCGGCGTGGCCCGCTACCTCCGGGCTCGGGGCTACAACATCCGCGGCTACGCGGTCGTGGGCATGAACGAGCTGGGATTCGAACTGGTGCGCCGCATCGACGCTTCCCCGGAGCTGGGCCTGCAGTTCCTGGGCTACTACGATGACCGCGACGAGCAGCGGCTGCCGGACGCGCCACAGGATTCGCCGGCTCGCAGGGGCGCCATCGAGAACCTGATCGCGGATGCCAACGCGGGGCGGGTGAGCGTGGTGTACATCACCTTCCCGATGCGCGCGGAAGACCGGATCCGGGATGTGCTGGACCAGTTGAGTGACACGACGGCGTCCGTGTATGTGGTGCCCGACTTCTTCGTGTTCCAGCTGCTGCACTCGCGGTGGACGCACATCCACGGCCTGCCGGCGGTGAGCATCTTCGAGAATCCGCTGTATGGCGTCGACGGGCTGCTCAAACGATCGGTCGATGTGGTCGTCGCGTCGCTGCTGCTGCTGGCGGCCGCAGTGCCGATGCTGCTGATCGCCTTGATGGTGAAGTGCACGTCGCCGGGGCCGGTGTTCTATCGCCAGAAACGGTATGGCCTGGACGGACGCGAAATCCTCGTCTGGAAGTTCCGCAGCATGCGGGTCTGCGAGTCGCAGGAGCAGTTTCGGCAGGCGAAGCCGAACGATCCGCGGGTGACGCCGTTTGGCGCGTTCCTTCGCAAGACGTCGCTTGACGAGCTGCCGCAGTTGTTCCACGTGCTGCAGGGCACGATGTCCCTCGTCGGTCCACGACCGCACGCCACGATGCAGAACGAGGAGTATCGGAAGCTGATCCAGGGTTACATGCTGCGGCACAAGATCAAGCCGGGACTCACCGGGCTAGCCCAGGTGAACGGCTGGCGCGGCGAGACCGACACGCTGGAGAAGATGGAACGGCGCGTCGAGTGCGATCATCGCTATATCCGCGAGTGGTCGCCGCTGATGGACCTGAAGATTCTCTTGCGCACGATTCTGGTCGTGCTCTCGCGCAAGAACGCGCACTGACCGGGTTTCGGGGAACGCCTGCGTGGCGACCCCAGGCTGCTCGCGCCCGCTCGCTTGGCCGGTTGCCAAGTCGCCTCGTTACCCGCCTGCCGCGTCACTCGCGCGTCTCGTCACCCGCGCGTTGATGCTCGCACGCTGACATGCGCCAATTTCGGCGACGTGACGGCCCGTTGCTCCGGCGACGATTCCTCATGCGGTCCCTGGATTTTCCGGCTCGCGCGTCCAGGCCGCATCCCGCGGCGCGGACTTGCGCGAATCCACAGTCGCATCCGGGCGTCTTTCTACTTGCCTGGTGGCGCGGGCTGTTTACCTTCAGGGGAAACCGGGAGAGTCGCGGGCGAAGTCCGGGAGCAATGCCGCACGGATGGGCTTCCGCGGCGACGGCGAAGTGGGAGAGACGTTCATGCGCGGGATGGGAAGTTGGTGGGTTGCCGGTTGTCTGTTCGCGGCGATGGCGCGCGGCGTGGGGGCACAGGAGGTGACCGAAGCGTGTCAGTTGGGGCCTTGCGTGCAGGGCCCGTTCGGGCCGGGCGGCACCTGGAACGTGTATGAGCTGGTGTCGGTTCCCGATTCCTGGAGTGGGGCGGCCGCGCGGGCGACGCGACAGCGGTGGCAAGGAGTCGCCGGGCAGCTGGTGGAGATCGGTTCGGCGGCCGAGAACGCGGCGCTTGAATACTTCGCGGGTGACTTCACGCCTTGGATCGGGTTGACCGACCGCGAGGGAGCGGCGCCGCTGCGCGACCAGGAGGGCCTGAAGGTGCCGCAGGAGTCCGCCGGGCTGGCCGACCCGGCGCGACAAGGCTGGGCCTGGACTTCCGGCCAGCCGTTCGTCTACCAGAACTGGGCTCCCGGGGAACCGCGGAACTACCGCGATCGCGAGGATGCCGTCCTGATGCGGCCGGATGGTCGCTGGGACGACCAGCGCGGAGGCTGGGGGCAGGACGACCCCGTGCCGCCTTCCCTGCAGCCGGGCTCTTCGCAGGATGAGACGTTCTCGACGCTGGCGCCGTATCTCGTGGAGTACGCGACGGGGAGGGCGACGCCGGTGGAAGGAGTCCAGCGAGTGGAGGTTCCGCCGCGTCTGCCCGCTCGCCTGCCCGGGCGGGGAGGCGATGGAGCGACGCTGGGCGTCACGGACTTTCTGCCCGGGGACTTGTGGGTTCTGCGGGGTTCGGACGCGGCCGCCTGGCTGGAGGCGGAACTGGATTCGCCAACGCCTGCGCCGCGCCGCGACACGTTGATGCCTCAAGCCAATGCCAGTTGCCTGGCAGGCAACAACCAGGGCGGCCCCGCGCTGGCCGACCCTCCCTGGGACTTTCCTTCCTCGTCGTTGTCGTGCGACGGCGTGTCGCGCATCACCGTGGTGCAGGGGACCGTGCATGTCCCCTTGTCGGGACGTTACACCGTGAATGTGCACTCCAGCGATGGCTTCGCGCTGTCGATCGGCGATGCTCCGTTCCTGAAGCCGACGGGCGAAGGCCCAGCTGCCGCAGGCGAAGGCCCAGCGGCCGCAGGCGAAGGCTTGGTGGATGCGGTGGATCCGAGAGTGCTGTACTTTCCGTTGCTCACGGGCGATGCGGCCACTCGCGGCGTGCTGGACCTGCCTGCGGGCCAACATGCGTTTCGATTCATGACCTGGTCCAGTCGCGGCGATGCGTTCTGGGAGGTCAGCACGGCGCTCGGCGAACATCCGTTGGCGGAAGATGTCGCCTGGCAGGCTGTCGGCGACGGTCGGCTGACCCGCGCCCACGCCCGGTCGGCGATGGTGCAGCTGAGCGAACCGGCGTTGGTATGGAACGTCGATGCCTCGCGAGGCGGAGCCGTGACGTCGTCGTTCGACGCGGCCGCGATCGCTGAAGCCGCCCGACGCGACGGGACGGACAGCGGCCGATCGGAGATCGACACCGTGGTGCTGCGCGATGCCGACGGCATCTGCTGCGGACGGCCCGGCGCGGGGCTGCCCGCGGCATGGGTGGACCTTTTTCCGCTGGAGGCTGCGGGCCGCGGGACCCAAGATCAGTTCGCAACCGGCGTGCGCGGCGAGTTGAGAGTGGACGACCGCGATGGGGTTCCCGGGGAACTCCACCGCATGACCGTGGCGCTGTTCGCCAACGATGGAGCGCACGTGGCGCTCGAAGGTGCCAACTTCCTGTCCGCCTGGCAGGGCGGCGAGCTGGTGACGGCGATCGACGGTGCCGTTCAACTGGCCACGATGCGTGGATTGCTCGGCATGGCGGCTCTCGGAGTGATCGACCTGCGCGAGGGGCAGGCCTATCCCTGGGCGGCGTACCATTTCGAACGCGGGGGCGACGCGGGGCTGGAACTGTGGACGGCCCCCGGCGAGTGGGTTGAGGGGTTCGATCCACGCGTGTTCCTGCCGCTCTCCCGCGATGTCGAATCCATGACGACGCCGGTCAACGTCGGCTGGACCCTGGTATCGGCGGACGAGCCGCGGGTGCCCGGCGACTACAACGGAGATCGCGTGCTCGATGCGGACGACTTGGATCTGCAGGCCCTGGCAATGGGGCGAGGGGATCTTGCCTACGACGAGGACCGGAATGGCGTGGTCGACGGCGCGGATCGCGGGCAGTGGGTCCGGGAGCGTCTCGGAACGACGGCGGGCGACGCCGACCTGGATGGCGTCTTTGACAGCGGGGACTTGGTCACCCTGTTCCAAGCAGGCGGCTACGAACTGAATCGGGAGGTCGGCTGGCGGGCAGGCGATTTCGACGGCGACCTGCGGTTTCGCTCCGCCGACCTCGTGTTGGCGCTGCAGGAGGGCGGATATGCGGAAGCGGCCGTGGGGCGGGAGGGCTTGAGCGTCCCGGAACCGGCGGCGGCCGCTCTCGCCCTCAGTGGCCTCGTGGGGCTGGCGGCGGCCAGACGATCCGGGAAGCCTCGCTCGAACGCCTGATGCGGTGTGGTCTGCCTATTCTTCCCGAAGTCCAATTTATCCTAGGGCCCGGTTTTCCCTGCGGATGCGGTTCTGGAGCCTGCTTGCCGGCTTGGGTTTCTGGGCTAATTGGCGACCCTGGGTTTTGCGGGAGGCTTGCGGCGGTTAAGCTGCGTCGTCCTGAGGATGGTTCGGGCCGCCGGTGAGGGCGACTGCGGGCGGGCCGGGCCACGGGCCGATAACTTGAATTCGGCTTGGAAACGGGTCTTTCCCTGGTTTGCTGGTTTGCTTATACTGGCCCGTTCCGTATCGAAAGCGTTTGAGATTCTTAGCAGGGTCAAGCCATGAAAGTGCGAGCCAGCGTGAAGCGGATCTGCGAGAACTGCAAGGTAGTTCGTCGCCGAGGCCGCGTGTTTGTGATTTGCAACAATCCCCGACACAAGCAGCGTCAGGGTTAAGAGGCGACGCGTCGCCTCCCGCGTCTCCGGTCGTTTCTCGCCGAAGGATGCTTCGGTCGAAAGGAAGAACGGAGCTCGCAGGTGGGATGCGTCGAAGGTCCGCTCGATCCCGACGCAAGAGCGTGGAGAGAGGCAGGGCTGTGTGCCCCGCGAGTCTCCCAGTGCCATGAAGCCTGATGCAAGAAGCCTAGTGCAAGAAGCTTGGCTAAGGAGCACGGCGAATGGCGGGGGAGTCAAGCGAGCGATCCGGTTGGAAGTCAAGTGCCTGCCGGGTTGATTGCCAGCTTGCAGTCGCATCGAGCTTGCCGAGTTAGGAAGCTGGCTGCGGTGCAAGAAGGATTCAGAAAGGTCTCGCAGGGGCGGTCGTGAAGGCCGGGTCCTGCGAGAGGATGGCCGGTTCAGGAAGCTGGACTGGAGCACTGGATCGGGTGCCGGGGCAACGAAGCGAAATAGCGGGAAGTGAAATAGAGCGTATGCGAGCGGCATGCTGGCCCTGTGCGTGGTCAGGCGGCCGAAGAGTAAGCTGAACCGTAAGTGCCAGCGCGGAGTTTTTGAGCGATGCCTCGTATTCTTGGTGTGGATATTCCGAACGATCGTAAGACGGTCGTCTCCCTGACGTATCTGTACGGCGTGGGAGAGAAGACGGCTCGTGAGTTGTGCCAGAAGACGGGAATCGATCCCGACAAGCGGGCCCGCGACCTCGTTGAGGACGAAGTGGCTCGTCTGGCCGCCTTGATGGAACGCGAATACTCGGTCGAGGGTCCTCTGCGTCGTCAGGTGGCGCAGAACATCTCTCGTCTGCGGGACATCGGTTGCTATCGTGGCATCCGCCATCGCCGTGGGCTGCCGGTGCGCGGCCAGCGGACGCGGACGAACGCCCGGACGCGGAAGGGGCCTAAGAAGACGGTCGCCGGAAAGAAGGGCGTCAAGGACCTGCGGTAGTCTTCGTCTGGCTTGCCGGCCCAGGTGCTGGCCCAGGTGCTGGCCGGATGTCGAGATGGCATTCGGCCCGGCAGGGCTGGCCTGTGGGAGCCGTGGTGAAGCAAGCGGAGAGCAGGGTCCTGGAAGGCCGGGTCTCCAGGGTGGTGAGCCGGCGGCGTCATTCGCAGAACGACGACACACATCATGCCGGCCGTCGCGCGAAGGCGACGGTCGCGATGCCCAGGCAGGACACAATCAGACAGGTGCTCGCTGGCCGAGTTGGCAGGGCGAGCGAATCACGGGGAGCGATAGTCGATCTGGACAGGTCGGCTCGACCCGTGCAGGGTTTTATCAGTTTCGGGTGAGTTGGGAGGTAATGGGTCGTGGCGAAGGCAGCAGCATCGGTTAAGAAGCGGAAGGCTCGTCGTAATGTGACGGTGGCCGTGGTCCACATTCGGGCCACGTTCAACAACACGACGGTGACGATCACCGACACGAAGGGCGACACGCTGTGCTGGGCGAGCGCGGGCACCTGCGGCTTCAAGGGAAGCCGCAAGAGCACGCCGTTCGCTGGTCAGTGCGCGGCGCAGCAGGCCGCCGAGAAGGCGGTGAAGTTTGGCGTCAAGGATGTGGACGTGCGCGTCAACGGTCCGGGTTCGGGCCGCGAAAGCGCGATTACCGCCCTGCAGGCCGCCGGCTTGAACGTCAAGTCGCTGGAAGACTGCACGCCGATTCCGCACAACGGCTGCCGTCCTCCGAAGAAGCGTCGAGTCTAGCAGCGGCCTTGCGTGTCCGTCGCTCGCCCGCCGGCATGTCCTCGTTGCGTTCTCTGTCGTCCAGCCGCTTCCCCAACGCTCCAGCCCCTTTTGAGTGTTGGGTCGCAGGCGGCGAATTCCGGGAGTCGCAGGGCGGGGGAAGTTGCCTGAGTCGGGGTCTGAAGCGGGAGCCCGAGCCGGAAGGCTTGGACTAGAGCTTCAGCTTCGAGCGGTGGCGGACCCGATAGGGCCTGTCCTGCGAGGTGTGGGCGTGACGCGGCACCTGGCGGGCATCGAGAGCGAAACAGTCGAACCACGATTCTAGGGAGACTACTATGCATATTCGTTGGCGTGGTCTGGAACTGCCCAGTGCGGTGAACTGCGACAAGGCGACGTTGACCCCGACGTACGGCCGCTTCCTTGCCGAACCGTTCGAGCGTGGTTTCGGTGCCACGATCGGAAACAGCTTGCGTCGCATCCTGCTCTCGAGCTTGGAGGGCAGTGCGATCACCCAGATCAAGATTCGCAGTGCGCAGCATGAGTTCTCGACGGTGCCGGGCGTTCTGGAAGACGTGACCGATATCGTGCTCAACACCAAGTCGCTGGTCGTCAAGAAGCATACGCCTGAGACGCGGGTGATCACGATTGAGAAGAGCACGGCCGGGCCGATCACCGGAGCCGACGTGATGACGGACTCGGACGTCGAGGTGATCAGCAAGGATCTGGTGATCTGCACGCTGACGGACGACGTGCCGTTCTTCATGGAAATGGTGGTGGAGAACGGGCGCGGGTACGTGCCGGCGACGGAGCATAGCACGACGGAACACGAGATCGGGGTGATCCCGGTGGATGCCGTGTACAGCCCGATTACCCGGGTTCGCTATGGCGTCGAGGAGACGCGCGTCGGCCAGAAGACCAACTACGACCGCCTGGACCTGGAGATCTGGACCAACGGTTCGATCGATCCAGAGATGGCGCTGGTCGAGGCGGCCAAGATTCTCCGCAAGCACCTCAATCCGTTCGTTCAGTACTCGGACCTTGGTCCGAAGGTGCATTCGCCCGCGCGCGGCAGCGGCGGCATCGACGCGATCCTCGAGTCGAAGCTGAATATGTCGCTGGGCGACCTGAAGCTGTCGGTGCGAGCGACGAACTGCCTGGAGTCGGAGGGCATCGCCACGGTGCGTGAACTGGTGCAGTTCACGGAAGACCAACTGTTGGAGGTGCGAAACTTCGGAGATACGACCTTGAACGAAGTCCGTGATCGCCTTGGCGAACTCGGTCTGCACCTGGGAATGCGCGTGCCGGCCGCCAGCTAAGGCGGGCCTGCCGCTCGCGGATGAGTCCGTGACAGGCCAAGGGGCAGGTTGCCCATGGGCCTCGAGTGAGTTTTTCAGAACGTACGTTTTTTCAGATAAGCGGATAGATCGATGCGACATCGAAAAAAGGGCCGTCATCTCGGCCGTTCGTCCAGCCATCGCCAAGCGATGTTCAAGAACATGGCCAGCAGCCTGATCCTGACGGAGCGGGATGCGGAGTTGGATGACAACAAGCCGGCCGTCAAGGGCCGTGTAGTGACGACGCTGCAGAAGGCCAAGGAAGTGCGACCGCTGGTCGAGCGTTGCGTGACGCTGGCTCGTCGCGCGCTGCCGCACTTGGAGGCTGCCGAGAAGCTGGCCAGCAAGGCGGAACGCGGATCGGCCGAATGGAAGGCCTGGCGGAACAGTCCGCAGTGGCGCGAGTGGGCCGACACGATCGCTCCGGCGGTCGCCCTGCGTCGCCGCGCCCTGCAGCTGCTGGGTGACAAGCAGGCGGTGAGCATCCTGTTCTCGCAGCTCGGCCCTCGCTTCGCGGACCGTCCGGGTGGCTACACCCGTATCCTGAAGCTGGCCAAGCCGCGCCTCGGGGATGCGGGCGATCGAGCCATTCTGGAGTTCGTGGGCGTTCGCGATCGCGAAGCCAAGAAGAGCGAGCGACCGGCGTTCGAGAGCGAAGCGGCGACTGCCGCCGAATAAGGCGAGTCGTCGCGCGGAGCTCGAGGGGGCGGCGGCCACGCTGGAAGGGCGAGGCCGCTTTGCACGCGGGCGACGCCGGGATCCAAGCACGGGAAGTCCGGCGAGGGTCCCCAGTGCTGCCTTGCCATCGTGCGATCCCAAGCAACCATCGTATGCGGCCGCGTGATTCACGCGGCCGTTTCTTTTTGCCGCTAGGCAGGGCTGCGGTCGTCTGTTTCAATGTCACAGCTTGGATGTGGCATTTAAGCAGGCGGATGCTTCACCATGAACGGCCCCCAGGGATTTAACTTCACGAGCCGGATGCGCGACGTCGTCCAGGACATGGTCGACCGTCTTCCAGAACTCGCGCACATTCATCTGCCGCGCGTGGCGCTGCGCGTCGCCCAGGCGCGCAAACGCACCATGCACGGCCTCTATGCGTCGCTGACTCCGATGCGTTTCGAGGGCGGGGCGTTGACCTTTCGCCGGCGCGGCAAGGAGTATCGCGCGCAGCGAGTGCTCGACTCGGAGGGCCGCGAGTACCTGTACATCCTGACGTTCTACCTGCCGCGTTTCATGGAGGTGGATCTGACGGAGAAGCTGTCGACGATCCTGCATGAGTTGTGGCATATCAGCCCGGCATTTGATGGCGATCTACGGCGGCATCCCGGGCGATGCTATGTTCACTCGCACTCGCAACGCGAGTACGATGCGCAGATGGAGTCGATGGCGCGGCGGTGGCTGGAGTGTGGACCGCCGGTGGCGTTGTATGAGTTCCTGCAGTTGTCGTTTCGGGAGCTGGACGCGCGTCATGGGGGCGTCTACGGTGCGCGGATTCCGCAGCCGAAGCTGGTCCCGGCGCGTCGTGGCGAAACGGGGCGGCAGGACCGTGGCCGCGCGGGAATCGACGCTTCGGACAAGGAGGAGCGATGACCGCTACCCTGGCAGGCAAGACGCTGTTCATCACCGGCGCGAGTCGCGGTATCGGCAAGGCGATCGGCCTTCGTGCGGCGCGCGACGGCGCGAACGTCGTGGTGGCGGCGAAGACGGCGGAGCCGCATCCGAAGCTGGAGGGCACGGTGCATTCGGCGGCCGAGGAGATGGTTGCCGCAGGGGGCCGGGGCCTGGCCTGCGTGATGGATGTTCGCGATCCGGACCAGGTGCAGGCGGCCGTGCAGCACGCGGTCGCCGAGTTCGGCGGGATCGACATTCTGGTGAACAACGCGAGCGCGATCTTCCTGGCGGACACGCTGGCCACGCCGATGAAACGATTCGACCTGATGCACGAAGTGAACGTGCGGGGGACGTTCGTGTCCACGCAGGCCTGCCTGCCGTACCTGGAGCGTGCGGCGAATCCGCACGTGCTGAACATCGCTCCGCCCCTGAATCTGGAACCGCGCTGGTTCGCGCCGCATGTCGCCTACTCGATCGCCAAGATGGGCATGAGCCTGTGCGTGTTGGGCATGGCGGAAGAGTGGCGCGAGCGTGGGGTTGCCTTTCACGGGCTGTGGCCCAGGACGGCGATCGCCACGGCCGCGATCCGCAACCTGCTCGGCGGCGAAGAGTCGCTGAGGCACTGCCGCAAGCCGGAGATCATGGCCGACGCCGCGCACTGGATCCTCACGCAGCCATCGCGGGCGAGCACGGGCCGCTTCTTCCTGGACGAAGAGATCGTCCGCCAGCTGCCGGAGACGGACCTGGACGCCTACGCCGTGGAGCCCGGTTGTGCGCTGATGCCCGACTTCTTCGTGTGAGGCGCGGGAACGGAGCCGGCTGCGCGGCTGCTGTTCGATGCCGCACTCAGATGTAGTACATGTCGTGCGATTCCTTGCGGACGCGTTCGGCGAGTCGCGCGAGCGATGTTTTTTCGAGCACATCGCGGCTGCGGTCGGCGGCGCGGTTCCAGGTTTCGCGGAGCACATCGGCGGCCGGGCCGCCGGTCTGCGTGGTGACTTCGGAGTCGTAGCCCTCCATGGCGACCGCGACTTCCCAGACGCTGATCTGGTGCGGAGGCCTCGTCAGGCGGTAGCCCCCGGACGCGCCGCGCGTGCTCTTCACGAGCCCGTTCTTCTTGAGCTGCAGCAGGATCTGCACGAGGAAGTTCTGGGGGATGCCGTGGGCGTCGGCGATGCGTCGCACCTGCAGGGGTTCGCGCGCGAGGTGGGTCGCCGCCAGATCCAGCATGGCGAGGCACGCGTATTCGGTTTTCGCCGTGAAGTGGATCATGCGGTGTTTGGCTACTCGGGGGTGTGCAGCCCGCACTCGGTCTTTGCCGTGCCGCTCCAACGCCCCGCGCGCTCATCTTCGCCAAACGTGATGGCGCGCGTGCAAGGCCAGCAGCCGATGCTCGTGTAACCCTGGTCGTGCAGCGGGTTGTATGGAATGTTGCGTTCCATGATGGCCCGCCAGATGTCTTTCTTGGTGCAGTTGGCCAGCGGGTTGACTTTGACAAGGCCGAATTTCCGGTCCCAGCCGATGATCTCGGCCCCACGCCGGTTCTCGCTCTGGTCGCGCCGGATCGCGCTGATCCAGGCATACCGCCCCATCGCCGCCCGCTGCAGTACGCGGATCTTGCGGTCGAAGCAGCATTGGGTGGTGTCGGTCTTGTAGACCGGTCCGCCATGCTGCGCTTCGTACTCCGCCACCGACAGCTCCGGGCGCAACAGCTCCACCTCCATGCCATACCGGTCGGCAATGCGATCGCGCAGCGCCAGCGTCTCGGGGAACTGGTAGCCCGTGTCGAGGTTGAACAGGTGCGTGCGGGGCGCGATGCGGGACAGCAGGTCGATGATGACCATGCCCTCGGGGCCAAACGCCGTGCCCATCGTCAGGCGATCGCCAAACCGGTCCGTGGCCCAACGCAGGATCTCCTCCGGCGACGCCGTCTCGAACTGCTCGCTTCGCCCCCGCAACTCCGCCAGCAACGCCTCGGTCGGCTCCGGCTTCCCCTCCGCCGTTTCCACCAGCGGAGCAGCTTCGAGGTCGGCGCGCGGCGGCGAATCACTTTCGGGAGAGGCGGGCTTGTCTGCGGATTCGCTCATGGTCGAAGTCGTCGAGTCTGGGGGGACCGCCCTCGGTGCGGCGGCGGTCGCCAGCGGCCGGTTGTCGGACACTCCGCCGGCCTGGTCCAACGCTTCCGCGTCGGTGCGCGGAGACGCGTCGAGGGGAAGGTGGGGCGGCTGCGGGATTCCCCGGAGGGAAGCTCGTAGCGCGGCTGCCTCCTGCCGGGCCGGCTGTTCCTGCCTGGATGGTTGGTCCTTGTCTTGAGTGCGGCTCATGGCACAATCTTAGAAATGTTGATCAACTAAGTCAAGTATGACCGCAGGTAGGCCGGTAGGGTTATGCCGGATAGTCAGGGTTTCGGCCCGAACCAGCCCGGGGCTTGACGCCGAGCCCGCGATTACGCGACATTGCGTCCCGCTCCGGCCGGAGCCCGGTGCCTGGCGCCGAGGGGCTGGGGAGCTAGCAACCCGCGGGATGGGTTTCACACCAGAGGGGGTTTCGATGGCAGAACAGATCTATCTCGCCGTGGACCTGGGCGCTTCCAGCGGACGGGTGCTCGCCGGTCGGTTTGGCGGACAGGGACTGGAGCTGGAGGAGGTACACCGGTTCGGAAACGGTCCGGTCGCCGCATCGGGACACCTCTATTGGGACATCCTGCAGATCTGGACGCAGATCCTTGAAGGTCTTCGTGCCGCCCGGCATCGCTACGGCGGGGACCTGGTCAGCGTCGGCCTCGATACCTGGGGCGTCGACTTCGCGCTGCTCGGCCAGGACGACCAGCTGCTCGGCAACCCGTTCCACTACCGCGACCACCAGAACGTGGGCTCGGTGGAGCAGTTGAGCGATGCCGATCGTGCGCTCGTGTTCGAGGAGACGGGCATCCAGTTCATGGACTTCAATACGCTCTTCCAACTCGCCGCGCTGCGGCGTCGGAAGTCGCCGTTGCTGGACGTGGCGCGGACCTTCCTCATGATTCCCGACTACCTGAACTTCCTGCTCACCGGCGTGAAGGCGAACGAGTTCACGGACGCGACCACGACGCAGTTCCTGAATCCTCGCACACGCGACTGGTCGCGAAGACTGCTCGATCACTTCCAGATTCCGACCAACATCCTGCAGCCGATCATCGAGCCGGGCACGGACCTGGGCCCGTTGCGCGCGGAGGTGAGTCGCGAAACGGGGCTGCAGCATCTGCGCGTCATCGCGCCCGGAACACACGACACGGCCAGTGCCGTGGCCGCGGTGCCTGCTTCCAGTTCCACCGCGGGCGTGCCCGACTGGTGCTACATCAGCAGCGGCACGTGGTCGTTGATGGGCGCGGAAGTAGCGGCGCCGGTGATCAACGAGGCCTCGGCCCGCCACAACTTCACCAATGAAGGCGGCGTCGGCGGCACCATCCGTCTGCTGAAGAACATCACCGGCCTCTGGCTGGTCCAGGAGTGTCGCCGTTGCTGGGCCCATGCCGGACACGACTACAGCTGGGACCAGCTGGTGGCCCTGGCCCAGGAAGCCGCGCCGCTGCAGTCGCTGGTCAATCCCGATGACCCGTGCTTTCTCGCGCCCAGCGACATGCCGGCCACGATCGGTGAATTCTGCCGGCGCACGGGCCAGCCGATTCCGGATTCGCCCGGTGCCGTCATCCGCTGCGCGCTCGAAAGCCTCGCTCTACGCTACCGCATGGTGCTGGAGTCGTTGCAGGATCTGACCGGCGCGGCGTTCCAGACCATCCATGTCGTGGGCGGCGGCAGCCAGAACCGGCAACTCTGCCAGATGACCGCCGACGCCTGCAACCGCAGCGTGCTGGCGGGGCCCGTTGAAGCCACCGCCATCGGCAACGTCCTCGTGCAGGCCATCGCCCGCGGCGAACTGGCGTCCATCGCCGAAGCTCGCCAGATGCTCGGCCGCTCCTTCCCGCTCGTACGCTACGAGCCCCAGGAACCGCGGCCGTGGGACAACGCCTACGCGCGGTTCGTCACGTTCTTCGCGTGACACCAACGCTTCGCGCGAAATGCGATGCCGAGGTGGGCGGGCTTGCGCGGGTAGATTCCTGGGTAGTGAGCGGGCGGGCGGGAGGCTCGCGCTCCGGTTAGCGAGGCTTTGCCGTGGCTTCGTACTCGTCGACCTCTTCCAACGCCAGCTCCTCCCGGAACTCCGCGCCACGCTTCAGATAGATCTCGCCGCCGACTTCCGACTGCTCCACCCACACGCAATGGTGCCGCACCAGCTCCAGCACGGCCAGGAAGATGCCGATCAGCTTCGCCTTGTTCATGTTCGCGCGGAACATGTCCGTGAACGCCACCTGACCGTCCTCACGCAGCCGATGGTGGATGTTCTGCATGTGGACGTGGATGGGCGTGTCATCGTAGACGATGTTCGCCGGCTGCGCCTTCTCGTTCGCTCGCAGAACCCGCCCCAGCGCACTCACCAAGTCCCATAGCTCCAGCTCCTGGATCGGCTGCGAGGCAGGGTCGATCTCACGCGACGGCAGGTCGTTGGCCATCCGAGTGAAACAGTGCGACCACGATCGCCCTCGTTCCTCCAAGATCGACGCCGCGTCGCGATACTGCTTGTACTGCAGCAGCTGCTCGACCAGCCGGAAGCCCGGCTCCTCCAGGTCCTCTGACTCCTCCACCGGCGCATCCATGTCCGGCAGCAGCATTCGCGACTTGATCTCGATCAACCAGCTGGCTACCTCCAGGAAGTCGCCCACCTCGTTGATGTCCAACTGCTCCAAGACGGACAAGTGATCTAGATACTGCTCCGTGATCATCGCCAACGGCAACTCGGATGCCGCCAGCTCATGCTTGCGCACAAGGTACAGCAGCAGGTCCAGCGGACCGCGAAAAATGTCGAGGTCAACACGAAACATCTTGGAGGTTGACAACGTGAGTTCCGGATAAGGTTCAGGCGGCCGCAGCGGCCGAACGGGTTTACGGACCGGACGAGCGTGCCGCGGCCGAACGGCCGGCGAGGAGTTCGTCGTGGTGGCTGGAGATGGGATGGGCTCTGCCAGAGTGCCACTTGGACCGTTGTTCATCGTCGACTACCTATCCGGAATCTCTTGAACGACGCTGTCTGGAATGCCAGAGCCGTCCGCTCGGAAAATCGTTGCCTGCCCTGCCATGCCAGCAATGGGCGCATCGCCGCGTGTCACCGATGCAGCTCATCGCCGTGCATTTCCGGGCCTGCCGTCATTCTATCGCGGGACGATACGGCGAACATGGAGAGGGCAAGGCGAAAGCGGGCGATGCGCAAGGGGCGGGTGCTGGGCAGACGCTGGGCGGGCGATGCATGGTCCGCTGCGAGTCGAACGCGTGCCTCTCGCGCTGGCACCCCCGGTCGACCGCTCGGTCCGCCCTGACTCCGCCCGCCGGTGGCCCAGTTTTGGGCGTCGCCATGCGCCAGCCGCCCCCCTTTGCTCGCCTTGTGTTAAGGCGGGTTGACTGCGGGCGACTGGGTGGGTCCGGGACCGCGATGGCCCGGCTTGTTCCTTTCCAGCCACGCGACTATCATGCTCGTTTGCCCAGATTCTGCTGAGGTCGGACGATTCTCTATGCGTCACGTCTTGTCTGCCGTTGTGCAAAACGTTCCCGGAGTGCTCGCGCATATCTCGGGCATGCTCGCTTCGCGCGGTTACAACATCGACTCCCTGGCTGTCGGCGAGACGGAGGATCCGCATCTGTCGCGGATGACGTTCGTCGTGGTCGGCGATGACCGCGTGCTGGAGCAGATCCGCAAGCAGTTGGAAAAGATCGTCACGGTGGTCAAGGTCGTGGACGTCAGCGCCCAGGACTACGTCGAACGCGATCTGATGCTGCTGAAGGTCAAGGCTCCGCCGGGTGGTCAGCGCAGCGAGGTGCGGGAGCTGGTGGAGATCTTCCGCGGGCGTATTGTCGACGTCGGGCCGGAAGAGGTAATGATTGAAATCTCGGGCCGCGAAACCAAAATCGAGGCCTTTATTGATCGCATGCGTCCGTACGGCATCGCCGAACTGGTGCGGACGGGACGTATCGCGATGGTTCGTAACACCTCGACGCGCCCGGATGGGTCCGTCGAAGACCTGGCCCAGGACGGCTAGGCGGTTAGTGGAGCCTGCGGATCCTTCGTCAGGTCCTCGGATCGACGCAGGCGTCACGCAGATAAGTCTGGCGAAGGTCGCCGTTGCTCGCTGCCCGTCCATCCCTGTCCCTGCCGCTCGCTCGTCCCCTGCCCGCAGTACCCGCCGGCAACGGTGACCGGTCCGCCTTCCAGCGGATCGAGCAGGCCTGCAGGCTCACGTGCCGTTTTCGTTTTCCGTTATGGCTGTTTTCTTGTTTTGATTTTGAGGTGAACCGGAATGCCGGCAAAGATCTACTACGAAAAAGACGCGGACCTTTCCGTCCTGAAGGGCAAGACCATCGCCATCATCGGCTATGGTTCCCAGGGACATGCCCAGGCGCAGAACCTCCGCGATAGCGGTTGTCAGGTGATCGTCGGCCAGCGGCCGGGCGGCCCGAACTATGACCTGGCGGTCAGCCACGGCTTCCAGCCGGTCTCCGCCAAGGAAGCCGCCGAGAAGGCGGACATCATCAACATCCTGCTGCCCGATGAAGTGCAGGGCGACATCTATCGCTCGGACATCCTGCCGGGCCTCAAGCCGGGCAACGTGCTGATGTGCTCGCACGGCTTCAACATCCACTTCGAGCAGGTCGTGCCGCCGAAGGGTGTGGACGTGCTGCTGGTCGCCCCGAAGGGCCCCGGCCACCTGGTTCGCAGCGAATTCGAGAAGGGCGGCGGCGTCCCGTGCTTGATCGCCGTCAGCGAGGGCGCCAGTGCCGAGACCTTCAAGATCGGCCTCGCCTACGCCAAGGGGATCGGCGGTGCTCGCGCGGGCATCATCGAGACCACGATCGCCGAGGAGACCGAAACCGACCTGTTCGGCGAGCAGGCGGTGCTGTGCGGCGGCGTCAGCGAACTCGTGAAGGCCGGCTTTGACACGCTGGTCGAAGCGGGCTACCAGCCCGAGATGGCCTACTTCGAGTGCATGCATGAGCTGAAGCTGATCGTCGACCTGTTCTACCAGGGCGGCCTGAACTACATGCGTTACAGCGTGTCGAACACGGCCGAGTACGGCGACTATACGCGTGGTCCACGGATCATCACCGACCAGACTCGCGCCGAAATGAAGAAGATCCTGAACGAGATCCAGACGGGCCAGTTCGCGCGCGAATGGATCCTCGAGAACAAGGCGGGAGCGGCTTCGTTCAAGGCGGTTCGTCGCCGGAACCGAAACCACCTGCTGGAGAAGGTCGGACTGGAACTGCGACGCCTGATGTCCTGGATCAAGGCCAAGGAAGTCTAATCGGGCGGGCCGCCCTCTCCGCCTGCCGGAGAGGGGCGACTTCTCCGGAGTTCAGCATCCCCAGTTCAGCCCGGCGGCGCAGTCCTGCACGCCGGGCTGGCGTGGCAATTAGCTTGGGTTTTCCCCAGGGAGCTTACCGATGAACGCGTTGCAGCAGTCGACCCTGGAAACGTTCTCGTCCCTGCAGCCGGGCGATCGCGTAGAGTTGCGCCACGAGGTGAAAGTCGGTTTCAAGAGCTGGGAGACCGTGACGGTGGGCACGGTGGTGTCCGCCGAGCGACGGCGGCATGGTCTCCACTATCGCCGCAACGCGGATGACAAAGTGTACAGCGATGTCATCCTGCTGCGTCGTGACAGCGGCGAGCTGACGACCGTGACGCTCGATGAATTTTCCCAGCTGCGCAAGCTTCCGTCGGCTTGAGCTGCGGCGATCCGGCGGCTTGACCCATGAATGACATCCCGGACCGCGCTGCCGAGCGACTGCCTGCCTGGGTGCGTGGGTTGATGGCGGCGCTGGTGGCCTGGGGCGTGTTCCTCGCCGTAGGGGCCTCCAGTGCTTTCGGTCGCGGCGGTCTCGTCTTCGACCTCCGCCGCAGCCTGATCGTGCTCGTCTGTTCCGCGCTCTTCCTGGGCGGATGGTACTGGGTGCTTACCCGTCGCCGCTCTTCGCCGTCGGCCGATGTCCCTGCGTCCGGCGGCTGGAACCAGGCTAGCCTGCTCAGTCTCCTGCTGGCTCTCGCAGGCTACGCGTTGTGGGGCACTGCTTGGCTGGTGCGATCTTCACCGCAGACGCTGTCGCTGATGGCACCGTTGGGCTATCTGTCCGCCCTGGCCCTCGGATCGGCGACGATCGCGGCTATGGTCGGCCTGAGCAATCCGCGGCGGCGACGCGGGCAGATGCTAGGGCTCGCCACGCTGGGACTTCTTCTCCTGGCCGTCGTGCTGTTCCTCGTGCAGGTCGCGACCTACGCCGAACGCCGCCTGGGCTGACGACGGTGGACCGCCTGCCAGCGGGAAACGCATCGCAGGCTAGCACGGACGAACCGGACTTGCGGCCCGGCGTCGATTTCGCGTACTAACTGCCGCCGGAGGAGTCGCGGGACGACTTCGGCAATCGGATTGTCCGCCACGCCGCAGCGATCGGACCCGCAGTTGGTGGAGGCAGTGTTCGCCGTGCGCGCCGAGTCGACGAATCATCGCCACCCCGTAACAGAACGCAGCTTGGCGGCTGCCGTCGCCTTGCTGTTCGCGGCCGCGCTACTGGCCGGCAGCGTGCCCGTCCGCGCGCAGTCGGTCAATCCGCTGCGCCTGCTTGGCCCCGTCGAAGACGCCTCATCTGCCGGCTCGCCCGCGCCCGCTAGCTCGCCCGCAGGCGCTCGGCCTTCCTTGGCGGAGTCGTCATCGCGGACCTCGGATGCTCCGCCCGCGAGCCCCTCGGATTATGAAGCGGCTCGCTCGCCCGACCTGCTGATGACCGCGGAGGCGATCGCCGAGCGGCGGGATGAACTGGCGCGGGAGATCGCGCAGTTGGAGGCCGCGACGGCTCGACACGCACCCGAGGATCGCCCGTCGTCGGATATCCAGATCCTGGGCTACCTGCAGTATCTCGAATCGGTCTATGCGCAGCAGCAGGTGGTGATCGACAGCGAACGTGAACTGCGCGACGACTTCGAGAATTTCCAACGCGAACGAACCAGCATCCAGCTTTTGGGCAATCGAGCGGCGCACAGCTACTCGTTCGCCGCCCTGGAGCAGCTGCGCGACCGCCGCGATGACTCCCAGATGCAGTGGAAGCTGGCCGAGAGCGAAAGCCAGGCGATGCAGGCGTTCGTGGAGTCGGTGCGCGAGCAGTATGCCGGCAACGAACGGCAGCGGCGGCAGGTGATGGAGCGGCTGGAGCGTGAACGCGATCCCGGCCGCCACGCGGAACTCACCAAGCAGCTGCGCATCCTCGAGCTGCGGCGTCGTATCGGCGACCAACTGCTCGCCCTGCGTGAGCAGGGCCTGCGGGTGAACGAGATGAAGGCCGACCTCGCGCGGCAGCGAGCCGAGTTCCTCAACAAACTGATTCCTGCCGTCGAGGCCGTCGTTCGTTTTCCGGAAGAAGATCTCGCCCAGCTGCTCGCCCGCACCGATGCCGATCAGCAGGCCCTGAACCAGCAGCTGGCGACGATGCAGAAGGATCTGCGCGAAGTGGACGTGCTGGCCATGTCGTTCACCTCGAACGACCTCACGGAAACCTCGGACGGCGAGACGGTGAAGGTGATTCGCCGCTCATTGAACCGAGGCATCGCGCAGGCGAACGAGTCGTTCGCAACGGTTCTCCAGGCGCGTTACGTCTGGAAGTCACGCTATCGGCTGCATAACCGACTGGCGACGCCGGAGGAGTTGGTCGAGATGCGGGCGGACGTGGACCAGCTGCTGGATCGCGTGAAGAACGCGGAAGACGCCCTGGTGGCGAGCCAGCAGGAAGCTCGGCTGGAGGTCGATGCCGTCAATCGGCGGCAGGTCACGCGCGTCACGAAACAACTGGGCGAGCTGCGTACGAAGGTGTTGTCGGATGGATTCAAGCTCGCGGGCGCACGACAACGGCTGCTGCGCGGATACCAGCGCATTCTCGCGCGACTCGACGACGAACTGTCGGATCGCATTCAGACGCGTCGGACGCAACTGACCTGGGAACGCCTGGGACCACTCGCGCGTTCTTGGTGGTATACGGAACTGTTTGTCGTCGAGGATCGCCCGGTGACGGTCGGCAAGCTGGTCACGGGCATCCTGCTGCGGGTTGGCGGCTACCTCGTCTCCGGCGTCGCCAGCCGCCTCATCGGCCACCGGCTGTTGCCGCGCGTCGGCGTGCACCCGGGTGCTTCGCTGGCGGCCCAGACGATTTCGTTCTACGCGATGATGCTCGTCTTCGGCGTCGGTACGCTCGACGCGCTGAACATTCCCATCACCGCGTTGACGTTTTTCGGGGGAGCCATCGCCATCGGCGTCGGCTTCGGCAGCCAGAACATCCTCAACAACTTCATCAGCGGCCTGATCATCCTCGGCGAGCAGCCGATACGCGTCGGCGACCTGATCGAAGTGGATGGGCTGCATGGCACGATCGAGCATATCGGCGCGCGCAGTACCCGGGTGCGCACGGGCAGGAATTTTGAGATCATCATTCCGAACAGCAAGTTCTTGGAGAACAATGTCAAGAATCTGACACGCACCAGCAACGATATCCGGACCATGATCCGCATTGGAGTCGCCTACGGATCGGATGTGGAACTCGTCATGCGATTGCTGCGGGAAGTGACTCTCCAGCAGCCGTACGTCCTGCAGGGCATGGAGCCGATCGTGCTCTTCGGCGACTTCGGCGACAACTCGTTGATGTTCGAAGTGCACTTCTGGGTGCGGATGCGGACGCAGATGGACAGTCTGCGAGCCGAAAGCTCGTTGCGGGTGCACATGGAACGCGCGTTCCGCGAGGCGAATGTCACCATCGCTTATCCGCAGCGCGACGTGCATCTGGATGTCGCGGGGCCGCTGGAGGTGCGTGTCGCACCAGCCGATTCCCTGCCCTCGATGGTTCGCCGGGCCGCTTGAGCGGGATCTCGGGAGAACGATTGTTGTTCATCTTTCGTGGCTGCGCACCCCGTCGCATGGCTTGCCACGCCCCTCGCATGTTTCGGCGGCTGAACCGCGGCGTGACGCGGAGCCGGGTGACGCTTTACGACCGCCGGGAATTGGCTTCTAATGAGGCTCCCACCTAAGAAGACGGCACGCTGCACGCCGTGTCGCGGAGTCCCACCTGCCATGATTTCCCGCCCGAGAGCCCGTCTGAGAGACTACCCCGTGGTTCTGTTTTCGCGAATGCCTGCAGCCTCTTCCCGTGGTCCGCTTTGGATGTCGAGATGGCTGCTGGCCTGCGGGCTGTGGCTGGCCGGCATGGGTGCTGCCGGCGACTTGGGTTCCCTGTCGGGCCTGATCGCCACGGCCAACGCGCAGGACGCAACCCCCGCCCCCGCTCCGTCCGCCGATACCGGTCCGCCCGCGGACAGTACGCCTGCGGAAGCGCAGTTGCAGTTTGCGTTTCGCGAGCAGAAATGGGTGGATGTGCTGGACTGGTTCGCGCGGCAGGCCGACCTTTCGCTGGTCGTCAATGAACTGCCGCCGGGCACGTTCACCTACAGCGATACGCGTTCGTACACTCCTTCGGAGGCCCTGGACTTGCTGAACGGCGTCCTCGTGACGCGCGGCTTCTCGCTCGTCCGCCGCGAACGCGTGCTGGTCTGCGCGAACCTGAAGGAAGGAATCCCCGACGGGTTGGTGCCGCGTGTCACCATGGAAGACCTCGACGGGCGCGGCCAGTTTGAGCTGGTGGAGGTGATGTTTCCACTGGGACGCCGTCCCGGTCCCGCCGTCTTGGCGGAGATCACGCCGCTGGTCGGCAGCCTCGGGCGGGCGACCTTGCTGCCCGAGACCCGCCAGATGCTTGTCTCCACCACGGCGGGCAAGGTGCGGGCGATCCGCGCGATCATCGAGTCGATTCCCGAGCCGGCGGTGCCTGCCGCGAAGCCGCCCGCGCCGGTACCCGTCCTGGAGACGTATCCGGTGAAGGGGTTCGATGTCGAAGCGGCCACGGACATGCTGAAGGTGGTTGCCGCCGACGCGAAGATCACATTGGACAAACAGAACAACCAGCTGCAGGTGTTCGCGCCCCCCGAGCGACAGGCGGCAATCAAGAAGTTCATTGAGAAGGTCAGCGGCGACAAGCCGGTCGAGTCGCGGCCGGTGCTGAACGTCTATAGCATCCAGCATCCCGCGCCCGCGTCGCTGGCGGAACAGCTCAAGATGGTCGTGGCCGGCGCCACCGTGTCGGTCGACGCCGATCCATCGCGGCTGGTGGTGCTGGCGACGCCCGCCGAACACGAGCGGATCGCGGCGGCGATCGAGACATTGCAGGCCGAGGGCACCGACGCAGTCCAACAGGCTCCCGCCGTCTATTCGCTGGAAGCGGCCGATCCAGCGGTGGTCATGGGCATGGTCCAGGCCCTGTATCCGAAGGCGAAAGTGACCGTCGATACCGTCAATCGCCGCGTCGTGGTCGTGGCGAGTGCCGCGCAGCAGCTTGTCGTGCGAGGCCTCATCGAGCAGCTGGAGTCACGCCGCGACGATCCGCTCCGCATCCAGGACTACGCCCTCGAGAAGCTCGATCCGGCCCAGACGCAGGCCCTGCTCACGACGCTGGTTCCGGGCCTGCGTGTGACGGTCGATGGAGAGAATCGACGGCTGCGCGTGATCGGATCGGTGGAGGAGCAGTCGCGCGTGGAGTCGCTGCTGGAGCAGCTGGCGCAAGCCGCTCCGACGCCCGCGGCACGCGTCATTCGCCGCCATGAGATGTCCACTTCGCTGCGGGATCGCTTTCAGCGCATGTACCAGCAGCTCGACCCGCGACTGCAGACGCTGCAACTGCTGGATTCCGGGAAGCCCGGCGAATTGGTCGTACTGGCAACCGACGACCAGCACGCGCGCGTAGAACGTGTACTGGAACAGTTGAAGGCGCAGTTCCCGGAGGAAGACCGGCAACTGCGGTACTACGAGGTGACGCCGACCATTCGCGAACGGTTCCTCGCACTGCGGGGCCAGCTGGCTCCGCAGCTGGGCGAAGTGCAGGTGCTGCAGGACGCCAACGATCCGCGCCTCGG
>CAZUJM010000019.1:18025-18430 GCA_964620405.1 uncultured Pirellulaceae bacterium | reverse complement strand
GACGTGCCGGACGAACGCGCCCAACTGCATGTCTTCCCGGTGACGCCCACCCAGCGCACTCGGTTCCAGGCGCTGCTGCCAACGCTGAAGGACGAACTCGGTTCGGTGCGGGTTCTGGACGAGTCGCGGCCGCGGGAGCTGGTGGTGTGGGCCACGGCGACGCAGCGTGAATACATCGAGGGGTTGCTGCCGACGCTCCAAGCCGACGACCAGCAGCCCAACATGCAGCTGGTGGCCTACCCGGTCAATGAGGGCGATCCCGCCGCCGTGCAGAAAGTCCTCGCGGAACTCTATCCGGACACGAAGATCCTCGTCGACACGGAGAGCCGACGCGTCATGGTGTGGACGACGGCCGAGCAGCATGAGGCGATCATCCATCGGGAAGCCAATCCTGAGCGGCGAGCC
>CAZUJM010000019.1:0-18015 GCA_964620405.1 uncultured Pirellulaceae bacterium | reverse complement strand
AGAAACGCATGGCGTACTACCGGCTTGGCGAACTCGACGTGCGCGAGGTGGTGGAACTGTTCCAGAAGCTGGTGCCCGAGATGTCGCTGGTGGCGGAGCCGGATAACAATTCGATCATCGCCTGGGGCGACGAGAAACAGCATGCAAAGCTGAACAAGACGGTCGAAGAGTTTCGGATGCAGGAAGGCGCATCCGCGCGGAAGGTCGCGAGCTACGCCTGCGGTACGCTGGGCGTGGAAAAGGCACGCGTGATGCTGGCCGAACTGGCTCCGACCGCGCGCCTGGTCGGCGATCCCGCGAAACGCACGATCCTCGCCTGGGCGAATCCGCAGGACCACGAGGCGATCGAGCAGGCCGTGGCGATCATGGTCGAGTCGGAGGGACAGGGAGACGCATCGCTGGCGATCTATCCCGTCAGCCGCGTGACGCCCACGGAGGTAGTGCCGCTGCTGAAGGAGATCCTGCCGTCAGCGCAGGTGCAGGCCGCCGTGGATGGTAAACGCCTGCTGGTCTGGGCCACGGCCGACCAGCATCGCCAGGTCGAGAAGGTGGTCGCGCAGATCGAAGCTGGGGACCCACGCCAGCAGGACGCCGGGCCGCGCACCTATCGCAGTCGTCCCGAGGTGCTGCAGAAAGTGAAAGGCCTGTTGCTGGAAAAGGCACCGCAAGCCAAGGTGCTCTCGGAAGACCAGCCGGGCGTAGTCCTCATCTGGGCGTCTACCGCCGAACATGCGGAGATCCAGAAGCTGTTCGAGACGCTGGAAAAGGAGATCCCGGCGGGGGAACGGCAGTACCAGACTTACGAGCTGCGCAAGGCCACGTCGGCGCAGGCACGCGAGCTGATCAGCGCCGCCGTGCCGAGCGTCCAGTACCTGGGCAGCGACAATCCGCGACGACTGCTGGTGCGTGCGCGTGAAGCCGACCATGAACTGATCCGCAAGACGCTCGATGAACTGGAAGCCGCCCTGGCGGAACCCGTGCCGCAGGTGGTGCGTGTCTTCGATCTCCAGGAAGCCACGCCCACGCTCGTGCAGTCGCTGCTCGACCCCAAGCTGCTTGAAGGCCTTTCGGTCACCCCGGATGCGCAGCGGAACGCCTTGATTGTGCGTGGCCCGCAGGAGCCGTTGCAGCGTCTGGGCAACGCGGTCACCGAACTGCTCGGGCAGCTTCCGGAGCCCAAGCGGCGAGCGCCGCAATCGTATCGCCTCCGCCATGCCGATCCGACCACCATGCTGGCCCCGCTGCAAGCCGTGTTTCCCACGGTGACCATGACGGTGGATGCAGCGACACGGAGCGTGTTGGCGACGGCGCTGCCCGAAGAGCACGCGCGGCTGGCCGAAGCGGTCGCGCAGCTGGACCAACCCTCCGTCACGCAGCGGGTAACGAAAGCCTATCGGCTGCGCGGCAGCAACCTGAGCAGCACGCGCGACGCCATCCAGGGCCTGGTACCCAAGGCGCTGCTCAGTGCCGACTGGTCCAGCCGCATGCTGCTGGTGACCGGTACGGCCGAGGAACAGCAGCAGGTGGCCGATGTCGTGGAACAGTTGACGCGTCCGATGGAACCGGACCGCCAGACGAAGGTCTACACCCTGAAGATCGCCGATGCCAACGCGGTGGAAAATGCCATCGAGTCGATGCTGCCGACGTTGCGCGCCGTGAGTGATGACGACACACGCACGGTGCTGGTGACGGCGACAGCCGAGGAGCAGACGCGGATCGCCGACCTGGTCCAGCAGCTCGATCGCCCGGCTCCCGCGAACCGCCTGACGCAGGTCTACCGCTTGCGCCAGGCCAGTGTCCGTGCGGCGCAGCAGGCGCTGGAGGAGCAGTTTCCGCGAGCAGCATTTGCCTCCGATCGCGGACTGAGGACGCTGCTCGCGACGGCCACGGCGGAGGAGCAGGCGCAGATCGCCGAAGTGGTCCGACAACTCGACCAGCCCGCCGCCTCGGATCGCCAGACGCAGGTCTATCGTTTGCAGTATGGCAATGTCGGTTCCGCCGAAGACGCGTTGCTGGAACAGTTTCCGGACGCGTCGGTCGCCGCCGATCGCGGCAATCGTTCGCTGTTGATCACCGCCACCCCCGAAGTGCAGGCACGCATCGCGGAGGTGATTCGGCAGTTTGACCTGCCGAGTGACACGAATCGCGAGGCCAAGGTCTACCGGCTTGAACGCGCGGACGTGCGGTCGGCCGTCGAAGCGCTCGAGGATCAGTTCTCCGAAGCGACCATCGCGGCCGATCCAGACAACCGTTCACTGCTGGCCACCGCGACAAAGGAGGAGCATGGCAAGATCGCGGCAATCGTCAGCCAGCTCGACAAACCCTCGGCCACCTCGCAGGAGACGCGCGCCTACCAGTTCCGTTCCGGCGATGTCCGTGCGGCGCGCGACGCACTGGAGGCGCTCCTGCCCAATGCGACCATCTCGATCGACATCCGCAACCGTTCGCTGATCGTCACCGCGGCCGCCGACGAACAGCAGCGCGTGGCCGATCTCGTGCCGCAGCTGGATCGCGAAGCCGCGCAGCTGCCGGCGCTGGTGGCCTACAAGATCAACAATGTCTCGGTCGCCTCCGTGCTGGATTCGCTGCAGGACCTGTACTCTGGCAACGACAATGTGTCGATCTCGGCCGATGTCGCCAATGGAGCGATTCTCGCCAAGGCACTGCCGCGGGACCAGGCGGAGATCAGCCAGGTGATCGCCCGGCTGGAAAACGGCGTGACGGACGACACCCGCCGCCGGCTCGAAGCCTACCCGCTGCCGGCCAGCGATTCGAAGGCCGTGCTCGAAACACTCACCCAGCTCTTTCGCGGCAAGTCGCCTGCCGTCGACATCTCGATCAACCAGCAGACGAACCAGGTCCTGGCCGTCGCCACGCCCGACCAGCATCGCGTGCTGGCCGAAGCCGTGAAGCAGATCCGCGGCGAACCGACGGTGTTCGAGGTGTTCGCGTTGAGGTCGGTGGACCCATTTGCCATCCAAGGCGCGATTGATCGGTTGTACGAAGGCCAGCCCCAGCGCCCCTGGGCGAATGCGGATGGCGAGGCGCAGCAGCTGTTCGTGCGCGGCACCGTCGAGCAGATGAAGCAGGTGCGTGACCTGCTCAAGAAGATGGGAGAGTTGCCCGATGAGTCGCAGCAGGGCATGCGCGTGATTCGCTATCGAGGCGACGTGGGCGAAGCACTGCGGCAGCTCGAGCAGGCTTGGCCCGGTTTGCGTTCCAACAAGATGCGCATCCTGCGGCAAGATCCGCCCGCCGACGAAGGAAGCAGCGACGGATCGCCGTCTGGGCCCGCGCCGTCTGGGCCCGAGGGCGAAGGCGATGGTCGCGAATCATCGGATCCGGCGAAACCCAAGCCTCAGGGCGATGCGATGCTCCGCCGCCTCGGTGACCTGCGTTACGTCGCGGCTCCCGCCGTCCGTGAAGCCGATGCGGAAAGCTCGCAGGCGGCGGTGGAAAAGGTGGCAGGCACTGAACAGGAGGCAGCTGGTGCCGCAGGCATCGCCACGAGTCAGGAGGCCGCGCCGCCGGTGTTGATCCTGCCGAGTGACGATGCGATCACGGTCATTTCGGACGATCCGGAAGCGCTGCAGCAGGTGGAGTCGCTGTCTCCAAGATCCTGGAAGAACTGTTCAAGCAGATGCCGCTCACCCAGCGCGCGACGCTCGGTCGCGTCAGCATGGTAGCCGATGATCGACTGAACGCGGTCGTTGTCCATGGACGTCCCGGGGACCGTGCCGTCATCGCCGAACTCCTGCGCGTCCTCGACTCCTCGAACATTCCCGATTCGCTTGCCAATACCGTGCCGCAGATCGTGCAGCTCGATTACATGAATGCCGCGGAGGCGCGCACGATCCTGCGAGGCGTCTATCGCACGCAACTGGAGTCGGGCGGGCGACGGCAGGAGATGGAGATCCCCAAGGGTGTCTCGTCCGAAGTCGCCCTGCTGCTGCGACAGATGAACGCCAGTAACAGTGGGCCCCTGCTGACACTGGAGGTGGATGACGTCACGAATTCGCTGGTCATCATGGCCCCGCGCCAACTGGTCGATGAGGTCGCGACACTGGCCAAACGCCTGGATGCGAATGCGCGGGAGGCCGATCGTCGCACGGTGGGCGTCGTCCCGCTGCAAGGCACGAACGTCCGCGAGATCCAAGGGGCCCTGCAGGGGCTCATGCGGTCTCGTCGATCGTCGCGATAACGATCCTTGACTCTCGCCACGTGCGGTGCCCGCGCCTAGGTTTCGAAAAGGTTCGATTCCGTGCGGACGCACGAGGCGTACCCGCGTTGGCACCGCGTGCGTCCTTGTCGTGGGGGGACGGCAAGGTCGCGAGAAATGCACGCTCAGCCCGTCGTTTGGCAGTGACGCTGCAGCTTGCGTGGATTGCCACATGTTCACATCGGCGAACGCAATCAAGCGAAAAGTTTTTTGCACCTAAGGACGCAAAAAACGGCCTTTCTTCGTCCAAAAAGCCGTCGCAGGTGGCGTTGAAGGCGGCTTAACCTTGACGATTTCCAGAGCCGTCTGTTAGTCTGGCTGACGTCGCCGGCGGGCAAGGACTTCGCCTGGATCGCGCGATATCCTGCCTAAACTTCCTGCCTTGGTTACTTTCCCGCCTGATTCGCTCTGTCTGGTAATGGACTACGACGCCGAGTCGAGATCGGGGGTCGCCGTCGGCGACTTCTGGTTTTTCAGTTGCTCGCCCAAGGATGCGAGCGGTTGAGGGCTAAAAAGCAGAGTGTGTTAACGCCATGAGTGCTACTCTCATCGTACAGCCGACGATCACCAGTGTGGTGGTTGGAGCGGGCGACCTGCGAACGGCGCGTGAGCGTCTGGAGCAGGGCGGATCGCTGGACCAGATTGCCACCGATCTGGGCCTCGATTCCGCCGAGACGGCGTTGGGGGCGCTGGCCAACACGCTGGGAATGCAGGTGGTTGATCTCAGCCGCTGCTCGGCCGATCCCGACGTGGTGAAGGCCTTTCCCGCCAAGCTGGTCCATCGCTATGGCGTCTTCCCGTTGGGCGAGTCGGACGACAGTCTGTTGCTGGTGACGAGCAATCCGTTCGACCTGCACGCGATTGATGCGGTGAGCGAGGCCATTGGCCGCCGCGTGACGCCGTTGCTGGCTGCCGCCGACGAGTTGGAGAAGCTGATCAAGTCGCATCTGGGCGTGGGCGCCGAGACGGTCGACGGGCTGATGGCGGCCGTTGAGGACGAGCAGATCGAACTGCTGGACGAAGTGCAGTTCGACGACAGCGAAGCGTCCGAGATGGCGCAGCAGGCTTCGGTGGTACGGCTCGTGAACGAGATCCTCTCGGAAGCCGTGCTGGCGAAGGCGAGTGACATCCATATCGAGGCCCAGGAATCGGGCATCAAGATCCGCTATCGCATCGACGGCGTGTTGCAGCGGCAGCCGACGCCTCCGGAAATGAACCGCTTCCATCCTGCGATCGTCAGCCGCTTGAAGATCATGTCGCGGATGAACATCGCCGAGAAGCGTGTGCCGCAGGATGGGCGCATCAAGCTGCGAGTCGCCGGCCGCGAAGTGGATATCCGCGTATCGGTGATCCCGATGCTGCACGGCGAAGGGATCGTCATGCGTATCCTGGACAAGGAACGCATGCAGTTCTCGCTCCGCGATATCGGCATGCCGCAGGATGTGTACGAGCAGTTTGGCCAGCTGATCCGGCTACCGCACGGCATTCTGCTGGTGACCGGCCCGACCGGTTCGGGCAAGACCACGACGCTCTACAGTGCCCTGAACGAAATCAAGAGCGAAGACACGAAGATCATCACGACGGAAGACCCGATCGAGTACCAGCTCGAAGGCATCAACCAGATCCAGGTGCACCACAAGGTGGGCCTGACGTTCGCGGCCAGCCTGCGGAGCATCCTGCGTCACGATCCGGATGTGGTGCTGATCGGCGAAATCCGCGACCTGGAGACGGCCGAGAACGCGACGCAGGCGTCGCTGACGGGCCACTTGGTCTTCAGCACGCTGCACACGAACGACGCGGCCGGCGCCTTCATGCGTCTTTGCGACATGGGCGTGGAGCCGTTCCTCGTCAGCAGCACGGTGGAGGGCGTCATGGCCCAGCGGCTTGTCCGCAGCTTGTGCAAGCACTGCCGAGAGAAGCATGTGCCGGACCGCGAGGACGTGCCCGACGACTTCCCCTACGACGAGATCATCGGCTCTCAGGGCGGCATCTATGACGCCGTCGGCTGCCGCCAATGCCGCGGCACCGGTTACTCGGGCCGGATGGGTATCTACGAGTTGCTGGTGGCGAACGACGAGATCCGGCAACTGGCCAGCGAGCGGCAGGCGTCCAACGTCATCAAGCGGGCCGCCATGGCGGCGGGCATGCGGACGTTGCGCATGGATGGGTGGAACAAGGTCCGCTCCGGCATTACCACCATCGCGGAGGTCCTGCGGGTCACCAAGGCCGACTGACCGAATCGGTTGAGCGTTCCTGCCCGCCCCACGATCCATGCCTACCTTCGTCTATACCGCCCGATCGCTCGATGGCCGCAGCGTCGAGGGAGAGTTGAACGCTCCCAGCCGCCGCGACGCCATGTCGATGCTCGCGCAGAAGTCGCTCTTTCCACTCCGCATGGAAGACCAGAAGGCCCGGCCCAGTTGGCAGGACCAGCTTGCCGGATGGCGCAGCGGGCGGGTAAAGACGGAGCATCTGTCGAACGGACTTTCCCAACTGGCGGACCTGCTGCAGAACGGCGTGCCGCTGCTGTCGGCGCTGAAGCTGCTCTCGGAGCAGACGCCGGACGCGACGCTGCGCGACGTGTTCGCGTCGCTGCACGCCGCGGTCTCGGAGGGTGTCGCCCTGGATGTCGCCGTGGCGCGGCACCCGAAGGTCTTTTCGGATCTGACGGTGAGCATGATCCGCGCGGGCTCCGAAGGCGCATTCCTTGAGGAAGCCCTCACGCGCGTGGCCGGTTTCCTGGAACTCGAAGAGGAACTCAAGGGACGCGTCAAAGGCGCAATGGCCTATCCGCTTTTCCTGGCCTTCATGGGCATGGTGGTGACGCTGGTGCTGGTCGTGTTTTTCGTGCCCAAGTTCGAGGGCCTCTTCCAACGCCTCGAACGCCAGGGTAACGGACTGCCGGCCGCGACGGTGATCCTGTTGGCGGCCAGTCATTTCCTGCTGTCGTATGGATGGCTGGTGCTGATCGGCATCGTGCCGGCGATCATGGGCATCCTGCGATGGCTGTCGAGCGACCGGGGGCGGACGCTGATGGATCGCGTCAAGCTGCGATTGCCGCTGGCGGGCAAGATCTTCCACGAGACGGCCGTCTCGCGATTCTGCCGCGTGCTGGGCACGCTGCTGCGGAACGGGGTGCCGATCCTCAAGGCCCTGCAGATCAGCAGCGGTTCGGTCGGCAATCGCCTGCTCGCCCAAGCGATCCTGGACTCCGCGGAGAACATCTCCGCCGGACAGACGCTGTCGGCTCCCCTGGCGCAGTGCGGCCTGATTCCGCCTGCCACCATGGCGATGATCCGCATCGCCGAGGAATCGAACAACCTGGACACGGTGCTGGTCGGGATCGCCGACACGATCGACCGTCGCATTGAGAAACAGTTGACCATGATGGTGCGGTTCGTGGAACCGATCATGCTGGTCTTGATTGGCGTCGCGATCATGTTTGTGCTGGTCGCGCTGCTTTTGCCCGTATTCGAGATGAGCACTTCGGTCTAGCCGCCGCGCGGCCCAGGGGAATTGCTCAGGGAACACTTTCAGAAAGGAATGTGGAATGGCTCGTCGACGAAACACGACCGCGGGGTTCACGCTGGTCGAAATCATGGTGGTGCTCGCGATCCTCGTGCTGCTGGTCGCGCTGGTGGGGCCGCGGGTGCTGAAGACCCAGGACAAGGCCGACCTGAAGATCACGCAGACGCAGATCAGCAATCTGGAACAGGCTCTCGACTTCTACAAGAACGACGTCCGCAGCTACCCTACGACCGAAGAGGGACTCGGCTCGCTCATGAAGAAGCCGGCGGAGGAGGGACGCGGCAACAACTGGGCAGGACCGTACCTGGATGAGGACGCGCTGCCGGCCGATCCCTGGGGCAACGCCTTCCGCTATGAGTTCCCGCCGACGCGCGGCGCGTCGACCGACAAGCCGAACATCTGGTCGGCCGGCCCGGACGGGCAGGACGAGACGGAAGATGACATCGTGAACTGGAAAAAGGAGGCCGCCGAGGGAGGCGATGCCGCGGGAGGCACGGAAGCCGCCACTGCCGATGGCGGCGCCAATGCCCAGCCCTGATCGTCCGCTTCGCGCCTCGCGGCCCTGGCGGCCCGCCCCGGTGACTCAACGTTGTCACCGGGGATATAGCCTGCTGGAGCTGATGATTGTCCTGGCGATCCTCACCGCCATGGCGGGCTTGAGTTGGCCGGCGCTGATGCGACCCTGGTCCAAGAACCTGGTGCAGCAGGCCGGCCAGGAACTTGCCCGGGAGCTGAATCGCACCCGCGGCCTCGCCATCGAACGCTCGTGCGTCTTCCACCTGCGTTATCGCCCGGGCGGTTCTGAATACCAGATCGCCCGCGCGGCGAATCCTCCCATGCCCGGCTCCACGCGAGCTGGCACATCCGCCCCGGATCCCTATGCGAGCGGAGCGGAGGAAGCCGCTGCCCTTGCGCCGACGCTGGACAGCTCCTCCGGCCTCGCGCCGGACGACCTCGGGCGCCAACCGATCCGCGACGCGCTCTCGACGGGATCCAGCAACGCCCGCGACGCGTCCGAATTCCGGCTTCCTGACGGCGTGCGTTTTCGCGCCGCGGTCCTGGGCGATCGCCGCGCCGGATCGCGGCCACTCGACGCGCTGCCCACCGAATCGTTGGAAACGCCTGACGCAGAGCGGTCTGTGATCGGCGATGCAGAGCGAACAGCGACCGGCGATGAAGCAGATGGGCTGGAGGCGTTGCTGGAGGACGGTGCCGCCTGGTCGGAGACGGTCACCTTCTATCCGGATGGACGCGCCACCAACGCGCAGTGGACGCTGGAGTCGCGCGAAGGTTACGAGCTGGATGTGACGCTGCGTGGATTGACGGGCATGGCCACGGTGGGGCCCGTGCGCGCGACGGCCACGTCGGCTGATGCCGCCATGGACTCCACCGATACGCCGTCCGACAATCCGCCAGAGGAGGCTCCTGCGACGATCGACGCATCCGGCGCGGGCGGGCAGGGGACCTCGCCATGATACGCCCCGGCTGTTCACTCGCGACTCCAAGAACGACCGCACGCCGACGTGTCTCGCGCCAGCGCGCAGCGCGCGGCGGGCTTTCGTTGCTGGAAGTAATCATCGCGCTGGCCGTGCTCGCCGGCTCGGCGGCCGTCATCGCGCAGATGGTCGAGATGGCCGTCCGTCGCTCCACGCGTTCCGAGGAACGCACCGAGGCCGTGACGCTCTGCCACAACCTGATGAACGAACTGGTCGCGGGCGTGCGGCCCTGGCAGAACATGGCCAGCCCGCAACCGGTCGACCTGTTCAGCCCCTGGGACTATCAAGTGACCGTGGAGCCGCTCGGGTTTGCCGACCTCGCGGCGCTGACGGTGGTCGTCTCACGACGCGAGGGCGCAGTGGCGGGAGGGGCCGCTACGCCGGGAGCCGGTGCGCCGACGATGGAAGCCATGCCATCCGCCCCGTCACCTGCCGCCAGTGGCGCCGAGGGTGCCGAGTCGATCGCGTCGCGTGACCGTCGCCCGACCTATCGCTGGTCGCGCTGGGTGCGCGCCACGCTGCCCGCCGCCGGTCGGGATGCGCGCGGAACGCCGGCGGACGGCTCCCTGCCCGTGGAGCCCGCGATGCCTTCCGATTCCGCAGGGCTGCCTCCCAGCGGTTTCGAGGAGATCACGCCGCTGCCTCCCGAATAACCGCCTTGCCGCGACCCGCCGTTCCTGCCCGCCATGCTGCTCGAAACCCAAGCCCGATGAACACGCGAAGCCTCCAGCTCCAGCGACGCCACCTGCCCTCGACGAGGGTCCGGCGACGCGCGTTCACGCTGACGGAAGTCGTCGTGGCCATGCTGCTCATGACGGCCGTCCTCAGTGCGACCTGGAGCCTGCTGAACACGTTTCGCGACCGTTTCGAGCGAAGCCAGGCACGCACGGAACGTTCTCAGCTCATTCGCGCGGTGCAGCAGACGCTGGAAAACGACTTGGCCAGCGGTCTGGTTGTGCGCGGGCGCCGACCAGATCGCAATCGAGCGATGGGGCGCGGCTTGATGCGAGGCCCAGCCGGTAGTTTCCCAGCCGGCGATCCGTCCAACGGTGACAACCGGTTGTCACCGCCGGCGCTCGAAGATCCCTCGAATGCGGCTGGAGAAAACGCTGCTCCGAACGTCCCCGGGGAGAACATCGGCGGCACGCCAGGAGCACCGTCCAACAACGAGGGCACGAGTAATCCAATGGACGCGGACTCGCCCGTGCAGCGCGAGGAGGAGATGGCGGGCATGGACGATCCGTCGCGCGACGCCCGACAGTTGTCGATGACGTTCCAGGCGGAGACGGATGAGGTGTCGCAGGGCGAATGGCTTGCCAACGAAGTACGCTTCCTGGGAACCGGATCGGCACTGGTGTGCGACATCCTGACGCCCGCCGAGGATCTCGCGCCGCCGGCTTGGAACGCCGAGCCGCTCGCTCCATCGTCGCTCCCAGGCGACGGTGCGGCACCCGGCAGCTTGGGCGACTCCCGGCTCGCCGGCGTCGCGGACAATCGCGGCGCATTCCGCGGCGGGGCGCCCGAGGAGTTTGCCGACATTCCGGAACACTCACGCCGCATCGTCTATCTCTTCACCGACCCCGAAGCCGCGCTGCGCACGGGCAGGGCACCTGGTCTGTTGCGATGCGAGTTGACGAATCGCCATCTGGCGATGATCCGCACGCTCGCGCCGGACCGCGCCGACCTCTACGCGCTCGTGCAGCCGCTGACAGGGGTGCAGCAGACGCTGAAAGACGCGATGGGCGGCGACGGCGCGGGCGGCATGGCGGAGCCGGGATTCGGCGGCATGGAAGGCATCTCGTTCGCGCAGAACCCGTCGGCCCCCGGGCTGGCCTCGAGCGGCTCGATGGGGCTCGTGATGGAACCGCCCAAGATCGACTACGTGCCCGAAGTGAAAGCATTCCGCCTGCGATACCACGATGGACAAGGATGGCGGGAGCGTTGGGATTCGCGGCAGGAGCAGGAACTGCCTGTCGCAGTCGAAATGCGGTTCCTGTTCGACGTCCCGCGCCCACGCGGCGCGGCGGGCCCGGCAGCAAACTCCGTGGCGAACGCGGAGGGGAACGCGATAGGAGGCGAGGCGGGTACGTCGGAGGGTGCCTGGTCGGCCGAGATGGGGCAGGCGTGGATGGCCGGGGGAGCCCTGGACGCGAACCCCGACGATCGCCTGCGATCCGCTCAAACCGTTCCGATCGAAGACCACCGCTATGTCATCTTGTTGTCATCGCCGCCGAAGCTGCGGCCGTCGTTCGGTGGTCCGGGCATGGAGTCGCGCGGCGATGACGCGCCGGATCGCTTCCCGCCCGATAGCGGCGTGGGGAACGGCGGCTTCGGGGCTGGCCGAGGGCTTGGCGAGGTGCAGCCATGAACGATCTGCCTCGCGTGGAATATCGTGGCCCTGCCCGCCATCGACGGCCCCGCGGTATGGTCCTCTTTGTCGTCACGATCGTGGTCGCCATGGTCACGCTCTCCGCCTACGGCTTCCTCGTCATGACGCAGACGGAAGACCGAGCGGCTTTGCAGCGTGCCGACCAGTTGCAGTCGCAGCAGTTGGCGGGCTCCGGCATCGAGTACGCGCGGGCCTGGGCCGCCGCCTCGCGCGCCCAGCGCGCGTTCTGGGGAGACGCTCGCGGGAACGATCCGATGTTCCAAGGCCTGGTGGTCGACATCGACCCGGCTGGTGCGCGACATGGACGTGTCAGTCTGCTGGCTGCGTTTTACAGGCCGCCCGACCCGCTGCCACGCTATCGTTTCGGCCTGCAAAACTTGAGTGCTCGCATGCCGCTGGAAACGCTGCTCGTGCTCGACCAGGCTGCCGAGAACGCGGGACGGTCGGCCCTGATGCAGTTGCCGGGAATGACTGAAGCGATCGCCGACTCGCTGTTGGACTGGATGGACAGCGACGATGAGAAGCGACAGTTCGGCGCCGAAAGTGAGTTCTATCTCGCGCAGGATCCACCGCGACAACCGCCGAATCGGGTGCCCGATCGGCTGGAGGATCTGCTTGCTGTGCGCGGCGTGTCGCGCGAGCAGCTGATGGGACGTGTGCCTTCGCAAGCGGAGATTGTCGCCAGCCAGTTCGGATCGAGGGAGGGCGGTGACCCGGGGATGGGCGGTGACCCGGCTGGCATGGACGGAGCCGGGCAGGGGCTCGCGATGATGCCCGGTGGCGCGGGCGGCCGCGGCGTGCCTCAGGTGACGCCCTGGGCCTGGTACCTCACGACGCTGAGCGCCGAACGCAACGTCGCCCACGATGGTCGGCCTCGCATCGCCTTGAACCAGGAAGACTCGCGACGGCTGCGGCAGGAACTGTCGCTCTTTTTTGACGAAGCGTTGGTCAACTTCGTGATCGCCGCGCGCCGCTACGGTATCAGCCGCCGGGCGACAGGTGAAGTGTCCGACGATCCGGTGCCCCAGGACGACTCTTCCGGCCCGGCGCAGGCCACGTTCGAATCTCCGCTGGACCTTGTGGACGCCGTGGTGACCATTCCCGATCCCGCGGGCGACAAGAAAGCATCGAAGTCTTATCGCAGTCCGCTCCGTTCGGAACGCACGTCCGATGGAAACCTGCTTGTTCAGTTCTGTGATCGCGTCACGACGGAAACGCGGTCGCGTTTGCGAGGCCGAGTGAATATCATGGAAGCCGACCGCGCGGTGCTCGCGATGCTGCCTGGATGGACGCCGGAGCAGGTGGATCGCCTGATGACGTCGCGGTCACAGCAGCCGGCGGGCGAGGCCACTCGTCTGCATGCCTCCTGGCTGCTTGCCGAGCAGGTGGTCGACCTGCCCGCGATGCGGCGACTGTGGCCTTATGTGACGACCGGTGGCGATGTGTTCGCATCGCAAATCGTTGCCGTGTACGACGAGCAGTCGCCCGCCATGCGCTGCGAGGTCGTCGTGGATGGCACTCGCGAAACCATACCGGTTGTGCGGTACCACGACTTGCGGCGACTGGGACGCGGTTTCGCGCTGGCGTCGCTGCGGGCGCCGGAGGCGGCTCGAGCGGCCAGCGGCGTGGAACCACCTGGCAGCGCCCTGCTGCGACAAGCCTCGCCCGGAGCGAGGTTCGGAGACCAGCCATGACAACTTGGAAACTTCCCGCCTGGTTCGACCGCCGCTCGCGCGGTCCCTTGCCGATGGTGGCCGTGGTCCGCGACCACAACGAACTGCTGGCCCTTGTGGCTCGTGGCGACGAAGGTCGAATCGAACTGCTGCAGACCATCTGCGTCGAAGTCGCCGATGATGGAGTGCTGCAGGAGGCGTGCGGGCGGCTTGCCAGCCAGTTGACGCAGGCGAATGTGGGACGTTACGACCTGCTGGTGGGCGTCCCCCGCTCGCAGGTCGAAATGCGGACGCTGCAGCTGCCGGCGGTCGGTGACGCCGAACTGCCGATGCTGGTGCGCAACGAGCTACTGCGGCAGATTCCGGACCTGCCCGAGGATGCGCCCATCGATTTTTTGCCGCCGGCGAACGAGTCAACGACAGGTGGGGAAGAGGCCGAAGTTCCTGCGGTCCAGGCCGCTTCGCCAATCCGCGAGGATGGGCTGATGCGGATCGACGCGGCTGCCCTGCGCCCCGAGAGCAGCGCGTGGATCCGCGTGCTGGCCCAAACGCTGGGCGTGCAGCCGGCCCGCATCCTCCTGCGCAACCAGTCGTTGATGGAGCTGTTCTTCCACCAAGTGGCCACGCTGCCCCGTCGTTCGCTGCTGCTGAACTTGGTGGGCACCTCGGCCGACCTCTCGGTGCTTTCCGGACGTCGCGTCGTCTTCAGCCGGACCGTCCATGCGTCGACCAACGCCGATGGGGGCGTGGAGTTGACGCACTTGGCCGACGAAATCCGCCGCACGCTGTTCGTCGCGCCTCGCGATGCGGACGAGACGGAGGGTGGCAGCGAACTGGAACATGTCTACATGTTCGCCGACCTGGATCGCAGCAGCCATTTCGTGGAACGGCTGGCGGACGAACTGCAGGGGTCCGTCTCCCTGTTGGATCCGTTGGCCGATGTTCGTGTCGCGCTCGGGGAACAACCCGAGAAGACGCACCGGCTGGCCGTGCTGCTCGGCATGGTGTGGGAACATCTGTCGGGTCGCGTGGAACTGGATTTCGCGAATCCGACGCAGGCGCCTCCGCCGGTGCGACGCGGTCGACGAATCGCTGTCCAGGCCGCAGCCGCTTCGCTGGCCCTCGCGGTCGGCGCCGGTACGCTCTACAGCGATATCACCACCGTGCGCGCGGAGGCCGACGACCTGGCGAATCGCATCGCGACCAATCGCAAAATGCTCAAGCGGCTCGAACAGAAGACCGTGACCCTCCATGCCGTTCGCCAATGGGAGCAGGATCAAGTGCACTGGCTGGATGAACTGGAACGCGTCTCGCGGCAACTGCCAGAATCGACAGAAGCCGTCGTCCAGCGCATGAACATGACTGCGGGCGGCGCTTCCGGCGTCGTCGGCATGAGCTTGAAGGTCAAGGAGCCGTCGGTGCTGGCCAAGATGGAGGAGTTGTTGCGGGACGCGCGGCACCAGGTAAGCAGCCAACGCATCAGCCAAGGCGAGGGTGACGAGGAGTATCCTTGCCAGTTCGAGGCCAGCATGCTGGTGAAGCCCGCCGCGCCCGATGCGAAGTCCTCGAAGACTTTTTTAATGATACGGCGACCACCGAGATAAAAGAGGTGCGTCGCAAACGTACCTGTGCGATGCACCGATCCTCCTGTTGTTCCTGGGAAACCGAGTAACCCCGATGGCCGCCAAACCTCCCGCTGAACTGCGACAGAAGCTGCTGGTCGGCGCGCTGGTGCTGATCGCCGCCGGCTATCTGCTCGACATGGCCTATCGACGCGGTTACGAAAAACCGCTCGCCGACGCCGAACGGCGCCGCGACCAGCTCGACAAGACGCTTCGCAAGGAGAAACTCCAAGTGCGACAGCAGCAGGCGCGTCTTCCGGATCTCGACGTGCTGCAGGCACGCAGCCTGCCTCGCAATCTGGAGGTGGGCGTCTCGGCCTATCGCAACTGGCTGCTGCGAATGATGAGCGAATGCGGCCTGAAGCAGGCTAACCTCGATTCCGGCAGCCCCGCCGCTTTTCGACAGATCTACCGCCGCGTCGATTTCTCCGTGCGCGCCCAGGGAACTCTCGAGCAGGTGACGCAGTTCCTGCACCGATTCTATGGAACCGACTACCTCCACAAGATCCGCTCGCTGTCGATCTCGCCGCTCTCCGATGGTTCCGTCGACATGGCGGTCGCCATCGAAGCCCTGTCACTGAATTCGGCGACGAGCGAGACGGAACTGGCCGATCTGGACGGCAAGCGATCGCTGCGTCCGCTGGAAGAGTACCAAGTGATCGCGCGAAGGAACGTTTTCCGCGGCGGCGATCCCCTGGCGGCGCGCGTGGCGTTGTCGGCCATCACCCGCGACGCTCGCGAAAAAAGACAGGCATGGCTGACATTCCCCGGGCGGGGACGCACGCGCATCGTCAATGAGGGCGATACGCTGGCCCTGGAAGGCAGCCAGGTCCAGATCTTGAAGATCGAAGCCGAGATGATGGAGATCGAACTGGACGGCGAGCGTCGCGAAGTGCGCATCGGCCAGACGCTTCGCTGAGCCCTGTACTGCGGACGCTCCACCGCATCGGGCTGCTCCCTTCGTGCGGCATCACTCGCCGCACGCGTGTCCACGAGCCGCAGCATCTCTGGGTCAACTGCGGCCAAGCAGCTTGGAATTGCGTCGCGTTATTCGGCGAGCACGCCGCAGTCCATGATCGAGATCTTCTTCTGCGTCCGGCCCGATCGCGAACCCAGCGATTCGATCTTGGTGACGAGGTCCATGCCCTCCAGCACGCGGCCGAAAACGACGTGTTTGCCGTCGAGCCACGGGGTGGGAATCGTCGTGATGAAGAACTGCGAACCGTTCGTGTCCGGTCCCGCGTTCGCCATGCTCAGCACGCCCGGCTTGTCGTGCGTGAAGTTGAAGTTTTCGTCGGGGAAGTCCTTGCCGTAGATGCTCTCACCACCCGTACCATTGCCGTTGGTGAAGTCTCCGCCCTGGAGCATGAATTCGGGGATCACGCGGTGGAAGATGCTGCCCTTGTAACTCAGCGGCTTGCCCGACTGGCCTTTGCCTTTCTCGCCGGTGCACAGGGCACGGAAGTTCTCGACCGTCTTCGGAACATCGTCGCCGAACAGGCCGATGACGATCTTCCCGGCGGGTTCGCCGTCGATCGCCACGTCGAAATAGACCTTCTGGGTCACCTTGCCCTGGCTGGCCGGAGCGGCCGCCCAGGCGCAGGACGCGGCGGCCAGGCACATCACAAAGGCTGCAAGTCGCAACATACTCAATCTCTCCCTGGTTATGGTCGGATCCACTGCGCCCCACGGCGCAGCGAGGGTCGATTGCTCAAGCCCCCTGTTAACGCATTTTGACACCTTCGCGTCAGCATGACCAGAGCGATTCACGGGTCAAAAGCCCCCGGTGACAGCACCGAAGCTGTAGTCGGCACTCGTAGTCGGCACACGCCGTGTGCCGAACGAAGACTCCGACGCGCCCATTACGACGCGACGCGATCCCAAGGCGGAACGCAGCAGCATCGAGCGTTGGGGCGTCTGCCCGACGCAATGTCCGGCACACGGCGTGTGCCGGCTACTGGTCGCCAGCCGCGCTCGTAGTCGACCCACGCCGTGTGCCGAACGAGTTGGCGGAGTCGATTCAATGCGCAGCGTGCTTCGACTACGTGGCGTCGTCGTCGAAGCCGAGGACGACCATCAGGCAGGGACCGCCATGGATGACGTTGATCCCCGCCGCTTGCGCGCGGGCGATCGCCGCCGGATGTTCCGCGCCTGGCTGGATCCAGAGGTGGCGGATACCCAGGCGGATGGCGTCATCGATCACCGTCTCGGTGATGCTGGGCGGGGTGATGATCGAGACGCCGTGCACGGCTTCCGGCAGGGCGGCCAGGCTGGGACTGGTGGCGAGGCCCTCGATCTCGGGAACCGCCGGGTGCAGCGGATAGGCTTTGTATCCGTGCTGCAGGTAGCAGCGCAGCACCATGTTGCCATACTTGGAGCGATCCTTGGACGCACCGGCCACGGCGAACGCGGAGCCTGCCAGGAACTCATCCAGCGAAGAAGCCTTCGTCATCGCGGTCCTCCTTGCAAGAAATGGGTCGTCATGGAGAACCGGCCGCCTCAGGCCTGCTCCCAACCGCTGCGCTGCATCGCGAACACGAGGTCCGACGTGGTAAAGTCCCCGTCGCAGTCCCAGTCGCCATCGAGCCATTTCGAGTTTTTGGGGATCGTATCCTCATACTGTCCGCGTTGGAAGATGAGAACCATGTCCGAAGTGCCGAAGACGCCGTCGAAGTCGACATCGCCGAAGGCCGAGTTCATCGCCGAGACGACCAGCAGGTCGACATCCTCGAGATCGACCCTCTGGTTGAGGTCCAGGTCGAAGCGGTTGTCTTGCGCCTGGAGTCCGGCGCACAATCGGTCGATATCGCCGGCGTCCAGGGCGCCATCCGCATTCAGATCGAAGTCCACCGCGCGGCCGGGCGTGCCGCCCGCCGTGCGACTGGCGACCCACGACGGGCTCTTGTCCCACTGGCTCGCCGTCGTCGTGGTGGCCGAGCGGATCTCGAGCGAAGGTCCTTTGCCGTCCGTCTCCGGATACCATGCGTCGTCGTAGGCGAACTGCTGGATTTTGGCGCCGAGGGGACCGACCAGGGTGAGCGTCTCGGCGCTGTTGCTGAGTCGCCCGGTGTAAACGCCGACGGGAGTG
>CAZUJM010000018.1:42319-43686 GCA_964620405.1 uncultured Pirellulaceae bacterium | reverse complement strand
ATGAGGCACGTGGCCCAGGCCATGCTGGCCGAAGCGGAGAGCCATGAGCAGTCGGGGGACCACCCGCGTGCCGCGCGCTACCTGTATCGCTGCCTGCAGTTGGAGGAGGACGACGCGAAGCGCGCCGAGCTGCTGGTGCGACTGGCGCGGAACTACGACCGGGCCAGTGGCGGCGCGGGCGACAAGGCCTCGGTGGTCAACTGGTACTACCGCGCAATCGCCGCTTCGCCGCAGGATGTCTCCCTGCAGGAACGACTTGCTGAACTATTCCTGGAAACGCAGCAGTATGTGCTGGCGGAGGAGCAGGCGGAGAGTCTGCTGCGGGATGCGCCGACGCATGGGGCCGCGGCACGCATCCGGGCGCTGGCCCGTTATGGCCAGTTGCGCCGCGGCCGGCCCGTACCCGCCGAACGCGTGCTGCGGGATCTGCAGGATGTGAATCGTCGCGAGCCGGGCAACGTGGAAGTGGCCGACGCGCTGGCTTGGCTGTACCACGAATCGGGCCAGGCGGCGGGAGCGGGCGACGCGCCCGCGCAGGCGGAGAGCGTGATGGAAGCGCTCGTGCGCAATGCCCCGGACAACTACCGCGCGTTCCTCAGTCGCCATGAGTATCGGCAGCAGCGGGGGGCGGGCAACGACCGGGACGATCTGCGCCGTGCCCTGCAGTTGGCACCCGAGCAACCGCGTGTGCTGCTTGCCTCCGCCGAACAGGCGCGACGCGACGGGCGTTACGCGGAAGCGTTGGAACAGTTCAGGCGGCTCGTGCAGCAGGAACCGAGTGAGCTGCGGGGCCACCTCGGCTTGGGGGAAACGCTCTATCTGAACGGCCAGCCGCGTGAAGCGGTGGACGCTTGGCGGACGGCACTTCGCAACGTGGGACGAGGCCAAGCGACGCTCCGCGTCCGCATGGCCGACGTGCTGATCGAGGAAGGCCAGTTGCGGGCGGCCGACGAGGAGTTGCAGCAGATCGACCTGGCCATCCGTCATCTGGCGACCGGTGGCGAGGAGTCGCAGCGCGACTGGCTGGGCACGGCGCGCGACCTGCTGAAGGGCAAATCGCTGGTGCGGCAGCAGCAGTATCGGGACGCGGTTCCGTTACTGCAGCGCGTGGCCGCCACGTCCGCCAAGTTCGGCATTCCGGGCAACGCGCGGCTGATTGCGTTCTGCCCCGGCGCGGAATACGGCCCGGCCAAGCGCTGGCCGGCCGAGCACTTCGCAGAGCTGGCCCAGATGCTGCGCCGCTCGTTCCCCTATGCGCAGATCGTCGCGCTCGGCTCGGGCAAGGACCGCGACATGGCCAACGCCATCGTCGAGCGTGCGCCGTTCGTGCGCAACCTGTGCGGCGAGACCTCGTTGGACGAGGCCAT
>CAZUJM010000018.1:42049-42309 GCA_964620405.1 uncultured Pirellulaceae bacterium | reverse complement strand
AAGACCCCGAATCGACACCGGGCTACCAGGCCTGGATGCTGCTCGGACAGTGCCACCTGCGACTCCAGGCCTGGGAGGAAGCGGCACAGAGTTTCCAGAGAGCGCTGGAGGTCGTGCCGAATTCGGTCGCGGCGCGCGTCTGGGCGGCCGAAGCGTGGGCAATGGTGGGACGGGAGGAGGATGCCCTGTGGCTCTGTCGACAGGCGATCGCCCGGCCCGGCGCGCCTGAGGCGGTCAGGCTGCTGGCGGCGCAGCTGGAA
>CAZUJM010000018.1:11713-42039 GCA_964620405.1 uncultured Pirellulaceae bacterium | reverse complement strand
TCTCCGCGACTGGCAGCCTCTTGAAAGCCTGCTTGACCAGGCCGCGACGGCGCTGCCCGAAAACTGGCAGCTGACGCTGGTGCGCGCCAATGTCCTGCTCCTCCGCGATGGACTGCCGGGCGCGGGACGGGTCGTCCAATTGCTGCTGGCCGAGGAGGCGCGGCATCCGCAGACCATCGCGTTGTGGGGCAACCTCGTGTTTCTCTACGAACGCATGGGCATGCGATCCGAGGCCGATCGCGCGTTGGTTCGGCTGGCGGCGCTCCAGCCCGGCGCGCCCCAGACGGTGGCCTGGCAAGCGACGGTGCTGGCCCTGCGCGGACAGCTTGACGATGCCCGAAAGTCGCTCCAAGCCGCGCTGGACTCTCGCCCCAACGATCCGGATGGCTGGCTCGACCGCGCCCTGCTGTTCGTCGCGCACCAGCAAGGCGACACGCAGGTCCTGCAGGAAACACTGATGGCCGTCGCCGAAAGGCATCCGCAAAGCGTGGAAGTGCTCTCGCAGCTCGCCGACTTGGCGATCGCGCGAAATGAAGGGGAGGAGACGGTTCGCTGGATTGAGTCCCTGCGCAGCGCGGAAGGCGACCAGGGAGTCTGGTGGCGGTTCTTCGCGGCACGCCGGGCGCTGGCACGACGCGAGCGCGCGGAGTCGGGGAGTCCCGCGGCGGGGGAGGCGATGGCGGAGGCGGCCTCGCTGTACGAGGAGATCCGACAGCTTCGCTCCTGGTGGCCCGGTGCCGAACTGCTGCGCGCCCTGCTGGCGGAAGCCCAGGGGCGGGGCGCGGAAGCGGTCGAGGCGTATGCGAAGGCCATCCAGTCGGGGTTCCAGCAGCCCTTCGTCTTCCAACATCTGGTGCGCCTCCTTTACCAGCAAGGGCGTTTCGAGGAAGCCGACGCATGGCTGACCCACCTGCGTCAGCAGGCTCCCGTGGATGCCCGTACCCTGGACCTCGCCTGGTCCTCCGCCATGCAGCGCGACCAGTCGGAACTGGCCTTGGAGTTCGCGCGGAAGAACGCCGAGGCGTATCCCGGGGAGGCTTCGGCGCATGCTTGGCTGGGGCAGTTGCTGCTGCTGTCCGGCCGCGCGGACGAGGCGCGCCAGGCCATCGACCGCGCCGAAGCGTTGCAGCCATCCGACGTAGCGACCTGCGGCGCGCTGCTGACGTTCCATCTCCGCGTGCAGGATGAGGCGAAGGCGCTCGCGGCGCTGGAGCGACTGCGCAACAATCCTGCGCTCGATGACGCTCGGCGACATGCCGTGGCGGCGGAAACGTATGTGCGCCTGGGGATGCGCGCCGAGGCCGTGCGGGAGTTCGAGGCCGGCTTGCAGGCGCTGCCCGCCGACCACGATCTGCGGACACGGTATGCCGCCTTTGAGTACGCGTTCGACGCGACCAAGGCCGAGCAGATGATGCGAGAAGTGCTGCGACAGAAGCCGGACCACGCGGCCGCCCGGCAGCTGCTCGCCTCCTGGCTGCAGTGGCAGGTCGATGCCCGCAGTCGAGAGGAGTCGCGAGAGTTGCTGGGCGCGCGCGGCGCGAACTGGCAGCAGCAGGCGTCCGACCAGCGGCTGGAAGCCATGCTGCTGATCCGCCGCGGACAGCCGGATGACTTGCGCACCGCCCGGGAACTGCTCGAACGACTGGCCGACGATCCCCGTTTCGCGACGGCGGAGGACCAGGTCCTGCTGGCCCACCTCCATGAAAAGTCGGGCGACATCGCGTCCGCGCGGCGACGCTTGCAGGCGCTGGCGACTGGCGAGACCGTGGCGGCGCGGCATCTGGCCGCGTACATCGACTTCTTGCTGCGACAGGGCGAAACGTCCGAGGCGCGCGAACCGCTCGCGCGATTGGAACAACAGGCGCCGGACCGTTTCAGCACCGTGTTGCTGCGAGCACGCTGGCTGCAGGCCACGGGAGCAGCGGACCAGGTGGAGTCGAGCATTGAGTCGTTCACGCAGCGGCAGTTGTCATCGGCGCGCGAGCCGCAACAGCGGCAGATGCTGATGCAGCAGGCGGCCGAACTGCTGCTGGCCCTGGATCGTTCCGATGCGGCGGAACGCTGGTTCCGGCGAATGGCCAGCGAGTTTCCCGCCCAGCGTGAGTTCCTGACGCGGCATTGGCAGGCGAAACAGAACCACGGCGAGGCGATCCGCTACGCCCTCGAAGGACTCGATGCCGAAGCCACGCCCGCCGCGGCGGCCCTGCTGGCCCGCGTGCTGACGTTCTGTCCCGAGGAGGAGATGCGGAAGAAGCCCCAGGTGTCGGAACGGGCCGAGGCGATGTTCGCCTCGCTGGTGGAGAAGCATCCGCAGGATGCCGACCTGCTCTTTTCGCTCTCGAACCTGCGACTCAAGCAGGAGCGCCAGGAAGAGGCCATCCAACTGCTGCGGCAGCTGACCGCGTCGAATCCCCGCCATGTCACCGGCTGGAACAATCTCGCGGCGCTCCTGTCCGAGGATCCGCGAATGCTGCGCGAGGCGCTCGACTGCATCGACCGCGCCCTCGCCGCCGCCGGTCGGCCGCTCGGAAACCTGCTGGACACCAAGGCGTTGGTCCTGCTGCAGATGAACCAGAACGCCCAGGCCGCCAGCCTGCTGGTGCAGGCCATGTCGCTTCCCGATGCCCACGACCCTCGCTTTGCCTTCCACCTGGCCGTCGCCCAGCGGCGATTGGGCCAGCACGCCGAGGCCATGCAGGCTTGGAAGCGGGCGCAGGAACTGGGCCTGAACGACGCCTTCCTGACCGGATTCGAAAAACGTCTTGCCTCCGAACTCAACAGCTGGATCAAGGAGCAGGGCGCGTGAACGATTTCCAACGGACGAGCCTGAACACCGTCTGCCTGCTGGCGGCGATCGCGCTGACCGTGTTCTCCGGGGCGTTGCATGGCCGGATGAGCCAACGCTGGGGGGCCGGCGAAAGGATGGAGCAGGCCATCGAGAAGATCCAGCGCGTCCCGGCCGACTTCGGCAACTGGCAGCAGGAGGAGACGCTGGAACTGAGCAAGACGACGCTGGAACTGCTCTCCTGCCGCGGGTACCTGCATCGCAGCTACCGGCACCGGCTCACGGGTGAAGTGGTGAAGGTGGCCGTGATGGTGGGACCCGGCGCGAAGATGTCCATCCACGTGCCCGAGATCTGTTACGAAGCCAGCAACTTCACGCTGCTCGGCGATCGCCGGCTGGTGACTTTGGCTGAGTCGACGGTCGCCAGCGGGAGCAGCGCGCGGGACGGGCAAGGCGCCGCGCGCGAAGTCACGACGCCGTCGTCCGATGCGTTCTGGGGCGTCTCGTTCCAACTGAACGACGTCTCGCAGCAACGGTTGGAAGTGGCTTATGGGTGGAGTCTTGGCGAGTCATGGTCGGCGCCGACGTTGCCTCGCTGGACTGTGGGAGCCGCCCCGGTGCTCTACAAGCTCCAGGCCTCCCATGTCCAGGATCCGAGTCTGTCTGGTGCCGCTGGGTCCGCCGAGCACGAGGCATCGGTGTTGCGGGAGTTCTTGCGAGAGTTCGTGCCGGTGCTGCGAGAATCGTTGGTGTCCGAGGAAGAGCAGGAGGCCGGGAAGGCAACCGCCGCGGATCGGTCGAGCGGCAGGGAGGCCACGTCATGAAGTATACGCGGAAGCTCAAACTGGTGCCGCCCCGGACTCCGCCCATCGTCAATGCGCTGACGGTCGATGTGGAGGACTATTTCCAGGTGTCGGGTTTTGACTCGCACGTCGCCCGCGACGCGTGGGAACGGTTTCCGTCGCGTGTCCAGCAAAACACGATGCGTCTACTGGAGATGTTCGCGGACCGCGATCTGCGCGCGACCTTCTTCGTGCTCGGATGGGTGGCCGAGCGTTTTCCGGAACTGGTGCAGACCATCCGCGCGGCAGGCCACGAAGTGGGTTCGCACAGCCAGATGCACCGGCTGGTCTATGACATGAGTCCCGAGGAGTTTCGCGCCGACGTCCGCCGCTCGCGGGATGTGCTGCAGCAGGCTCTTGGCGAACGCGTACGCATCTATCGCGCGCCCAGTTTCTCGATCATCCGAAAATCGTTGTGGGCCTTGGAGGTACTGGTCGAAGAAGGGTTCGAGATCGATTCCAGCATCTTCCCAGTGCGCCACGACCGGTACGGCATTCCGGACGCGGAGCCCACGATTCACCAGATCGCCACGCCTTCGGGGCCCATCTGGGAGGTGCCTGGCACGGTCGTGCGGCGCTTCGGGAGCAACCTGCCGGTATCCGGCGGCGGCTATCTGCGACTGCTGCCGCTCGCCCTGACCAAGCACTGGTTGCGCCAGATCAACGAGCGTGAGGGGCGTCCCTTCATGTTCTACGTGCACCCCTGGGAGATCGACCCGAAGCAACCGCGATTGAAAATCGGGTCGCTCCTGTCGCGATGGCGACACTACCAGAACTTGGATGGCTGCGAGGCCAAGCTGCTGTCGCTGCTTGGCGAATTTCGATACGACTCGCTTTCCACCGTGGTCAGCAACGTGGCCGGCGCGGCGGTTCCCACCGCTGGGACCCAGCATCACGCGGCGCCGGCCGCGGAGAACCAGTATCACGCGGTGGACGGCGAGCCGATGAAGCCGGAGGGCAAGCCGACCAAGCCGACCAAGCCGACTTCGTTCCAACCTCCGATCCGACTTCCCGGGGACTCGGGGGGAAGGGTGCTGCCATGACGGAGTATCTGTCGAAGGACGCAGCGGGCGAATTGGCTTTGCCCGACGGCGCCGCGGTGGCGATGACGACGAAGGGACTGCGCAGCTGGACACCCCTGGTGTCGATCGTCATGCCGGTGCTCAACGAGGAAGCCTACCTGCGTGGCACGCTGGAGATGCTGCTGGACCAGGACTATCCGCGCGGGGCGATGGAGATCCTGGTGGTCGATGGCGGTTCCACCGACGGGACGCGCGAGATCGCGCGGGCCTATGAGCGACGGGGCGAACCGGTACGCCTGGTGCATAACCTGCGACGATGGTCGAGCGCCGCGCGGAATCGCGGGGTGAGCCACGCGCGCGGGGAGATCATCCTGGTCATCGACGGACATTGTGAACTTCCCGATCGCAGGAACCTCGCGAACCTGGTGCGCGCGTTCGAGAAGAGCGACGCAGACATCGTGGGGCGCCCCCAGCCGTTGATTGTCCGCGGAGCATCGCCGCTGCAGCAGGCGATCGCCTGGGCTCGCGCCTGCTGGCTCGGCCACCATCCCGATTCCTACATCTACTGCGAAGTGGACCAGTTCGTGCCGGCCCTGAGTGTCGGCGCGGCGTATCGACGATCGGTCTTCGACCGCATCGGGTTCTTTGACGAGTCGTTTGATGCCTGCGAAGATGTCGACTTCAACTATCGCGCGGACGAGGCCGGACTGAGCTGCTATCTTGCCTGGCAGGCGCGGGTCCATTACCATCCGCGGCACACGCTGGGCGGCCTGTTCCGGCAACTGGCCCGCTACGGCCGCGGCCGCGTGCGATTGGCGCGAAAGCACCCGCGGACTTGGAGCTGGAAGTCGATGGCGCCCGCCGCGGGCCTCGCCACCTGGCTTGCGCTGCTGCTGGCCAGTCCCTGGTCCGCTGCCGCCTTGACCCTCTTCGCGGCGGCCAACGCCGCCTACGCGCTCGTCCTGTTGGGAACGACCTGTGGAATCGCCATGCAGCGGGGGTGGAGCCGTCCGGTGGCGTGGTTGCCGGCCGTCTTCGCCACGATTCACTTCGCGGCCGGATTCGGTGAATTGGTCGAGGGGCTGGCTGGCTGGCGACGCAACTCCAGAACCCCGTCATCGTCCTCCGAGGAAGACCCTGCCGCGGTCCGGGGACGGTCATGACTGCCACGCGTCCGCCCCACGTCTGCTTCGTGGTGGAAAACCTGCTGCCGGCCGGCACCGAACTATGGATCCGTCGACTGATCGACCAGTTGGACCGCAGCCGGATCAGGCCGCTGCTGTGCCTCACCGATGGCGGCGGTCCACAGTCGCGCTCGCTGGAACCGGCCGACTGCCCCGTGCTGCGGCTGGGCTTGCCCCACTTGCGCACGATGCGCACCTTGGCTGCAGCGCGAAGGCTTTCTGCTTTCTTGCGACGCGAGGTGGTGGACATCGTGCAGGTCCACCATGCCGACCCAACTTATCTTGGCGTGCCCGTGGCACGCTATTCAGGTGTGCCGCGCATCGTGCAGACGAAGTACGATACGGGATACTGGCTGCATGGTACCGACTTGTGGCTGCATCGCACGATGCGGCGCTGGATCGACGCCACGATCGCCAATTGCGAGGCCTGCCGCGAGGCGGCCGTCGCGCAGGAATTCGCTCCCAGGCAGGAGGTCGCCGTGATTGAAAATGGAGTCTCGCTCGAGCGATTGTCGCTCATACCCGATCTGGAACTTGCCGATTTTCCCCAGGAAGAATCGGGACGTTCAGTCGCGATTGGCATGGTCGCCAACCTGCGGCCCGTGAAGGACCAGGCCAACCTGCTGCGCGCCGCGCATCGCCTCGCCCGCGAGGGATTGCGTGTCCACTTGCACTTCGCCGGCGATGGCGAGTCGCGTGACGCGCTGCGGCAGCTTGCTTGCGAGCTGGGGCTGGAGGCGTCCGTGACGTGGCACGGTCATGTGGCGGATACCGCCGCGTTCCTGGCGCGGACGCCCCTGGTGGTTTTGTGTTCCCGTTCGGAGGGCCTGCCCCATGCGTTGCTGGAGGCGATGGCGGCGGGACGGGCCGTGGTGGCGACGGAGGTGGGCGGGAACGCGGAGCTGATCCGTTCGGAGAGGGACGGCCTGTTGGTGCCGGTCGCCGATCCGGCCGCTCTGGCCGAGGCGCTGGCCCGCCTGGTTCGCGATCCGTCCGAGGCACTGGCGTTCGGCCGCGCGGCGCGGGCGCGGGTCGCCGAGCGATACGGCGAAGCGCGGATGGTGGAACGCTTCACTCGCTTCTACGAGGAGCTGACGGGCGACGCGCGCCACAGTGCCGTGCCTCGCGGTGCCGTGCGTCGCGGGCGTTTGATCCGCGAGGCACCCTGGTGGCGGTGGACACGAGCAGGGGCTGCCGGGTTGACGGCCAACGAGTTGCGCGACGGGAGCCACGCCAGCGATCGGAGGCCCGCATGAACGCTCCTTCGATCGGCGATGGCGAGTCGCTTCTGCCCGACGAGGTCGCTGCGTCCAGCGTGGACTCCCAACCGGACACCGCGCCTGTCGACAGCCTATCCTCCGGGACCGCCGGCGAGCACTCCCTGCAATCCGAGGCGCGGACGGCCGGTCGCCATTCGTTGGTCTACCTGCTCGCGCCGGTCCTATGGAACCTGATCAGCTTCGTGTTGATTCCCATCTACACGCGGTACATCGACCGCAGTCGGTTCGGAATCATGTCGCTCGTCGACTCCCTGATGGCGATGTCGGTCATGATTCTCTCGTTGGGCATGAGCGATGGGCTGAATCGCTTCTATTATCTGCGTCCCGATGAGGCGCAGCGCCGCAGGCTGGTGAGCACGGCGCTCTGCGGGCCGGCGCTGCTTGGTCTGCCCTTCGTGCTGGCGGCCATGTACAACGCGGAACGGCTGGCGGCCTGGCTTCAGCTGGAGGACGGATACAGCGGCTATCTGGGCTTGGCGGTGCTCACCACCTGGTTCGCGATGATGATGGAGATCGGGTTCGTGTACCTGCGGCTCCTGTATCGCTCGCGCGCGTTCGTGGCACTGAGCCTGTTTCACGCCTTGGTGGCCGCGGGCTTGAACCTTTGGTTCGTCGTCGGATGCCGTTGGGATATCTGGGGTATCCTGTATTCGACGCTGATCACGCATGGGATCCTGGGGATCGGACTGCTGGTGGCGATCTTGGTGGAGGTGCGGGCTTGGCCGAATTGGCGCGATTTCCGCGAGCTGTTCGCCTTTGGGATCCATCTGGTTCCCGCGACGGTCAGCCTGCAGATGGCCAACTACTTGGCACCGTTGATGATTCGCTGGCGAGTGCCTGGCGACGGCCTGTTCGTACTGTCGCAGGTGGGCCTCTTCTCCACGGGGCAGAGGTTGAGCGTGCTGCCGAACCGTTTCGTGACGGTGCCTTTCCTGACGTTCTGGCGACCGCGACGCATGGAACTGCTGCAGGACGATTCGCCGGTCGTCCGTAACATCCTCGCCCGCATTTGCACCTACTCGACGCTTTTCACCGCCCAGGCCGCGCTGTTGCTCAGCGTCTCCGCGCGAGGCCTGCTGGAGGCGATGGTGGAGAAGAGCTACTGGGACGCGTGGCGCGTGGTGCCATGGCTCGCCCTGTCGTACGTATTCATCTGCCTGGAGCAGCATTTTACGACGGGTCTGCAGTATGTCGGCAAGACGCATTGGGCGACCTGGATCAGCGCGGTATCGCTGGCACTGCTGGTCGCGGTGAACTGGGTGGGACTGCCGCTTTGGGGCATGGAGGTCGCCGCCGTGGCGACGCTGCTGGGAATCTGCCTGCGGACCTGGTTGTTCTACGCCGTCAGCCAGCACTACTTCCGCATCCCCTTTGAAGTGGGCCGGTTGCTGGGGATGATCGGCGTCTGCGTGCTGTTGTACCTGGTGTCGCTGGCGGTGCCCGGGGAGACCTGGTGGCTGCGCACCGCGGGGCAGTTGCTGTGCGGCCTGGCGCTGCCGGTTGTCCTGTGGGCGATCGGCTACTTGGATACGCAAGAGAAGCAGATGGTGCGGCAGTGGTGGAGCGACGCGCCGCGGATGGCGGTGGAGACGCTCCAGCAGTTTCCCGTCGGTCGGCGGGTGCTGGCGAAGTGGCGATCGGGACGCGATGCCGTGCGGGTGGAACCGACCCGGGACGAACCATCGGCCGCCGCTGGTGATTCGGGGAAGGAGCGCTAGGCCATGCAACCCGCGAGTGCCTCCGAATTCGAATCGCCGGGAATCGGTCGTCACTCGCTGGCAACCTGGCTGGTCGCCGGTTACCTGATGCTCTTCCTGATCCGGCCGTGGGAAGTGCTGGCGCCCGCCCTGGCGGCTTGGCGCGTGGAACGCATCTATGGGGCGGCCATGGTGCTGGTCGTGCTGCTGACAGGGCAGCGGATGCGCGGCGGGCTCACGGTGCTGGCGGTCGTCGGCATGGCGTGCGCGGCGGCTCTGTCGGCCTGCCAGGCTTGGCGCGCCGAGTTTGCGTGGCCCGCGCTCTACCAGTACCTGACCGTCGTGGTGACGTTCTTCATGATCCTCGGCTGCTGTCGTCGACTGGAGGACCTGCTGCTGCTGGTAGTGGTCTACCTGTCGGCGATGTTCGCGTACCTGGGCAAGGCGTTATGGGAGTATTTCATCCATGGTCGCCACTGGCACGCGCAGGGAGTGAGTCGACTGGTGGGCATCGAGGAGACGTATGGGGAGCCGAACGCGCTGGCGATGTCGGTGGTGCTGTCGCTGCCCTGGTGGTGTTTCCTGGTGCGATGCCGGCAGGAGTTGGACGAGCGCGCGCCGGGGCCTTTCCGCGCGCTGCTGGCGGTGTTGCGCTGGGGGTATCCCGTGCTGGCCGTCACGAGCGTCGGGCTGACGAACAGCCGTGCAGGGATGGTCGGGCTGGTGGCGTTCGCGGTGGGCGCGATCTGGTGGGCCGGCTCATCGCGGGGTTTCGGCCGGAAGGTTGCGATCACGTTGGCGATCCTGGTCGGTCTTTTTCTTGTCGCCCCCGACGAACAGTGGTCGCGGCTGCGTACGCTGTGGCGCCCCGATCTGGGGCCTTCGAACGCGCGTGCCTCGGCCGATGGACGCTGGGCCGGGTTCCTCGCCGGCTGGCGAATGTTCCAGGACCATCCGGTCACCGGTGTCGGGTTGGGGAACTTCCTGCCCTATCGGGTCGCGCACGTCGATGGCGTGGGGTTGATCGCGCACAACCTGCCGGGGCAGCTGCTGGGGGAGACGGGACTGGTGGGAGTCGCTTGTTTCGCGTTGCTGGTGGGGTCCGTTTGGCGTGACGCGCGCGACACGCGGCGACTGGCCGCCGAAGGGCCTCTGTCGAACCTGTACGCCCAACTGCCCGCCGCCTGTCAATTCACGATCCTACTCCTGTTCCTCTTCGGCCTGTCGCTGCACAACGGCTTGCGCTACAACTGGCTCTGGATCGCCGCCTTCACGGAACTGGCCTTCCGCTTCAGTGGCGAGGCATGGGACGAAGCCCAGGACGCCTGGCAGGACGCGGAAGCGGATCTGGTCGACGAGGGGGAAGCCGAAAGCGTCGGCGCGGCCGATCGACTGTATGCAGCCGCGGAGGGCGAACCATGAGCGGCGCGCCGCACTCCCATCGCGCCGATTCGGCCGACCTGCACTTCGGGGAGGCCGGTTTTTCGGCCGTGCTCCAGGCAGTGCTGGATGCCCTGCGGACGTCACCGCAAACGCGGGAGGCGATCGCCGCTGGAACGAGGACGAACGGGGCGCGGATCGGCGAGGATCCTGGCGCGAATACTCGCGATGGGAGGTCGGTGGCGGTGTTGACGTGCGTCCAGCGCGCGTACTCGCAGTCGATCGTGCTCGAGGCGGGCCCGGTGGGAAGTCGCCGTCGATTATTCGCCAAAGTCATTTTCGACCATGCGGACGACAGCGAGTTTCGTGTGTTCGGCGAGGGGGTCGCCCGCGAACGCGCGGGGCTGCTTGCGGCCGCACAGGTCGCGGGGCCGGCGGATCCGGTGACGGTGCCGCGCCTGCTTGGGTTCGACGCCAGCGCCCGGATCGTGCTGATGGATCATGTCGAAGGCGAGACACTGGACCGGCGCCTCGCCGCGGCGCGCTGGCTGGGCGCTTCGCGACGCTGCCTGGGCGCGTGCGCCGCGCTGGTCCGCTTGGGACGCTGGTTGAGCCGATTCCAGCAGGCAACCGTGGAGATGCGGGATGGCGTGGATCGCGTGAACTGGTGGATCGGTCGCTGCGAACGACTGTTGGGGGAGATCGAGTCGCGAATCGGCGCCTACGTGCCGCGCGGGGACCGCAACTGGTCGCGGCGCGTCATCGAACGGTTGGACTACTTGGGTTGGCAACTGCCCGCCAAGCTGCCGCTGGTAGCCTGCCATGGCGACCTGGGGCCTTGGAACGTACTGGTCGGCGACCAGCATGTGTCGGTGGTGGACTATGCCGCCTTCCATGCGGACCTGCCCACCATGGACGTGGCGAACATGGTGACATACCTGGAGTATCTGGAGGCGTCGATGTCGTATCGCCGCGAATGGCTGGCGCGATTCCGAAAGGCGTTCCTGCGCGGTTATCAAGGCGGTCGCCTTGGCGACACGCGGAGCTACACGGCTGGCATCGGGGATGCCGGACCGCTGGACAACCGCCTGGGCCAGTTCTCGCTGCATTGCCATCGTGTGAGCCGACTGCACGACGCCGTGTTTGGCACGGCGCGCGGTCCCTGCGCGGGTTGGCGGAGGCGAAGGCTGGTGGAGCGTCAGTTGGCTCGGCTGCAGGACGCATGGGTGTGACGAGTGATGTTGATCGTGCTGGGGTTGAAGCCGGCAGTAAACTGGCAGAAAGGAAGAAGTGTCGCATGGGCGATCGATCGCCAAACCGATGGCGCGTCGGACTGGTCGGGACCGGCCAGATTGCACCTTACCATGTGCAGGCGTTGAAACGCCTGGAGACGCTGGAGGTGGCTGGAGTCCATGACGCCGACACGGCCCGCGCCCGGGCGTTCGCGCAGCGTCATCCGGTGGGACGCGCGTACGCGTCGCTGGAGTCGCTGTTGGCCGACGTGGACGCGGTGCACATCCTGACGCCGCCGGCGACGCATGCCGACTTGGCCGAGCGGGCGCTGGCCGCGGGGTGCCATGTGTTCGTGGAAAAACCGCTGGCGACGACGGTCGCCGAATGCGATCGGTTGGCGGATGCGGCCAAGCACGCAGGGCGGCAAGTCGGCGTCGACCATTCGCTGCTGCTGGATCCTTTTACCGTTCGCGCGCGGCGACTGGTGGAGCAGGGGGCGATTGGTCGCGTGGTTTCCGTGCAGTGTCTGCGTTCCCAGGACTATCCCGAGTATGAGGGTGGCGAGCTTCCGCCGCACGCGCGGGACGCCGCGTTTCCGTTCGCTGACCTGGGGATCCACGCGCTGTACCAGATCGAGGCGTTTCTCGGGCCGGTGGAACGCATGCAGTGGGCCATGCGCCACCAGGGATCGGACTACCAGCTGGCGTTCGACGAATGGCAGTGCCTGGTCGAATGCCGCGATGGCAACGCGCAGCTGAGTCTCTCGTGGACGGCGCGGCCGCTGCAGGACGTGGTGATCGTCCAGGGAACCGCAGGTCTGTTGCGGATCGACCGCTTCGGGATGCGCGTCACGCGCCTGCGACAGGGGCGACTTCCCGAACACCCGCGCCGGCTGTTCAATGCGATGGCCGAAGCGGCGCAGACCCTGTGGCAGGTACCGCTGAACGCCGCGCGCGTCGTGACCCACCGGCTGCGGCGCTACCACGGCCTGCAGGAGACGGTGCGGGAATTCCATGAAGCGGTGCGCGCGGGAAGAGCACCGCTGGCAGGGCCCGCGGAATCACGTCGGATCGTGGCGTGGATGGAGCGGATCGGTGACGATGCGCGGCGACGCTGGCAGGAAGCGACCCGCGCGGTCACTCGGGATGCCGACGCCACCACGCTGGTGACCGGAGCCACCGGACTGATCGGACGACACCTGGTGGAACGCTTGTTGGCCGAGTCGCGAGCGGTGCGGATCCTCTGTCGGCACTTGCCTCCCGAACCCTGGCGGTCGCATCCGCGCGTGGAGGTCGTGCTTGGCGACTTGGGAGACCCCCAGGCCGTGGACCGGGCCGTCGCGGGGATGCAGGTGGTCTACCATGCGGGAGGTGTGGTGCATGGAAGCCGCGCGCAGTTCTATCGAGGCAACGTGCATGGCACCGCGAACGTGGTGGCCAGCTGCCTGAAGCACCAGGTCAAGCAGTTGGTGTACGTGAGTTCCTTGAGTGTGCTGCAGGTGGCTGACCAGACGGCGAGCCCGATCGCCGAATCGGCTGAACTGGAGCAACAGGCCTGGAAGCGTGGCCTGTACACCCAGACGAAACTGGAGGCCGAGCAGTTGGTGGCCGCGGCGGCCCGGGATCGCGGACTGCCCGTCGTCATCGTACGTCCGGCCGAGGTGATCGGTCCAGGCGCGCCGCTGCTGTCGCCCGGCGTCGCCCAGCGCCGCGCCGGACGCCTGGTGGTCCTCGGTGACGGCAGCCTTAATCCCCCCCTGGTCCACGTCGAAGACCTCGTGGACGCGCTCCTCGCTTGTGAGGAGGAGCACATCACGGACGGTTCGTGCATCCACCTCGTGGATGACGCGCCGGTGTCACAGAACGAGATCATCGAACGCTGGAAACAGTGTTCGGGCAGCCACGCTGCGGTCATCCATGTGCCGCTCCGCTGGCTCTACGCGGCGGGCCGCGCCAGCGACTGGCTGCTGGGATGCCTGGGACGCACCTCGCCGCTCTCCGTCTATCGTCTCAAGTCGGCCCTTACTCCGCGGCGATTCGATACGACCGCCGCCAGCCAGCGTCTTCAGTGGACACCGCGCCGCGGCGTTGTCCGCGGCCTGCGCGAGACGGTTGCCTTCCATCTGCCGGCGCGCGTCCCGGCCAGCGAGGATGCAAACGACTCGCTGGCCGAACCCTACGTCGGCTTCCCCGCATCGCGAGTCAACCGCTAACCATACGCAGGTTTCAGTCGACGCACTCGCTACTCGCTGTTTTCTCTCCGCTCTTCCTCTCCTCGCCTGTCAAGAGGCGTGCGACGACCACGAAGTGTCCAGAAAAAATCGTGAAACGTCCACGATTTAGAAAAGCTTTTTTTTCGGTGTTCTATTGCTCGGCGCGTGAAGCTGCGCGCTGACACAGTTGGATTCACGGAAAAACAAGTGTGGAGAGGGATCTCGACCCGCGAACTCACGTTCGGTGGGGGGATGAGTCCGCACGGAGGAGGGGAGTGTCAAGCCGGTTGCACGCGCGGGATGCGTTGCTACATTTGGCCTCGACGTCAGCCTTCGTGCGGATTGTATCTGGCGAAGGAGAAGCGGACAGGAGGAACCGCGAAAAAGCTTGCGACTTGTCATGACCATGGTCTTGGGTAGACTCCCGACGACGGAGTGAGGATTCGGGATAGCGAGCGTTCTCGTACGTCGAGACGCCGTCGTCTGCAATCTGATCTTCGTTGTTACTTCCAGGAGAGCAACGATGAACTTGTTGATGACAGTGTTACTGGCGACAGTCACGGTATCAGTACCTGCGGAAACTGTGGCACCCCAGCAAGATGGTTTGATTGCCATCGAGCAGGGGATTATCCAGAACACGAACGCGGAGCGTGCGCGGCGGGGGCTTTCACCCCTGCAAGTGGATCCGGTGTTGATGAAAACGGCCCGGCGACATGCGGCTTGGATGGCCAGTCGCCGCTTGATGCAGCATGGACGCGACGCAGTGGCGGAGAACATTGCCTCGGGCCAGTCGACGCCGGTGGAAGCCGTCCGCGACTGGATGAATTCGGCCGGCCACCGCGCGAACATCCTGAATGCTCGTTACACGCGGATCGGCGCGGCGGCCTATCGAGGTCCTGATGGCCAGGTCTACTGGTGCCAGCAGTTCCTCTGGTAACGCGCGACGCCGGGCCGCGGTCGCGATACGCGATGGAACTCGCCCGGCCGTTGGTGGAAACACACTCGACTCGGAAAACGTCGACTGCCTGCGGCGTGCATCGCCGCAGGCAAGTCGGGCGGCCAGCGGGTACCCGGTTCGAGACGCAGAGCGTCCCGGGGGAACCCGCACGAACTGGTATCCCATAAGGATGGTTGCACTGGGGGCGGGTGCACCGGAAACGGTGTGTCGGCAAACAGTGCATGATGGTCCGATGAGCGGTGGCACGGGGACGGATCCCAGTGTCCCGTTCGTTCTCCAATCCGGCCATGCACCTCGCGGTACCGTGGGCCAGCTTCTGCCCCGCCTGCAATTCCCGCGAGGGGATTCGGCTCCCGACGCGCTGCTCGCTGACGCTGTGTGAATTCCGCCAGCGTCCATTCGCGCAGCGTTCGTTCATCCAGCGTCAATTCACGCGAGGATGTCCCGGATGACTTCACCGGGCGCGATGGCCAGCGGCCGTCCGCCGGTGTCGTGAATCTCCGTCGCTGGATCGATGCCCAGGAGGTGGTAGAGGGTGGCGGCGAGATCTTCGGGCCGCACCGGGTGGCTCGACGGGTACATGCCCACTCGATCCGATTCGCCATGGGCATATCCCTTCCGCACGCCGCCTCCCGCCAGCAGCGCCGTGTAACACTGGGGCCAGTGATCACGGCTCTGGTTGGCGTTGATCTTGGGGGTGCGCCCGAACTCGCCGACCCACAGCACGAGGGTTTCGTCGAGCAGTCCGCGCTGCTGCAGATCGCGCAGGAGGGTGGGCAGGGTCTGGTCGGTGAGAGGCAGGTGCCACTTGTCGATGATGTCGTACATGCGCGTGTTGTCGAAACCGTGCGTATCCCAACCGCCCTTGCCGACTTCACGACCGCCGATGCTGTCGGAAAAATAGACGGTCACGAACTTCACGCCGGATTCGACGAGGCGGCGGGCAAGCAGGCAGCTCTGGCCGTAGGTCGTGCGTCCATAGGCCTCGCGCACGGCGGCGGGTTCCTGGGACAGGTCGAACGCGCGGCGCACCTTGTCGCTGGTCAGCATGGAGACGGCTTTGCCGAAATGGTCGTCCAGGCCACGGGCTTCGGCAGACGCTTCGAGCAGCCGGCTCTGCTGGTCCAAGAAGGCCTGCAGCGCGCGGCGATCTTGCAGCCGGTCGGCGGGCAGGCTGGCAGGCAGGCTCAGTTCGGGCAGGTGGAATCGCGGGTCGTTCGGATCCTGGGCGAAGAAGAGCGGATCGTGGGACTTGCCGAGGAAGCTGGCGTGCTGGCCGGGCACGATGGAGCCATCGCGAATGACGTGGGGGTAGGCAACGAACGTGGGCACGGACGCTTCGCCCGGCAGCAGTTGGTCGACGACACTGCCGTAGGCGGGATAGAGGCTGAGGGAGTCGCGGAGTCGCTGGTCGTCAGAGGGTGGTGCGTGGCCGGTGATGGCGTAGTATCCGGCGGACGCATGGTTCTTCATGGTGTGCGTCATGCTGCGCACGAGGGTGACCTGGTCCATGAGATACGACATGCGCGGCAGGTGTTCCCCGAGAGGCAGTCCGGGCACGCGGGAACGGATGGTGCCGTAAGGACTGCGGACGCCGTCGGGTGCGTCAGGTTTCGGATCAAACGTGTCGATCTGGCTGGGACCGCCCCACTGGAAGAGAAAGATCACGGACTTCGCGCGCGGGCGATGGTTCGGCAGGGGCTCGGCACGGAGCAGTTTGGGCAGGGTCAGGCCCAGCAGTCCGGCACCGCCCACGCGCAGGGCGGCTCGCATCGCTTCGCGGCGAGGAAGGGCGTGCGCGGACAAGGCAGAAACGTCATCGACCATCGGGAGCCTCGTGAACTCGGGAAGATCCAGCGGAGGACAGTGTGAGCGAACATCGCCGCATAGGCGTTGTGCCGCACGCGAACAGTGCCGCACGCGAACGGGTCAAGGCCGGAACAGGAACTCCTTGGTGTTGAGCACGGCCCAGGCCAGGTCTTCGATCGCCTGCTCTCGATAGGCCGACTGCTCGATGGCCCGCGTGCAAGCGGACAGTTCCGTGTCACTCGGCGCTCGAGCCAGCGCCGCCCAGAACAGTTCGTCGACGATCGCCGCGGCGGGCATATGGGACGTCTTCCAGCGCGCGATCCGCGTATCCTCGCGTGCGAGACGCTGCTGCAGTTCGTGGCCGTTGAGCAGGTGGAAGGCTTGCGTGAGGGTGGTGGCCGTGCCTCGTTCGCATTCGCAGGAGAGCAGTCGTGCGGGTTTGCCAAAGACGGTGAGGAAGCGTTCGTCGCCGGTGGGTGCCGCATCGCGGGCTCGCACGCGTTCTACGCCGGCGAGCTGGTTGGCGCGGGTGCCTGCGGGGTATCCGCGGAATTCCGCGGGCGTATCGAGCAACTGGCACTGGGCATCCAGCAGCTGTTCGGCCGTCAGCCGCCGAGGCAGGACGCCCGCGTAGTTGTCGGCGCCGAAGACCGCGTCGGGAGTGCCCGGCGGGGCGACGAGCCAGTCGGCCTGGTACGCCCGCGACAGCAGGATGGATCGCAGGACGGCACGCACGTCGTAGCCGTGGTCGATCAGTTCCCGGGCGAGTTGATCGAGCAGCTGCGGGTGGCTGGCGGGATTGGTGGCGCGGAAGTCGTCGATCGGTTCCACGAGGCCACGTCCGAGGCAGTGGTACCAGAGTCGATTCGCCTGCGCTCGCGCGAACTCCCGCGGTTGTTCGTGGGTCACCCAGCGGGCGAACTGTTCCAGCCGCGGTGGCTCCGCGGTGGACTCCCGCACCGGCGTGGACACACCCAGGAATCGCGGCTGCGCGGGACGCTCGGTGCGCGCGTTCTCGACTTCGCCGGAGCTTTTCCACACGACCATCTGTTCGCCGACGAACTCATGCTGGTCGAACTTGTCCTTGCGTTCATTCGCGAGGACGACATACTCGACGCGGCCGAAGAGCGTGGCCCAATCGTAGTAGTCATCCTGCGTCCAGCGGTCGAACGGATGGTTGTGGCACTTCGCGCATTCCAGTCGCACGCCGAGCAGTAGTCGCGCGGTGGTTTCACCGCGCGTGAGGGGGTCGCGAAGCGCGCGGTAGTAGTTCGCGGGCGGGTTCTGGTAGGTGCTGCCCTGGGCCGTCACTAGCCGCCGCGCGAACTCGTCCAGCGGCATGCCCTCGGCGAACGCGCGGCGGATCCAGGCATGGAACCGTTCCACGCCGCGGGCATCCAGCAGCTTCTCCTCGTTGCGAAGAAGATCCGACCAGCGCAAGGCCCACTGGTCGGCGAATTCTGGTCGCGCGAGCAGTTGGTCCACGAGGCGATGGCGTTTGTCCGGACGCGTGTCGCGCTGGAATTCCCTCGCCTGTTCGGCCGTGGGCATTCGCCCCAGCACATCGAGGCATATCCTGCGCAGGAACACGGAGTCGGGCGCGACCGCGCGCGGCGCGACGTGCAGTTCCGCGAGCTTCGCCTCGATCTCGCGGTCGATCCAACCGGAGGCCGGCGCATCCGAAGCGGCCGGTGGGGACGCATCCGGGAACGAGGCCGGGGCGCCTTGGTCGGAGGCCGGACGAAAGACGAACTGCGCCGTGGCCTGCCGATCGAGGTACCGGGCAATCACGGTGGCCTCTCCGTCGGCGCGCCGCGTGACCCGGGAATGCGCGTCAACGGAGGCGACGTAGTTGGTGGTTTCGAACGTCGTCAGAGGAGTGACGTCGCGCTGCGAATCGTCGCTGAAGATGGCCGAGACGCGCAGCGCGATGGGCTCCGCATCTGCGTCCAACAGCGCGCGTGGGGGCTCGACCCGGAGGTCGACGACGCGCGGCGGATCGGACTCGGGACCGGTGGCTCCGGCCGCAATCCAGTCGCGCAGGATCCGATACTCCAGCGAGTCGACCGTGAAACGCTGGCCGCCCTGGTGGGGAACACCGGCGGAGGGTTTCAGCAGCACCAGGCTCTGGTCCGGCTCGATCCGATTAATCCGTCGTCCGCCCAGGTCCTCGGTCAGCGCGAGGAAGTCGCGCGCGGGATCCTGGCCACGCAGTGACAAGAACAGGTCACCCTTGCCGTTCAGGTTGCCATGGCAGGTGCCCAGGTTGCAGCCGGCCCGCGAAAGCACGGCCATCACGTCCTGCGTAAACGAGGGGCTGGCGAGGGAGCCGGTGTCGCGGGCGTTCATGGCCGCCGGGATGTCTCCGGCCCGCAACTCCGCGGGATCCGGCATCCCGAAGCTCCATCCGCACGCGGCCAGAGCGACCAGCAGCAGTTCGCGAAGCGCGCGGCAAAGGAAGGCAGGCGGCGCAGCAGGCGCGAAGTCGTGGCGGCGCGGGGAGCGTTCGAGCGTGGGCATCGGCGCAGCCTGGAGCGGGAGGATGGTGAGGCGGGGCAGGCAAGCGGGCAGCGGGGGCGTGGAGCCGATTGTCGCACAACGCCGGGACGGGTTCAATGTTTGGGCGAGACGCCCGGGCCCCGGTTCACAGGCCGCCGTGGGTGGGGTGCGAGCAGGCGGTGGTCCGCCTTTCCCGGGTCGGCGGGCACCGCCTCGAGCCGCTTCTATAAACACGGCCCGGTTGTTACCATGACCGGCTTGGAGATGTCACGGGACTCGCGCCGCCCGCAACTGCCTCCCCCACCGGGGGACGCCTCGCGGCAGGGCGCTCATCGGAAAGAATCAAGGTCGGAGTCATGGCCAAGAAAACGATTGCGGATGTGGATGTTGCTGGCAAGACGGTTCTCATGCGGGTCGACTTCAATGTCCCGTTGGATGAACACCAGCAGGTGACCGACGACCTGCGAATCCGCATGGCTCTGCCTTCGATTCGATCGGTGCTGGATCGTGGCGGCAAGGTGATCCTGATGAGCCATCTGGGACGTCCGAAAGACCAGCCGGAGCCGGAGTTCAGCCTGCGGCCGGCCGCCGAACGCCTGGCCCAGTTGCTCTCGCAGCCGGTGGCATTCGCCCGCGACACGGTGGGACCCGACGCTCAGGCACAGGTCCACGCGCTGGGCAAGGGCGGCGTGCTGGTGCTGGAGAACCTGCGTTTCAACAAGGGCGAGAAGAAGGGCGACGCGGAGTTTGCCGGGACGCTGGCCGCGATGGCCGACATCTACTGCAACGACGCCTTCGGAACCTGCCACCGAGAAGATGCCTCGATGGTCGCCGTGCCCAAGGCCATGGCTGGCAAGCCGAAGGTCGTGGGATTCCTGGTCGCGCAGGAGATCCAGTACTTGAGCGACGTGATCGGTTCGCCCGAGCGTCCGTTCGTGGCGATTCTGGGCGGCGCGAAGGTGTCCGACAAGATCAACGTCATTCGCAACCTGCTCGGCATCTGTGACCATGTGTTGATTGGTGGCGCGATGGCTTACACTTTCTCGCTGGCCCAGGGCGGCAAGGTGGGGCAGAGCCTGGTGGAACCGGACAAGGTGGAGCTGGCCAAGGAGCTGCTGGGGCTGTCGGGCGGCAAGCTGGTGTTGCCCGTGGACACGCACTGCGGCGACGCCTTCCGTTCGGATTGCAACAAGCAGGTAGTGAAGGCCGGCGAGATCCCCGACGGTTTCGAGGGACTTGATATCGGCCCCGAGACGGCGCGCATCTATGCCGACAAGGTCCGCTCGGCGAAGACGGTGGTCTGGAACGGCCCGATGGGCGTGTTCGAGATGCCGCCGTTCGACGAAGGCACCAAAGCGGTGGCGCAGGCGATCGCGGACAGCGACGCGACGAGCATCATCGGAGGCGGTGACAGCGCGGCGGCCATCCAGCAGCTGGGCTTCGCCGACAAGGTGACCCATGTCAGCACGGGAGGCGGCGCGAGCTTGTCGATGCTGGAGGGCCAGAAGTTCACGGCGGTGGAAATCCTGGACGAGAAGTAGTCCGCCCAGGGCCGTCGGTCGATCTCCGTCGCCTGCCAGCCCGCTTCAAGGGTGCTTCCCATTTCCTACCTGACCATCAGCAGCGCGCAGAATCCCCGCTACAAACAGGCAGCTCGCCTGCGCCAGCGGCGGGGGCGCGACAGGCAGGAGCGGATCCTGGTGGATGGCCGCCGCGAATTGCGCGCCGCCTTGCTGGGGGGCGTGCAGGTGGAGTCGGTGTTCGCGCCGCAACCGATGGACGGCGGCACGCTCGACCAAGAACTGCGTGAACTGCTCACCCAGTGCGCGTCGGCGGGAGCCGAGGTGCTGCTTACGCCGTCCTCGCTGCTCGAACGCATCAGCTACGGGGGACGCGTGGACCAGCCGGTGGCGGTGGCTCTGCCGCCCCAGCGCCGATTGAGCGACCTGCGGCTGCCGGGGGCTCCGCTGGTCGCCGTGCTCGAATCGGTGGAAAAGCCCGGGAACCTCGGTGCGATCGTCCGCAGTGCCGATGCCGCTGGCGTCGATGCCGTGCTGGTGGCCGATCCGGCCACCGATCTGTTCAACCCAAACGCGATCCGTGCCAGTCTCGGCACGCTCTTCACGCTGCCCGTCTATGCGGTGTCGACCGAGGAGGTGACCGGCTGGCTGGCGCAGCATGGCATCCAGGCCTGTGTCACGCGCGTGGATGCCCAGGCGACATACGACACCTATGACTTCCGACAGCCGACGGCGATCGTGCTGGGGAGCGAAGCGTGGGGCGTCTCGCAGCACTGGAAGTCGTCGCGGCAGCAGGCCGTTCGACTGCCGATGCAGGGACACGCGGACAGTCTGAATGTCAGCGCGGCGGCGGCCATTCTTTTCTACGAGGCGAACCGACAGCGGCGGCAGCCGGAAGCCTGACGTCCGGATCGCGATGGACGCCACATGACCGCCGCGCCGGCACGTCGAGCACGGGCCCTCGACCCAAGAGCCCGCGATCAGGAACGGTCGAGTTCTTCGAAGACGGCCTTCATGAGCAGCGGCCAGACGACGGTCGCGTCGGCGTAGACCTCAGCGTAGCGTCCGCCTTCGGCCGGTGACACGAACTTGCCCCAGCTGACGCCTTCGGAATACGTGCAGCCGGACAGGCCGCCCCAGTGTACCGGTTCGGGGCAGATCCGCACGCCGTACTTGAAGCGGGGCGCTTCCAGATTGGTGCCGACGCGCGCGTTGGTGATGTCGTAGAACGGAGCGACCTGCTGGGCCCAGTTGCGCGGCACGCCGCCGCCGATCGTGAGGATCGCCAGTTCCTTGGCGCGGCCGATCAGGCGGGCGTATTCGAGCAGGTCATGGAACGGGTTGAACATCGGGACGGCGCGGAAGGTTTCGTCGGAGCTGAGTTCCCCGACCTTCGCGTCCTGCGCGCGGAGTGCTCGCGACATGGCCCAGGTGGCGACATCGAGTCCCATCTCGCTGTCGGTGAACGCCGGGATGAAAACCGGTACGTCGCGTTCGAAGGCGGATCGCAGGATGCCCGGTCCTTCGTTCATCTCCGAGAGACGTTCGCCGAGCGCCCGGCACAGGCGAGCGGACGACCAGACGCCGTCCTCGGGCTGCTTCTGGTTCAGCACGGAGCGCACGAGCTTCTCGACATCGTTCAGGTTGCCTTCCATCTCCAGCGTGTCGTAGATCCGGTTGTAGCCCTGCTCGAACAGCACTTCGTCCGACTTCGTGGCATCGTAGCGATAGTGCGTGAGGCCGATCGACTCGGTGAGGCCATGGGCGATGAGCGCGCCGGTGGCGATGACTGCCTTGACGATGCCACGGTCGATCAGGTCGCAGACGATGCGTCCCTGCTTAGCCACCGTCATGGCTCCCGAAAGCGTCAGCACCAGGGTGGTTTCCTTGCTGCGGGCGATGTCGAGGAGGATCTCATGGGCGAGCCCCAGTTGGCGACCGCCGAAGGCCGTACGGGACATGGCTCGAAGCAGATCGCCGAAGGAGCTGATGTCGCGGAGGGCGAGGCTTTCGAGCGGAACCAGTCCATCGTTGCGTCCATCGTGCAGCGTTCGGGAGTTCATGTCAGGAAGTGCCTTTAGTGGTTCGAGAAGGAGTGCGACAACAGGGTGCAGTGACTGGGACGCGGAACGGGCTCGTGTCCGGCGGGCCTGCATGGCCCGGCGTGCTCTTCCGCTGGCCGCCGCGGGGCCTATCCGCCGTCGGCCCCTGATTATCGTCGCAGGGAGCCGCTCTACAAGTCCGGCAGCGAACGCACGCGTGGGAGGGGCAGCCGTCGGGCGTCGCCGAGCGGCCGAACGGGCCGGGCCCCGCTGGCTGCCGTGCCACCGCCGAAGATGGTAGACTCCGGCGTCGGCTTCCGCGAAACACTTGCGGGGGCGACCGCGTGGTCGCATCCCTTCGGATCGCCCCGGGACTCGTGTCGGAGTTCATGCGACGTCGGGGCCTCCGCAGGCAGGGAGCGATATCCGCGCGGCACAAGACCGTGAAGTCCACGCATCGCCGCGCGCAGGGAGAGGTTCCGCCTTGGGCGGAGCGGAGGGTGTTGCATGCAGTTCGAGTCCTTGCCGTCGCGCACCCTGGTGCTGCTGGGGATGGGACACACGCATGCGCACGTGCTGAAGGAGTGGGCATCCGAGCGACTGGAGTCGACGGAGCTGGTCTGCATCGCGTCGTCGTCGGTCAGCACCTATTCCGGCATGCTGCCAGGCGTGCTGGCCGGCCAGTACGCGCCGGCCGCGATGGAACTGGACCTGGTCCGTTTGTGCGCGACGGTGGGAGCGACGCTGCTGACAGACCCGGTGACGGGCGTGGATGCGGAGCGAGGCCGTGTGCTGTTTGAGGGACGGCCGCCGCTGGCTTACGACCTGCTCTCGATCGGCATCGGTTCGGTTCCCGCGACCGAAGGCGTGACGATTGCTTCGGACCGAGTTGTTTTCATCAAGCCGATGGTGGGTTTTCTGGAGCGATTGCGGGCGGCCTTGGTGCGTGCGATGCGTCAGCGAGGCACGCGCCCCGTGCGCGTGGTCGTCGTGGGGGGCGGCGCGGGCGGCCTGGAGGTGGCGTGCTGCGTGCCACGATTCGTGGAACGCGTGGCAGGTGAGGGCGTGGTCCGCTTGGAACTGGCGATCGTCCACGGCTCCGGCGGCCTGCCTAACGGTTTCGCGACGAGCACCCAGGAACGGCTCCGCGAGGCGCTGCGTCAACGGGCCATCGTCGTGCATGCGGGTTCGCGGGTCAGCCGGATTGATGACGGCATCATCCATCGGGAGGGCGGCGCGAGCGTGGAGGCGGATGTAATCCTATGGGCCACGCACGCGGCCGCTCCGCCGCTGTTGTCGCAGGTGGACCTGCCCAAGGATGAGCGAGGTTTCTTGCGCGTGGATGAATGCCTGCGTTCGACCTCGGGGCGTCCCGTGTTCGCGGTGGGCGACACGGCCAGTTTCGCGTCGCGTCCGCTGGCCAAGGCCGGTGTGTACGCGGTGCGCGAAGGTCCCGTGCTGTGGGAGAACTTGAAGCGTCAACTGCGCGGCCAGCCGCTGCAGGCGTTTCGTCCGCAGAAAGACTTCCTGCGGCTGCTCAACCTGGGCGACGGAACCGCCGTGGGCGAGTACGCCGGCCGCGTTTTTGCCGGTCGCTGGGTCTGGCGATGGAAGGACCGCATCGATCGACGCTTCATGGAGATGTTTTCCATCGAGCGAGTCGGCGCGATGACGCGTCGCATGGCGGCAAGGAACTCGACGCCTGCCGTGGCGGCAACTGGTGCGCGCCGAGAGGAACGCGGCGAGGCGACGCGGCGGATGCGCTGCGTGGGCTGCGGCGGCAAGGTGAGCAGCGGTCTGCTTTCCGCCGTCATGGCCCAACTGAAGATTCCCGCACGGCCTGAAGTGCTGGTCGGACTGGACCAGCCCGACGATGCCGCGGTGCTCCGCTTCGCCCCCGGCCAGGTCGTGGCCGCCACCACCGACTTCTTCACATCGCCCGTGCCCGATCACTACTTGGCGGGACGCGTCACGGCGCTACATGCGCTGAGCGACGCCTGGGCCATGGGGGCGGAACCCGTGGCCGCGCTGGCCACCGTCGTTCTGCCCGAAGGGACCTTCGACGCGCAGTATCGCGTGCTGCTGGAACTGCTTTCCGGCTCGCTCCGCGAACTCCAGGCAGCCGGCGCGACACTGGTGGGAGGCCACACGGTCGAAGGACCGCAGGTGAGTCTCGGTTTCACGATCCTCGCACAGCAGGATCCTGCGGGACTGCTGGCCAAGCAGGCGGTGCGGCCCGGCGATCGACTTGTGCTGACGAAAGCTCTGGGCGTGGGAACGCTGCTGCGGGCTTTCAGCCAGGGACGCTGCGAAGCGCGCTGGTGGGAGTCGATGGTGGCCGCGATGCTGGTGGGCAACGGCTCGGCCGTCGCGGAAGCTCGTCGCCACGGCGTGCGCGGCGCGACCGACGTCACCGGCTTCGGCCTCGCTGGACACCTGCTGGAGATGCTCCGCGATTCCGGCTGCGGCGCGACGTTGCACCTGCCGTCGATCCCGCTGCTGCCCGGCGCGGCGGAACTATGGCGCGAGGGTGGCGATCGACTCAGCACGATGGACCAGGAGAACCGCGCCGTGTTCGCCGCCGAGTGCCCGTGGGCAAGGCGATCCGAGACACGCCAGCCGCCCGCTTTGCTGTTCGATCCGCAGACCTGCGGCGGGCTGCTGATGAGCGTCCCGGCGGACCAGCTGGACGCATTGCTCGTCGCGCTGCACGCGTTGCCCGGCCTGGAAAACGCGGCCTGCATCGGCACGGTCGTTACCGGCCCGCGGCGCCTGGAACTGCAGGGCGACTAGGACTGAATCTCCGCGGCCCTCTGTACAGATCTCCATGATGTCCGTGGTAAGGACAGAACCCGGGCGCAGAACTACGGCTTCTGCGAATACCGGGAGACTTCACCGCGGAGGACGCGGAGTACGCACGGAGGGCCAGGGAGGCGATCGTCGACACGCCGCACCCGCGTCCTGCCGCCGCCTCTCACGACTCGTTTCACGCTTGCGCCGCGGTGAGCGTATTGCGAAGCAGCATGGCGATGGTGAGTGGACCGACGCCGCCGGGCACGGGAGTGATGTGACTGGCGACTTGCGAAACGGCGTCGAAGTCGACGTCGCCCACCAACCGGTCGCCCACGCGGTTGATGCCCACATCCACGACGACCGCTCCCGGACGCACCATGTCGGCGGTGATCAACTGCGGCTGGCCCACAGCGGCGACCAGGATGTCGGCCTGACGCGTCAGGTCGGACAGGTTGCGGCTGCGGCTGTGGCAGACGGTGACGCTGGCGTTCGCGGCGGAGCTTCCCAGGGTCGAGCTGCGCTGCATCCACATCATGGCCAGGGGTTTGCCGACAATGTCGCTCCGCCCCACGATGACCACATGTTGTCCCTCGACGGGAATCTGGCTGCGGTGGAGCAACTGCTGCACGCCGTGCGGCGTGCAGGGAAGAAACCGCGGTCGGCCTTGCGAGATCAGGCCGACGTTGACCGGATGGAAGGCATCGACGTCCTTGTCGGGGCTGACGGCGTCGAGCACCGCGGTGGCATCAAGGCCGCGCGGCAGCGGCAGCTGCACGAGGATGCCGTGTACCGATGCAGTTGCGTTCAACTCGCGGACCAGTTCCATCAGCTGGGACTGGCTGACGTCCTGCGGCAGGTGGACCAACTGGCTCTCCATGCCCACTTCCGCGCAGGCCTTCTGCTTGTTCCGCACATAGACCTGGCTTGCCGGGTCGCTGCCGACCAGCACCGCGGCCAGCTTCGGGGTGACTCCCGTCTGCTGCTTGAAGGAGGCAACTTCGGCCGCCAACTCTTGGCGGATGGTTTTGGCCACGGCTTTTCCATCGAGAATCTGGGCAGTCACGGGCGGTGGTTTCCGGGTGCGGGGTAGAAACGAGGGGAACAGGAACGGAGCCGCGATTGGCGGACGCTTCGATCGATCGCTAGAGGCTTCATTTTAAACGTGTTGGCGACGATTCGCAGGCGGGCCCGGACGATTTGCAGGCCGATGGAAGCAGCTCCGTTCACCGCTTCTGCGTACAAGACGCCCTCTTTCATGCGGCCGGCAGCAGCAGAGGAAGCATGAGACGCAGGGCGAGCCAGGCGTAGCAGGCAGCGGCAAGGTCGTCGGCCATGATGCCCAGGCCGGCCGGCAGCCGTTCCAACTGGCGACAGGGAGGCAGCTTGAGGATGTCGAAGAAACGATGCAGGGTGAAGCCTGCCAGCAGGACCAGCGGCTGCAGGAACTGCGAGGAGGACAGGCCGAGGAACACCAGGGGAACGGTGACCAACTCATCCCAGACGACCGCGCCGGGATCTTTCTTGCCCAGGCGCCGGGCCGCGCGTGTGCAGAGAGGCACGCCTGCCGCAAAGAGGACGGCCAACACGGCCGCCTGCGCCGCGATACCCGGCAACTGCAGGAGCAGCCAGGCGAGCGGCAGCCCCCAGAGGCTGCCGAAGGTGCCCGGGGCGGGCAACGCCTGCCCGACTCCCAGGCCCGTGGCCAGCAGCACTGCCAACTGGTCGATGCGTGGGCTCCCAGGAGGCACTTCTCGCGGATCGGACGGCGGTGTGCTCATGAGGCTCCTGGCGGCGCGAGGCGGCGTCGGTCCGAGACATGCCTTGACCCTTGGGACCGCTGCGAGAACAATGGCGTCTTGATGCCCGCCCAGATTAACACGCGGGGCGATTGTCGCCTCGAGCCACTGGGGGCCGTCGGGAGGCCGCTGGAGGCCACCGGGGGCCGGACCGAGCGGACGCTCTGTCGTTCCTCGGGCTAGGGGAACTCCAAGATTCTACGGCCTCGGCCGTCCGGATAAAGCAGGGTTGCATGTCGGAAGAAAAAAAGCCTAGCGCGGTGGAAGTTGCCAAGATCAACAGCCAGTTCCTGCGAGGAACGATCGCCGACGAACTGGCGAACGAGACCGACCACTTCGAGTCGGACAGCGTGAACCTGCTGAAGAACCACGGCATCTACCAGCAGGACAATCGTGACGAGCGGGGCGGCGCGGGCAAGGGCGGTCGCGAGCACTGCTTCATGGTGCGGTCCAAGATTCCTGGCGGCAAGTTGACGCCGGAGCAGATGCTTGCGGAGCTGGACCTGTGCGACGAGATGGGGAATGGCACGTTGCGGATTACGACCCGCCAGGGCCTCCAGCTGCACGGCATCCTGAAGACGACGTTGAAGGCGGCGATTGCCCGCATCAATGAGATCAAGTTGTCGACGCTGGCTGCTTGCGGAGACGTCAACCGCAACGTCATGTGTTCACCGATCCCCGACCATCGCAACGGCGTGCATGCCGAGATGCAGAAGCTGGCGGACGATCTGACGGAGCACCTCTGTCCGCGCACGTGCGCTTACCATGAGATCTGGGTTGAGGACGCCGCGGGCGAGAACAAGACCAAGGTGTATGGCGGCGAGGTGGTGGAGCCGATCTATGGAAAGACCTATCTGCCGCGGAAGTTCAAGACGGCGATCGGCCTGCCGGGCGACAACAGCGTTGATCTGTACGCGAACGACCTGGGGCTGATGGCGATTGTCGAGGGCGGCCGGATCGTCGGCTACAATGTGCTGGTCGGAGGTGGTTTCGGCGTGACGCCCAGCGCGGCGAAGACGTTCGTGGCCGTGGCCGAACCGCTGGCGTTCGTGCGGCCCGAACAGGTGATCGACGTCTCCACCGAGATCATCAAGGTGCAGCGCGACTTCGGCAATCGCTCGGACCGCAAGACGGCTCGCCTCAAGTACACGATCCGCGACATGGGGGGGCTGGCCGCGTTCAAGGCGAAGGTCGAGGAGTACTACGGCGCGAAGCTGGATCCGCCGCGACTGGTGGTCGTCAACGGATTCGATGACGGCTTGGGCTGGCGCGAGCAGGGCGACGGCAAGTGGTTCTATGGGCTCAACGTCGAAAATGGCCGCATCAAGGACACGCCGACGATGAAGCTGAAGACGGCACTCCGCGAGATCTGCCGGACACTGCGTCCCGGCCTGCGGCTGACTCCACACCAGAGCATCCTGTTCTGCGACATCGGTCCGGGCGATCGGGACCGCTTGATCGCCATCCTGAAGGACCATGGCGTGCCTTTGAGCGAGGAGATCTCGGAGGTGCGGCGCTGGTCGATGGCCTGTCCCGCGTTGCCGACCTGCGGCCTTTCGATCACGGAAAGTGAGCGGGCGCTGCCGGGCATGATTGACGAGTTGGAGGCCGAACTGAGCAAGCTGGGTCTGGCCGACGAGAAGTTCACGGTGCGGATGACGGGCTGCCCGAACGGCTGCGCCCGGCCCTACAACTCGGACATCGGCCTCGTCGGCAAGGCCAAGGGCAAGTACACCGTGCTCGTGGGAGGCCGCACGCTGGGCGATCGGCTGAACACGCTCTACAAGGATTCGGTGCCGGCCGAGGAAGTCGTATCGACGCTGGTGCCGCTCTTCGCCTTCTTCAAGTCGTCGCGTCAGCCCGGCGAGACGTTCGGCGACTTCTGCCACCGCCAGGGCGCCGAGTCGCTGCTGGCCTGGGCCGAGAAGGGCGCGTGACGCGCTGCCATGCCCGAGGGCCAGGTCTCCGGTTTCGGAATGGGACCTGGCCTTGTCGGGCGTCGAAATGCTCGAGGCGCGCCTGATCGTTGCGTGCCTACTCGATGCGCGGTGGCGCCGGCGGGTAGAAGTTGAGGTAGTACGGCGGGTAGTGGTAGTAGGCCAGCTGCTGTTCGCGCCAAGTGCGCAAGGCGGCTTGCAGCTGGTTGGCGCGCACCGGATCCTGCGTGACGAGGTTGTTTGTTTCGCCCGGATCGTTCTGCAGGTCGTAGAGCGTGACGAAGCCTCCGCGACGATCCTCCGTCAGTTTCCAGCGTCCGCCCAGGATCACGCTGTCGGCTTCGGCGAGGCTGGAGAGCACGTGGCAGAAGGTCAGCCGCTGCTCGGCGGGCGGCCGCGCGGCGCTCAAGGCGTCGATGCCTTGGAAGTTCGGATGCGGTTCCAGGCCCAGGAGTCCGCAGACGGTCGGGACGAGGTCCACGTGCTCGAAGGGATAGTCGTCCCGGAGGGGCGCGAGCATCGCGGGGGCATGCAGTACGCAGGCCACGTGGATGACCGGTTCCACCGGCTCGCGCGCGTGGGTCACTTGGCCGCCTTCGTGGAACGCTTCGCCATTCTCGCCGGTCACGACCAGGATCGTGTTCTCCAGCAGGCCCAGTTCGCGCAGCGTGTCGACCAGTCGTCCCACCTGGCGATCGCATTCCTGGATCGCGTTGTAGTACGCGTTGCGCGCGTTCTCGACCTCTTCGACGGGATAGCCCACGAAGCTCATCGACGGCGACATTTCGGCGGGCTGGAAGGGGCGCGGGACGTCGTCCGGCATCAGGTAGGGGAAGTGGGAGCTTTGCAGGTTCATGCCGAGAAAGAATGGCCGGCCCTCGCGAGCTTGCGCGCGGACCCACTCGATCGCCTTGTCGGTCGTGTGCGCGTCCGGGAACTTTCCGGCCACCAGTCCGCCCAGGCGTACTTCGCGCGCGAACCCCGAATCCTTGTCGGCCACCAGGGTTCGCTCGGGATTGTCATCGGCGTGGTAGAGCGTTTCGAGGCCAGGCGTCTTGAGGAAGTGCGTCATGCCGCTCCAGTCCTCGTTCTGTGACGAGAGGATGGCCGTGCGGTAACCGAGGGGCTGGAGCACGTCGTAGATGAGCGTGCGTGGCCAGGGGTCGGAGGGGCCGTAGTAGTGATGGTGCCGGGTGCGCAGGGGGTAGAGCGAGGAGAGCAGGCTGGGGTCGGAGTAGTCGGAATGCGTGCTCTGCGCGTACGCCCGCGTCCACTCGTGGCCTTGGGCCGCGAGGCGATTGATGTGGGGCGTGACCTCCTGCCCTTGGTGGAAACGG
>CAZUJM010000018.1:0-11703 GCA_964620405.1 uncultured Pirellulaceae bacterium | reverse complement strand
ATAAAGATCACCGAAGGCGCGACCTCGACCTGCGACGACTTGGAGACCGCGCGCGTGGCTGTGGACGTAGCCTCGTCCCGGGGAGACTGCGCGAGGCGAAGGCTCCCGCGCGGCGTCAGGCGGCGCACGTCGATCTCCGCGCGGATGCTGCCGCGTTCCTGTGTGTCGCGTTGGCTGGCGTAGAGCGAAAAAGCGGGATGCAGGCCGTGTCGCAGGGCGTGCTGGCGAATGGATTGTCGGGCCATGCTCGGTTCGGCGGGCAGGCGGTTCCAGGCCACGAGCGTCGACACCGCAAGCAGGCTCCAGAGAATCGGCGACCAGTGTACCGAAGGCGGCTGCCGGTCACAGGAGCCGTCGGTGCAGCGAGCGAGGGCCATGGGCAGGAGGACCATGCCGGACAGAGCGACGATCGCGGCCGCGAACAATTGCGACGGTTCGGCCTGGGTGAGGTAGGGCCAGAGCTGCTGGAAGTTGAAGAGCACGAAGCGGCCGGTTTCCAGATTGGCGAAGCGGCCCGTCTCGAAGAACAGCACCCAACTGATCGCGTAGGCGAGCGTCAACGATCCGCCGAGCAGGCCGGTCAGACCCCAGAAAGCGGCGCGCGCGAACCGCGAGGATCGCGACGCCAGGAACTGGTGGCCGATTCGACCCCACAGGTCCAGCATCCAGCCGACCGAGATCCAGAACCAGACCAGGAACATGAACCCGAAACCGATCGTGGCCGCATCGGTGGCGTAAAGGCTGGGCTTGCCAAACGCGATCAGCGAAGCCTCCAGGCCGCAGGCCACGAGGACGGCGACGGAAATCGGACGGCTCGTCGGCATCACCTGCCGCAGCAGTCGATAACCGCTGCGGGGCCGCCGCGATTCGTCCTGGGGAAGCCATTCATCGCGGCGAAACGGTGGACGTGAGACGGAGGGAGATTGCATGGTGGTTGGAGCGGCGCGCCAACGCCGCGCGGGGGAGTGTCGGTTCGTCTGGATCCCGGGAAGCGGAAACGCGGCCGGGAGTCATGCAAAACCTAGCCCAGAAACGGGCGTTCTCGCGGGGGAAAACGCTTGCCGGATGACGAGCGATATTGGATCCCCGTAACGAGGACCCGCGCGGAGGCCCGCAGAAGATGCGGCCCTGTGGGAGGGACGCTTGTGGTGACGCGAGGCCCTGGGAGGGCCGATGGCGGCGCGAGAATCGCCGGCAGCAGGTGGCAATCGAATGGCGGCAGCCCCGGCACGGGAGGCCGGGTCAGGCCTTCAGTTCGATTGGCAGTTGGTCGATTTTCGCCGCGAGAATGAAGTCGTTTTCGCTGAGACCGCCGATGGCGTGGGTCCAGAGTTCGATTGAGACCTTGCGATAGGCCTCCAGATGGATGTCCGGATGGTGGCCGTCCTCTTCGGCGACCGCCGCGACTCGCTCGAAAAACCGCATGCCGGCCATGAAGTTTTTGACGGTCCAATCCTTCCGGATCCGCTGTCCGTTGTGCGTCAGGTACCAGCCCGGCAAACGCTCCAACTGCCCCTGCGCTTCGCCCAGCGTGCACGCCTCCACGCCTCCCTCGCACGGCTTGCACTTCCGCGTGACCAACTGCTCCGATGCCTGGATATCCATGCGGGAAACCTCTGTGTCTACCCACGCGTCGCGGCGTGGAAGGGCCGGTGATGGTCGTTCACTCTAGCGACGCGCGTCCTTGTCGGATGCATCGTCGGTCTCATCATCATCTTCTTCTTCTTCTTCTTCTTCGTCGTCGTCGTTTTCGTCGTTTTCGTCGTTTTCGTCGCTCTCCTTCTCGTCCGCATCGGCTTTCGGTTCTTCACCAGCCTTCTCGGCGGATTCGTCGGTCGACTTCTTTTCGAGGTCTTCCAGCACGTCGGACTCGTTGGTCGGCGTGCCGGGCAGGTCGTCCTCGGCGGCTTCGCGCGCTTCAAGGTCGGCGGTGTTTTCCTCGGTCAGCTGCTTTTCACGCCAGGGCTTGCGTTCCTTGTACGCATCGAGTTCAGCCTGCAGTTGCTTCTGCTGGTCCTGGTCGTCCTCGACAGCCTTCTGCGAGACGCGGATGGCTTCGTCGAAGTCACCGACTTCGGCATGGCAGGCGGCGAGCGTGCTGATGATGTGCGGCGCCTTGTACTCGGTGAGTTCGCAGGCTTTTTTGGCAAGTTCCAGGGCTCGTTTGCCGTCGCGGAGGTTATCTTCGGGGGAGGTGGCGAGGAGCCAGGCGAGGTTGTTGAGCACTCCGGTCTCGTTCTCCTGCAGCTTCAGGGCGGCGTCGTAGTCGCGGATGGCATCGGCATGCTGTCCGATGCTGAGGTAGGCATCGCCGCGTCGTCGCAGGGCCTGCCAGTTCTCTTGGTTTCCCTTGAGGATTTCGGAGTACAGTTCGATGGCGCGTCGCGGCCGCTTGTCGCCTTCGTAGTAGGTGCCCAGCTGCAGCTTGAGGTCTTCGTTGTCGGGTGCCTGTCGCAGCAGCTGCTGGATGTCCCCGATGGCGGCGCCGAAGCGGTCTTGGGCGGCGGAGATGAGGCTGCGGAGCAGGATGGCCTGGGGCAGGCCGGGTCGGATCTCCAGGGCCCGTTCGAGGTCGCTGCGTGCCAGGTCGAACTGCTCCTGTGCCGTGCGGAGTCGCGCCCGGGAAAGCAGCGCGCCGATGTCGCGAGGCTGCGCCTTGACGGCGTCGTTGAGGCTTTCGATGGCGCCCGCGAGGTCGCCCTGTTCCTCCAGGATCTGCGCCCGCAGCGTGTAGGCGAGCGACGCCTGCGGGTCGGCTTCGGTGACCTTCTTGAGGTGGTCGAGCGCCTTGTCGTACTGCTTCATCGCGCGGAACGTCTGCGCGATCGCCTGGTGGGCGGCCATGTCTTCGGGGTCGCGCTCCAGCAACTGCTGGAAGTCGGCCAGCGCCTTCTCGAATTCACCCTGCGTCAGGTAGTAGACTCCACGCATCCGCCAGGCGTCGAGGTTGCGTTGGTCGAGTTCGATGGCCTTGGCGAGGTCTTCCAGCATCGACTCCGGCTTTTCGGCCAGCGCGGCGCGGGCCTGGTAGGCGAGCGACAGCTGGCTGGGATCGTCGGCCAGCAGCGTAAGGGCCTTCTCGGCCGACGTCTTCGCCTGGTCGCGATCGCCATTGGGCAGCCCCTGCAGTCGCGCGATCAGCAGGTGCACGTTGCCCATCTCGGGCCGGATCTCCACGGCCTTCGTGAGACGAGCCATCGCCAGTTCGCGGATGTTCGGCCAGCGCGGATCGACCGGCTGCTGGTCGAAGATCAATCGACTCAGCCGCGTCGCCTGGTCGTACAGCGTCGCGGTCATCAGGTCGCGCGCGTACTTTTGATTGCCGTCATCGAGCCCTTTCTTCAAGGCCGACTCGCACAGTTCCACGACCGATTCCAGATCGGCCATCGACTTGGCGGTCAGCTTCGTGATCGTCGCCTTGTCGAGGTCTTCTTGGCCCGCTTCGGGCGCCTCCGCGTTCGCCGCCGGTTCGGCAGGCTTCTCGGCAGGCGCCGGATCAGCTGCCGGTTCGGCCGCGGGCTTCTCCTGGGGCGGAGCGGGGGACTCCTGGGCGCGGACCGCCGCATGCGCGCCGAACAGCAGCAGGCTGGCGGCCAGGACCAACGGCAGGGGCAGGCGAGCGATCATGGGAAGGACCTTCGGATCGGTGTGCGGATCGGAATCGGGGAAGGATGCAAGCCAGTGGAATGGGAAGCGGGGCGGGGGTCGGTAACCAACGGAATCGGGATGAGGCAATGAACTGGTGGCTAGGAGGCTGTCCGCAGTTCGACTGGCATCGCGGTCTGCGGTTCAGTCCGCTCGGACTTCGGAAGCCAGGGCCGTCGCCGGATCTCCGCCGCCGCGATGCTCCCTCGACCGACGCTTCATTATTGGGCGCACGGTCAGCCGTTGGTACCCGGCACGTCGGCTTGCGACCAACAGCCGTCCACGAGTCGCCACATGCGGCCGCTGGGGTTGGGGTCGCGGAGCGCGACGGGCAGGCGGTGGGGGCGGACCTGATCGTAGCAGTGCAGGGCGGCGAATCGCCAGAGGGACGCGGGGATTCCCACCGCGGTGAACCCGGGATGGCCGGTGGCCGGGAAGGGACCGCCATGGTTCATGGCCGACGAGACGGCGACGCCGGTGGGCATGCGGTCGTTGAGCAGCCGGCCGACGTGCAGCCGCAGTTCGGGGGCCAGCAGGTCGTAGTCGGCGTCGTCCGATCCGTCGCGGGCGCTGTAGATGCAGCCGGTCAGGTTGCCCTCCAGGGTCTCCAGGATGCGGGCCATCTGCTGCGTGTCCGAGCAGACGACCAGCAGCGTGCAGTTGCCGAACGCCTCCGTCTGCAGCACATGCGGATGCTCCAGATAGGTTGCTCCCGAGACGCGGAGCAGCGTGTTGGCGCAACCGAACCCGTCGTGGCCGCATTGGGTCGAGCCGCCGGCCAGGACGCGGGCGCCGGCGTGCTGCAGGATCTGGATGCTTTCGTGCAGGCTGGTGGCCACACTGGCGGAGAGCAGGACGCCGGCGGGTGCCTCTTGGTACTTCCGCGCCAACTGCTCGATGAACGCCTCCGTATCGGCGTTTTCGACCAGCAGGAGCGTGCCGGGGTTGGTGCAGAACTGGCCGGTGCCCATGAGGCCGCTGGTCACGGTCTCCTGTAGGATTTCGTCGCGCCGTTCGCGGAGGGCTCCGGGAAGAAACACGACCGGGTTGACGCTGGAGAGTTCCAGGTAGATCGGCTTGCCGGCCGATTCGGCGGCCGCCTTGAGTTTCAGGCCGGCCATGCGGCTGCCGGTGTATCCGGTCGCGCCGACGCGCGGGTCGGAGACGAGCTGCTGGCCGTCGGCATGCGAGAGGCGGTAGAGAAGCTGCACGGTGGCGGGCGGCAGGCCGGTCTCCTGAAGGGCCACGAGTGCCGCTTCGGCAAAGAGCCGGGTGGTGCCGGGATGGGACGTGTTGGCCTTGCCGATCACCGGATTGCCGGCCGCGATGGCCGCCGCGAAGTCACCGCCGGACACGCTGCCGAAGGCGAAGGGGAAGTTGTTGGGGCCGAAGACGCAGACGGGCCCGAGCGGCGCGTAGTGCGAACGGATGTTGGCCTTGGAGTCGATCGTGGCCATCATCCACGATCCATCGCGAGCGGCCTGGGCGGCTTGGCGCAGCTGCGAGGTGGTACGCGGCAGTTCGACGTCCGCCAGCCGCGGCGATCGCGGCAGGCCCGTCTCCAGATAAGCCGTCTCGACCAGCACGTCCTTCCGCTTCTCGATGTGCTCGGCATACGCTTCGAGAAACTTGGCGATCCGCTCGCCGGGCATCTTGCGCAGCTCACGAGCGGCCGCTACCGCCGCGTCCAACGCCGCGTCACAGTCGGCCCAACGACTCACCGGAAACTCGTCCGGCAGCCACTTGCGGGTCGTCGGGTTGCAGGCCTGGAACGTCTCCTGCGCGTCGGCTTCGCGCCACTGGCCGTCGATCAGAACGGGAAGGCAGTCCATGAATGGGATCCTGGGAGGTGGGTCGTCGTAGGGTGCTGGAAGTTGAATGCGAAGGAATGGTCGGCAGGGCACACAGGTAGTCGGCGCACCCGTAGTCGGCACACGCCGTGTGCCGAACGTCCTCTCCCCAGCGTCTCGATCGCCCAGGTCCGGGAGCCGTGTTCCCGGACCTGTGTGGCTACGCGGAGCGGGTTTCGCCTCGCGGAGTTCGGCGCGGGAATGACCGGAATGACCAAGCATCCTGAGCCGCCGACCGTGGGGAACTGTCTGTCAGGCGTGGCCCTGCACCACCGAATTGCGGAGCAGGCCGACGCCATCGATTTCAATCTCCACGAGATCGTCGGGGAGCAGGGTGAAGTCGCGGTCGGGAACGATGCCGGTGCCGGTCATGAGGAAGACGCCCTGGGGGAAGCTGTTGTCGCGACCGAGCCACTGGACGAGGTCGGCGAAGGAGCGGGCCATCTGGCCGATGTTGGTTTCGCCGGAGTAGACCGACTGGCCCGCGCGGAGAACTCGCAGGCGGATGCCGATCTCCTCGTGCGGAGGCAGTCCATCGACGAGCCGGATGCAGGGTCCGAGGCTGGCAGACTGGTTGTAGGTCTTGGCCTGGGGCAGGTAGAGCGGATTGTCGCCCTCGATGTCCCGGCTGCTGACATCGTTGCCGATGGTGATGCCCACGAGGTCCAGGCGCGAGTTGAGGACCAGGGTGAGTTCGGGTTCGGGCACGTTCCAGTGCGCGTCCTGACGGATGCGGATTGAGGCGTCGTGGCCGACCACGCGATGGGGCGTTGCCTTGAGGAACAGTTCGGGGCGCGGCGACTCGTAGACGCGGTCGTAGCACGAAGCGGCCACCGTCGACTCCTCCATCCGCGCCGCCTTGCTCCGCTTATAAGTCACTCCCGCCGCCCAGACCTCCTGCTGGTCGATCGGCGGCAGCAGCGTGACGGAATCGAGCGGTTGCGGGTCGGTACGGTCGCGGAGGAAGTCGATCATGGGCAGGAGATCCGGCAGCTCCATCAGCTCCGCCAGCGTTTGGATCTGTCCGTTTTCGAAACGCAGCGGATGGATTTCCGCCTGCTGCAGCACGCCCGCCCGCTCCCGTCCGTCGCGGCCAAGGAACTTCACTAACTTCATCGAGGGTTACCTTACGCTTCCGTGGGTGGAGACGCCGGCCAGGGTGCGAACGGGGGGAAATGGGTTCGATGGAGCCCCGGGGCGATGGTCGGAGTTTATCCGAAAAGAGGGTCCGAAGGAAACCGACGGGCGGCGGCACGCTGTTTCGCAGGGCCGCTTCGCCGGGTTATTCGGAGGGCCAGTCCGGTTCGGCCCAGGGCACGGGAAAGCGGGCTTCGCACTGAGGGCACTGCACGCGGCGGCCGAGATGGGCGGCGGGCAGCTTGCTGCGGCGTCCGCACCCGGGACAGTCGACGCGGAAGACTGCCTGTTCCAGGGGATAACGGCGCCAGTCCTCTTCGTCGATCTCCGGGAACGCCACGTCCTCCGCGTGGAACACGGTCAGCACCTCCCGGGTCAACGGCACGACATCCGCGATCCGGTTGGCCATGCGTCGAATGGCATCCTCGAACAGGTTGCGCACGGCGCGACCGTTGCCGAAGTGCGCGTCGCGGCGATGATGGAGGTGCCAGAGACCGACGATCAAGCGGTGGCGGACTTCGGGAGTCAGTCGGTAGTGGTGGGTATCGCAGAGACGCTCGAAGATCTCCGCCAGTTCCACGGGACCGTAGTCGTCGAAGACCAGTTGTCGGTGGAACCGCGAGGAGAGGCCGGGGTTGGCCTTCAGCAGGCGGTCCATGGGTTCGGAGTAGCCGGCGAGGATCACGGCCAGCCGATGCCGATCGTCCTCCATCCGCTTTAGCAGCGTCTGCAACGCCTCGCGACCGAACGGATCGTCGCCCTCCTCGGCCACCAGACTGTACGCTTCGTCGATGAACAGGACGCCGTCGAGCGCCTGGTCGACCAGCGCGTGGGTCTTGGGCGCGGTCTGCCCGGCGTATTCGGCGATGAGGCCTGCGCGATCGGTTTCGACGAGATGGCCGCGGGCGAGCAGTCCGAGGCCGCCGTAGATCTCGCCCAGGATGCGGGCCACGGTGGTCTTGCCGGTGCCGGGATTGCCGGCGAACACCAGGTGCAGGCCAACGCTGGTGGCCGGCAAGCCCGCGAGGCCACGCTCCCGCTGCACCTTCAGGAAGTTGGTGAGCGTGCGGATCTCCCGCTTGATGCCCTCCAGCCCCACGAGCTGGTCCAGATGCGCGAGCGCTTCCTCCAGCGAGACCGGCGGCGGACTCGGTCGTGCGTCGCGGGACTCTGCCGGAGCGACGTCCCCGCGCTCTCGCCCACCTCGCAGCGGCTCCACGCTTTTCCGCACTTCCGCCAGCGGCGGTGCCGGCAGGGGGGGCGGCGTCTGGGTGGCAGGTGCCGGGGGAGACGCCGCGGGAGACGCCATCAGCGCATAGAGCGAGTTTTGCAGCAGGCGGATGCGTTCGGCTTCCGGCGGCGTGATGCAGCCGTCGCATTTGGCGACCAGGTTGGCCAGGCGCTGGACCAGCGTGCAGAGGCCCGGCTGGTAGTCACGCAGGTCGGCGATTTCGGCGAAGGGCTGCACGAGGCTGCGGAGCGTCAGACGCTGGATCTTCGGATGCAGCTCCCGGATCGTCTCCCGCAGCGTCTGCCCGGTCAGCTCCCGGTTCCAGGCATGCTCCAGCAGCGTCTGCGCCAACTGCTGCTCCACCGGATGCCACCGCTGGTCGGCCAGGGCCACTTCAAAGTAGACCTTCAACACCAGCCCGCGGTGCAGGTCCTCCATCCATTCCAGGAACTCGGCCGGCTCCTTGGCCACATGCAGTACGGCCAGATGCATGGCCCGCTGGCCGGCTTCGAGGTAGAGCCCCCGGCAGCCGGCGAGGAGGACGCGGAATTCCTCGACCAGGGGTGGGGTGGACGCGTCGTTCATGGAGGGCCTGGGCGGAGCGACGGGCCGAACGTGCCAAAAAAAAGACCCGGCGAACCTGCAAGGAAGTCCGCCGAGTCCGATGAGGGTGGCTGAGGGGACTCGAACCCCCGACCCCCAGAGCCACAATCTGGTGCTCTAACCAACTGAGCTACAGCCACCACTCGAACGACCTGGCCCGCGAGACCGCTCCTGGGAGCGATCTCCCGACCCAAGCCAAGCACGAAGTGTAAGCGGACGGGGGGAATCGGTCAACGCGGTTCCGCGAAGGGGAACGTCTCATCCAGCCGGGCCTCGGAAAGTTCCACCAAAAACGAAGCCAACCGGTCCTGGACGACCTCCATGAGCCGCCGGCCTTTTTCGGCCGTCGCCGCCTGGGGGGGCGCGGCGCCGGAATTGGTGGTCAGCAGGTGCCAGGGCCGGGTGATCGACACCCAGCCCTTCTCCAGGGCCTTCAGGCGGAACGGACGCGGCAACCCGGCGTCGGCCAGCAACGTCCCGTCCGGATTGCGGGCCACCATCTCCGGGAAGAAGGCCAGCGCGAACGACGTCTCCATCTCGCCCGCATGGTCCTCCATGTGCTCGAAAATCTCGTGGTATACGTCGCCCAGGCACTGGTACCAGTTGCAGAGGAACAGGTGCGCGGGGGTCTTGCCGTACAGTTCGCGAAGCAGCGGCTTGAAGTCGTTGCCGCCATGGCTGTTCAGCAGCACCACCTTGCGGATGCCGCTCTGCACCAGCGAATCGACGAGGTCGGTGACGACGGCGTAAAGCGTGCTGGGGTTGACGTTCATCGCCAGCGGGAACTCGCGCAGGTTCGTCTCGGTGCCGTACGGCATGGTCGGCAGCAGCACCACGCGAGCGCCCCGCCGCGTCGCCTCGGCACAGATATGCTCGCCCACCATCTGTCCTTCCAGCACATCCGTTCCATAAGGCAGGTGCAAGTTGTGCGGCTCGGTCGCGCCCAGCGGCAGCACGGCCACTTCGTAACGCTGTTCTTTCACCGTCGCGTAAGGCGTCTTCAGCAGGTTCCACGTCATGGTCGGGGCCTTGGAGCGGAGGAGGAGGAGGGATCCGGATAAAGGGGCCGCTGATTAGAACGTGGCGGGTGCGGACGAGCAAGCGACGAGCGTCTACCGTCGCGGACGCGGGTCGGCGGTGCTGCCGGCCGCGCCGTTGTCCCGGGACGCCCCCGCGTCGGGCTCCTCGGACGCTTCCGCGCTGGGCTCCTGGGACGCTTCCGCGCTGGGCCCCTGGGACGCTTCCGCGCTGGGCCCGGATGGAGACCGTTCGGCCAGCCGACGCTCCCAGGCTTCGCGCGTCGCCGCAGTGACCTGGGTTCCCTGCAGGTCGAGCAGTTGCAGTTGGGGCAGCGGTTCCAGCAGGGCCGCGCCGCGATCGGTCACGCTGGTGTTGGCCAGCCACACCGTCTGCAACTGGTCGAGTTGGGCGAGCGTCTCCAGCGACGCGTCGGTGATGCGGGAGCTGGAGAGGTCGAGTTCGCGAAGTTCGCGCGCGGCCGCGAGACGACGCACGGTGGAATCGCCGATCGCCGTGTTTTCGAGGCTCAGCTGACGCAGCCGCGGCGTTTGGTCGAGCGGCCCGGTGTCGGCGTCGGTGAGCGGCAGGCCGAACAGGTCGAGCCACTCGCAGGAAGCAAGCGAGCCGAGTTGTGCGAAGCCGGCGGTGGAGACGCGCGTGCCGCCGAGGCAGAGTTGCCGGATGGGCACGGACGAATCGCGCCGCGCGAGGTCCTCGTCGGAGATCGCCAGGAAGCGACGGTAGGACGCTTCGAGTTCCGCGGGGCTGGCGGCGGCCAGTTCGAACAGTGAACCCGGTTCGTCCTTGCCGGCGTACACGAGCCTCAGCAGCGACTCGACCACGGGCCGATAACGCCCCTGCTCGGCGTGCATCAGGAAGTGCGTGAGTCCGGCGGCCTGGCTGTAGATCGCATGGATGCGCGGGTGCGCCTGCCATTCGGCTTGTCCGAACGCCGTGAAGCGGTCCAGTGGCACGAAGAAACCTTCGCGCAGGGCCCGGTATCGGGCCATCTGCAGCCGGTCGGCTTCCAGGCCTCCCACACCCAGGCGCGGCCCCTGGTGATGCAGAGATTCGAGGTACAGTGCGATGCCTTCGACGATCCAGAAGTTGGACGAATGGCCGACTTCGCGCGCTGTCCGCTGCCGTTCATGGAACAGCTGGTGCGTTGCCTCGTGATACCAGGTGGCTGTTGCCGGATGTTCGCCACCGACGAAGTAGGCGGTGCGCGTTGCGGCATGGTAGTAGCCACGCGTGACCGCCGCGCGCGGCTCGATGGTCCGCAGGTAGGCGACATAGTCGTCATGGGATCGGAAGAGCACCACCTGGTGGCTGGCCGGGGCGCGCCGAGGCACGCCGCGAACGCCGGGGGCAGCGTTCCAAGGACTCTCCTCGTGCCAGGTGGCGAAGAACAACTGCTGCCACGCGCAGTGCAGCCGCTCCAACGCCTGGGCCAGCCGCCGCGCGGACGCTTCGGTGTCATTCGTCGCGATGCGGAAGTGGGGGGTCGTGACGAGCAGGTACTGGCCCGCGGCCCAAGGGTAACGCGGATGGGGGCGTCGCGGTTTGCGCACCTGCAGGCCGGAGACTTTGTTGTCCGTGGCCGCTGCCGTGGGCCGGCCGGGCAGCCCGAGCCAGCGGCGGGCGTCTTCGTGGCGCGGCGCGAAGCAGAGCAGTTCGTGGGCCCAGGCATACGCGGCGGCCAGGTCGCCCCCCGGCAGCTCCCCACGCACCAGTTCCGCCAGCCGTTCGGCGTAACGCGAGGAGTCGGCGGCCGATGGGCCCTCGTTGTCCGACTCGTCACCTGCCGCTTCGCGCGCTCCTGCGCCGGACGCTTCAGCGCCCAAGGTCAGCTCCGAGGGGGCGTACAGATACAGGCGACTGGGGTCGCCTGGTCGCACTCGCCAGTCGCTCGCATCGCTCGCTCCCGACGTTCGTTCCCACTCTTCGCGAAACGCCGCGTATCGCGACGAGGACGCAGGCGGCTGTCCGGGTTCGCCCGCGAAGGCAGGCCGCAGCTGGACGAGTGGGCAGGGAGGAAACGCGATCAGGAGCAGCAGGAGCAGGGCGAAGCCCGCTTGGCAACGCGGGCCGTTCCAACCGGGGAACGCGGGAGTGTTGCGTGGAGCGCGCAGGACCCCGCCGGTCGTCGCCCGTCCCCGGTGCCAACCGTCGTCGAGGGTAGCTCCGCGAGGAGCCGCAGTGGCGGATTTCGGGACC
>CAZUJM010000017.1:29205-44392 GCA_964620405.1 uncultured Pirellulaceae bacterium | reverse complement strand
GAACAGATAGAACACACGGCGGGCGGGGCGGCGGTGCAGTCGACGAGCGCGCCGACTTCCGAGGCGTCGCCATCGTTCGCGCGAGCGGGCGATGGATGGCGGACCGCGTTCGGACTCATGCAGCAAGGCGATTACGACGAAGCGGCGCAGTGGCTGGAACCGATTCGCGACCGTCATCCGCACGATGCCTCCGCGTGGCTGCTGCTGGGCAACGCCTACGCGGGTTCCGGCCGGCTGGACGACGCGCTCGCCTGCTACTCCGTCTGCGTCGCCATGTGGCCCGACTCCCTGGTCGGTCGCTACCAGCGCGGCCAGTGCCTGTTTGAGCTGGAGCGATATCGCGAAGCGGCCGCCGACTTCTCGGCGTGCCTGGAACGCGAACCGAGGAGTGTGGCAGCGCTGGCGAGTCGTGCCGCGGCGCAGGCCCAGTTGGCCGACCTGCTGGCCGCGCGGGCCGATCTCGATCAGGCGATTGAACACGATCCGGAGAACGGCCGATTGTACCTGCAGCGAGCCGAGGTGCGGCGCAAACTGGGAGAAGCGCCGGACAATGATCTTGATGTGGGCCTGCACTTGAAGCCGCGCGACGAAGCGGGCTGGGTGCAGCGCGGACTCGCGGCGGCCAAGACCGACCCAGCCCAGGCGGTAGAGGATTTCCAGCAGGCCCTGCGACTGAATCCTCGCTCGCGAATGGCGCTCCGCAACATCGCCTACGTGTACGGGGAGCTCCAGGGGCGACTCGAGGAGGCCATTCCGATCCTGCGTCAACTGGTGGAACAGCACCATCATTTCGATGACCTGGTGTCGCTGGCGGTATATCATGGAAGGCTGGGGCAGCGGGAGCAGGCGTTGGAGGCTGCTCGGCAGGTCCAGCAGGCGACGCCCTCCGCCAAGCAATGGTTCCAGCTGGCCTGCGTCCACGCGCTGCTGGCCCAGGCGTCGAAGCAGGTCGGTTCCGCGTCCGATACGGTAGACGACCCAGCGGCCGACCCAGCGGCCGCGCAAGCTGGCCGGACCGAAGCGGATATCGCGCGGGCGGTCTACTGCCTGGAACGGGCCTTGGTGGAAGACGGCAAATGGCTGTCGGTGGCGATGGTGGACCGCGACCTGGACGCTCTTCGAGGCCGCCAAGCGTTTCGCGAGGTGATGGAGGCGGCGCGGCAGCGTCGACTGCGCGAGGCGGAGATGCGACGATGGCAGGCGGAACGGGCGGAGCAGGCGATGGGTGCAGCGACCGGGGGGAGCCAACGATGAGGGGTGGGTCGGGAAAGCGTCGACGCAACCCGTGCGCGGCCGGCCCAGCCCGGGGATCGCGACTGCGCCGCGCGGCAATCGAGGCGCTGGAGCCTCGACAGCTGCTGCACGGCGGCCGCCCGGTGTGGCTCGAGACCTCGCAGTTGTCGTTGAGCTTCGCGCCGGACGGCACCGACATCGCGGGCGCATCCAGCGAACTGTTTGGGCTGTTGGACGAGTTTGAAATCGGCGCTTGGCAGCAGACGATCCTCCGCGCCTTCCAGACCTGGGCTCAGCATGTCAGCGCTGATGTGGGCGTTCGGGAGGATGGAGGCCAGCCGTTCGGTACGTCCGGCGCGCGACTGGATGACGCTCGTTTCGGCGATATCCGCATCGGCGCTAGACCGCTTGCCAATCGAGTCATGGCCATCTCGGTCTCCCAGGACTCCGTCGTCTCCGGCACCTGGGCCGGGGATGTGATCTTCAACAGCGAGGCGGATTTCGCGTCGCTGGACGACCTGTTCTCGGTGGCGCTTCACGAAGCCGGCCATATCTTCGGCCTGGAGCATACCGACGAAGAGTCGTCGCCCATGCATGTGCACGGGGTTTCCGAGTCGGTGCAGCCTTCGGCGGCCGACATCGCGCTGCTGCAGGAGCTGCATGGACCGAGATTGGCCGATCGGTGGGAGAGTGCGTCGCGGTACGTCGACAATGATTCGATCGCGCACGCGACCGAAGTCAAGGTAGGCGAGGTCCGTCACGAGCAGGAGGGGCTCGGGCCTGTCCTGCTGTTCGCGGACATTCGGGATACGGCCGACCAGGATATCTACGAAGTCGAAAGCCCCGAACAGGAGGCTGATGCGTTCACTGTGCGCGTGATTGTCGAGGGCGTCAGCCTCCTCAGCCCCCGCCTGACATTGCTGGACCAACAGGGCAGCGTGCTCCAGCAGGTACAGGCCGATGGGTTCCAAAACAAGGACCTGACCCTGCGCGTTGGTCCGTTTGCCGAGGAACACAGTCTCTACCTCATGGTCGACTCCGGTCGCGACGATGTCTTCGGGCTGGGCGGATACTCGCTGGTGATCACACGCGACGACGTGAAAGCGCGCGATGCTCGCATGCTGGAGAAGCTGGCCGTGAGCGGCTTGCGGCAGTTGACGACCGGGGACTTCGGCGACTTCTTTGACGACGACGAGTCACGCCTCTATCGCGACGACCGACGTACGGATGATGACTTCAGCACGGCCACTCGAATTGATCCACGTCGCATGCGCGGTACAAGTCCGCGGTATGAAGTGATCGGAAGTGTAAGCAGCCCGCTTGATCGCGACCATTACGAGGTGCGCGCGCCGGAGGACCTCACCACGGACGTGATGACCGTCGCCCTGCGAGCCTTGGATTCGGAGGGACTGTCCGCCGTAGCCGGGGTCTACGATGCGATGGGACAGCGTGTCGCCTGGAATGTGCTGGTGAACGGCAACGGCGAATACCTGCTGCAGGTGCCGCGGGTGCAGCCGGGAGGCAAATACCTGGTGGCCGTGGTGGGAACGGCGTCGCGAGGCGATTTGGCGACGGGCAACTACCAGCTGAATGTGCATTTCGAGAGCGCCGAGGTCGTGCTGGACACTTACCAGAAGGGTGAACTGGGGGCAGACATCCAGGTCTCCGAACTGCATCTGTCCACACCGCAGTTGTTCCACTTTGGACTCTCCGTGGTTGGCAACGGCGAGGCGATCGAAGCCGGCGCGATGGTGCGACTGCGCGACGCCAGCGGAAAGGTGGTCTATCAGGTCGCGACGACGACGGGACAGTTTCGCGCCGCTGGCGACTTTCGCACCTCCGGCAGCGTGCTGCTGATGCCGGGCACCTACCAGTTGCAGGCGATTCCGCTGAGAAGGGCGGGCTACACGGCGTCGATTCCTTACACGCTCCAAGGCGTCGTCGTGTCCGATCCCTTCGGCGTGGATCCGGTGGAGCCGAGCGAAACCGATTTCGCGTGCCCCGGACTGGTGGGCGTCTACTGCTATCCAGGCGGCATCCAGTCGGCGAACCCGTATCTGTTTGACAAGTACATCGGAACTACCATCGGCTTCACGAGCGGCCTTGATGTCGATTCGATCGTGCTGCAGGACTGGTGGAACTGGTACTGGCAGAACGAGGCCGAGGGGAACGGTCCACCGCTTGGAATCCAGGACCGCTACGACACCGAAGCCGGCCACCAACTCGAAGTGGGCGTTGAGGAAGGTCTGCTGGCGAACGACATCGATCCAAACCTGGATCTGATGACCGTCAAACTGGTGACGCCTGCCGGTCACGGGAAGATGCAGCTGAATCCCGATGGCAGTTTCTGGTACGTCGCCGACCCAGGGTTCTCGGGCACCGATACGTTCCAGTATCTGGTCAACGATGGACTGGCCAACTCGACGGTGGTCACCGTCTCGATGGTCGTTACCCGGAATACGGTTCTGCGGGGTGATTTCGACCACGACGGGATGCTGGGCGTCGGCGATATTGATCGGCTGCGCGATGCGATCCAGGGCCAGTGGCCCGGCGTCTACGACCTGAACGGCGATGGTGCGACCGATCTGGCCGACTGGCATGTTCTCGTGCGTGAAGTCATCGGAACGAACTACGGCGACGCGAACCTCGACGGACGCTTCGACAGCAGCGATCTCGTGCTGGTGTTCCAGCAGGGCACGTATGAGATGCCGCCGAATTCGGAACCCGGGGAGGCGACGGTCCCGACGAGCTGGGCGGCGGGCGACTGGAACGCCGACGGGCGGTTCAGTACGGCCGACCTGGTCTTCGCGTTCCAGACGGGCGGCTACGGAAGGGAAGACGACGAGCAGGCATGACCGCAGAAGCCCGCTCCAAGCTCCCGGCGAGGAGCTTCTGGCATGTGCGAACCTCGCGAAAAAAAAACAACCGGCGTTTCCGCCGGTTGTCGAATGCTTTCGTAAGTCGCGGCCTTGGGTGAAGGCCGTGTTGCGGCTGGAGCAGCCGGTTAGTCCCACCACCACTGGCCTTCCGCCAGCTGCTGGACCTTCACCTTCTCATGTTCCGACGCGACCTTGCCGTTCTCGTCGTGCATCAGGTGTTCGGACGAGATGGCCTTGCGGGCATTGATGTGCACGCCGCCACCGATCGGAGTCATCAGCACGTTGCCCTTCCAGATGGCGTTGACGGCCGTTTCGACCTGGCGAGGAGCGTTGTAGATCTCGACAGGCACCTTCTTCTCGTTGCCGAAGGTGTCCATCGACCAAGAAGCCTGCGTGTAGAAGTCCTGTTCCTGGATGTAGGCGGCAGCGACCAGCATGTCGATGATGTTTCGCATCTGGGCGTAGACCGGCACCTTGTTCGCCAGCTGGCCGTACTCGCGAGTAAAGGCTTCGGTGAAGTCTTCGCTGGCCTTGTCGACCTTCTTGGACTGCGACCGCGTGCCGTCTTCGCGGACCATTTCGTTCGCGCCCACCAGCTTCACGCCTTCGCCGACCAGTTCGGCGGCATTGCCGTCGTCGCTGACGCGGACCGAATCGTAGTCCGGCACAAAGAACCATCGCTGCATGGCGTTGCGATTGATGGCGCTCGCCTTCGCCCGCGAGACGTAGCTCGGGATGTTGGCGGGAGCGTCCTCCAGTCCGATGCCGATCAGCTTCATGCGGTAGTCGGCCTCCACCAGCACGCTGGCGAAGTGCGTTCGCGGCGAGATGCCATTGACGGTCACCGTCTGCAGGCCCAAGGAATCCTGCAGGCCCTTGACGATCAGGGCCGTATCCGCCGGAACGGCGTTGCCTCCCATCTGGGCGAGGAACTGCTGCATCTTGGCCAGGCCTTCCTGCGTCGGATCGATCGAGACGCTGACAACGCCCGCCTGCTTCATGCCAGGGCCGAACGTCCGCAGCGCGACGATCAAGTCTTCCAACTGCAGCACCGTCTTGCCGCTGGCGATGCCAATCGGATGACCCATGCCGTTGATCGCAAAGCCCTCGGCGGGACCCGCCAGCACGATGTCGCCCGACTCAGGGTAGAAGAACACATATTGCAGCTGCGTGAGGCCCGCCAGGTACAGCATGTCGTCGCCCGGCTTCTCACCCGCGGCCAGCTTGGTGGCGAACGCCTTTTCCAGCCGATTCAGCGAAACCTTGCGCAGGCTACTCTGCTTCGACAGCTCGCGTCCCAAAGCCGCCACGGCCTGCAGCCGTCGCTGACGGCTCAGTTCGCCGCTGCCATCGACCGACCGCTTCAAGCTCAACACGCCCTGCGCGTCGATCGCCACACCGGCCGCCGGAATCGGTCCGCCGATGATCGCGGTATCCACGGTCGCATCCGTGCCCGTATCCGTGGTGTCGACGGTGTCCGTCGTGTCCGTGTTGTCGGTCTGGGCCGACAGCGGACTCGTCAGGAAGACGGCCAGCAGAAACAGCGACAGGAGGTGCAGGAGGGGACGTTGACGCAGGCGGTCCATGGAGAGGCCTCTCTTCTCGTATAAGTCCGGGGTTCGATGGATCTTACTAGGCAATAAATGGAAAAGCAAGGAATCCAGGGAGGCTGCGCAAACAGGTTGGACTCACGCGGTATTGCCGTTTCGGGTTGTTGACATGCAGCTACGCGGGTGCGCGGAGCCGTCATCAGGTACCGAAACCATAGCTTTTGAGTGGCGAGGAGGCGGCTGCAGCAGGGGGTAGGCCGGGGCGGGGGCTGGCTGGCCGGCCGCGGGGCAGGGTGGAGTGATCACGAATCGAAACGGCCACTGGCGGGCATCGACGGGCCGTGAAGCTTGGGGTGCCGTGGCCGAAGGGCGTACACTTTGCTGCCCCGTCCTCTATATTGGCCTTCGCCGTCCAAAAATGGCGAGGGCAAGTACCCGGGGGTCCGCCCGGGGAGGCGCTCGAAGACCAAGACAACTCGTCTGGTGGGAGGTCGAAGCGATATGGCCTGGGAACATGCGGTGGCGCGATTGGGGAGGCACCTTGGCCGGCGGCGCGCGCTGGTGAGCGCAGTTCGAGCCGCCGTCGCGGTGGCGAGCCTTGTCGGTGGCGGGCAACTCTTCCAGCCCTCGAATGGCTGGGCCGCCGACAGTTCTTTGACGCAAGGGGTTGCCGGCGCGTCCACCGCGCCGCTGCCTCCACCTCCGCGCGATCCTGAATCATCGCGTCGCGCCGCGCATGTGCACAAGGGATTCACGCTGCAGCTGGTGGCGTCAGAGCCGTTGGTGGCCGATCCGGTCGCCATCGAATGGGCACCCGATGGACGACTGTGGGTGGCCGAGATGGCCGACTATCCCTACGGCATGGATGGGCAGGGCAAGCCGGGTGGCCGCATTCGTTTCTTGGAGGATGTCGACCAAGATGGCGTCTATGATCGATCGGTGGTCTTCTTGGATGAAGTCAGCTTTCCCACGGCGGTGATGCCTTGGCGCGATGGCGTGCTGGTCACCGCCGCACCGGAGCTGTTCTTCGCGCGCGATACGAATGGCGACGGCAAGGCGGACGAGCGAGTGCCGTTGTTCCGCGGATTCATCGAAGGCAACCAGCAGTTGCGAGTGAACGGACTCCAGTATGGCTTGGACCACTGGATCCACTGCGCGTCGGGCGGTCACCACGCGGGATTTGGCAAGGACACCACGTTGTCGGCGGTGCGCGCGAACGAGTCGATCGTGCTGGGCAGCCGCGACTTCCGCTTCAACCCGGACACCGGCCAACTGCAGCCGCAGTCGGGGCCCTCGCAGTTCGGCCGGGTACGCGACGACTGGGGCAACTGGTTTGGCGTGCAGAACAGTTTTCCTCTCTGGCACTATGTGCTCGACGACTCCTACTTGCGCCGCAATCCGCGCGGCCGCTATCCCGATGCGCGACTCCAGCTGCGCCTGCCGTCGTCGCCGCCTGTCTATCCGGCGAAGTCACCCGAGAAGCGTTATCACAGCTTCGAGCAGGCCGGCCACTACACGTCGGCGTGCGGTCCGAGCATCTATCGCGACGCGGTCCTGTTCGGCGAGTCGGACCGCGAGCATGCGTTCACGTGCGAGCCGTTTCATAATGTCGTGCAGCGGCATACGGTGTGGCGCGACGGCGTGTCGTTCCGGGCAGAGCGCGCGGAGACGGATGAGCCGCTGGATTTCTTCGCGACCGAAGACCAGTGGTCGCGGCCCGTGATGACCAAGACCGGGCCGGATGGCAGCGTCTGGATCGTCGACATGTATCGTTACATGATCGAGCATCCGGACTGGCTGCCCCCGGAGGGAAAAGAAGAGCTGCGACCTCACTATCGCAAGGGCGAGGGCATGGGCCGCATCTATCGCATCTATCCGAGCGACCAGCCGCCGGGAAGTATTCCTCGGATCGACCAGGAGAGTGATGCGCAGCTGGTCGCGCGGCTATCGAGCCGCAATGGCGTGGTCCGTGATTGGGCCCAGCGCCTTCTGGTGGAACGCAATGCCACCGCGGTCGCTCCCGCTCTGCGCACGGTCGCCACCGACGATCGCTTGGCCCAGTCGCGCGTGCAGGCGTTGGCCACGCTCAGCGCGCTCGACCAACTGGACGACGACACGCTGGTGCGGGCCTTGCGCGATGGCCACGCCGAGATGCGACGATGGGCGGTGAAGCTGGCCGAGTCTCGAGCGAACGGCAGCGACAGCGTGCGGACGGCATTGCTGGAGCGGCAGGGCGACGCGTCGCCGTTCGTGCGGCTGCAGTTGGCCTGTTCGCTGGGGGAGGTCTCGGGTCTTGACGCTGGCCGAGCACTCGCCGAATTGGCCGCCTCCACGGCCGACGATCCGTTCCTCAACGCGGCCGTTGTCAGCTCCATTCCGCCGCATTTCGCCTCAATGGCGGCCACGCCCGGCGTGTTTGAACGCATGGCGGACGGCATGCGTCGCGAATTCCTCGCGCAGGGAGTCGCCCACCCGTCCGCACTGGCCGATGTGCTCCATCCACTGCTGTCGGATGCCCGGCCCGAGACGCGCGAGGACCGGATGCGCTGGATGGCCGAATGGCTCGAGGTGCTCCGCGAAGAAAACCTGTCGCTTGGCGATCTGTCCAAATCGGCGCAGGCGGATCCCGCGGCAGGGAACGGACGACGCTGGGACGACATCCGGGCGGAGCTGCTCAAGCTGCAGGATAATGCCTGGCAGGTCGCCCTTGACGACGGTGCATCGGAGTCGTCGCGATTGGCGGCGCTGGCCCTCGCCAGGCACGACGCGCGACACGCCGACCAGCATGAGCCGCAGCTGGTCGAGCTGCTCGATCCGCGCACGCCCAGCAGCGTGCAGCTCGCCGCGCTGCGGGCCCTGGCCACGGGGCCTTATCGGGAATTCACCCGCAACGGGATTCTCCAGCGCTGGTCCAGCCTACTTCCGGATGTGCGGCAGGTGATCGCCGAACAGTTCCTGAGTCCGGTCGATGCGGCGACCCTGTTCCTGGACCGTGTTGAGCAAGGGTCGATCGCTTCGCTGGACCTGGACGCGGCGCGGCGTGATCGTTGGGTCCATCATCCGGACGCGGCGATCGCGGAACGAGCGGGGCGGCTGCTGCAGGATGCCGGGCGAGCTGACCGGCAGGCGGTGGTCGACCGTTATCGCGAAGCGGTCGCCCTGGAGGGCAGCGCCGATCGCGGTGAAAAACTGTTCACGAAGCACTGCGCGACGTGCCATCAACCGCGCGAAGGCAGTCCGATCGGACCGGAGCTGCGATCGCTGACCGACCGTTCGCCCGCCTCGCTGCTGGTCGCCATCCTCGATCCCAGTCGCGCCGTGGAGCCTCGCTACCTGGGTTACCATGTGGAAACGAAGTCGGGCGAAGTCATCTACGGCGTTGTGGTCTCGGAGAGTGGCGACACGCTGGGATTGCGGCAGGTCGATGGCCAGGTACGCAAGCTGGGTCGCGACAGCCTCGAAGCGATCACCAGCTCCAAGCGTTCCTTCATGCCCGATGGCCTCGAGGCCGAACTGTCGCCGCAGGACCTCGCGGACGTCATGCGCTATGTCGGCCAGCTGAAGTAGTGTTTGGGTCGGCGCTGTTCGTTGCCAAGTGCGATGGAATGGTTGCTGGCCCGCGGGTCACTTGCGCGCCAGCACGGCGTCGAGCGGCGCGTCGGTCGAGCGGCAGGTTACGTCGCGAAAGCCGACTTGCGTGAGGATCGCCTGGTATTCCGCCAGTGTCCGCTCCTTGCCTTCGGTGCAGGTGAGCATGTTGAGGTTCTGCATCTGGGCCCAGCGCGGGCCCGTCTTGTCGGGCAGCAGGACCTTCTCGGCGATCAACAACGCGCCGCCTGCGGGCAGGTGGTCGTGGATCCGTCGCAGCAGTCGCAGGATCTTTTCCTCCGACCAGTCGTGCACGATGCGTCCGAGCGTATAAAGGTCGCCGGCCGGCAGCGGGTCCTCGAAGAAATCGCCAGGCACCAGTTCGATGCGATCGGCGACACCCGATTCGCGCACGATCTTGCGAGCCAGCGGCAGGACGTCGGGCAGGTCGAATACCGTCGCACGCAGCGACGGATACGCTTCGCAGGCCGCGATCGCGAGGTGGCCGGTGGCGGCGCCGAGGTCCACCAGATGCTGGAACTCACGCAGGTCGAAGCAGCGCACGACGACGGGCGAACTGATCAGGCCAAACCCGTGCATGCCCATCAGGAACTCATGCTGCGACTCCTGGGTCTTGAAAAAATGCGAAAAGATCGGTCCGTCCCAGCCGTAAACCTGTTTCCAGCGATGGGTGCCTTCGCGCACGGCATCGGCCAGGTGTTCCCAGAGTCGCCAGGAGACATCGCGTGAGTAGTGCAGGTATCCAGTCATGCGACGCGGGCTGGTGCTGGTCAGATAGGCCGTCGCGAGCGGCGTGTTCGCATACACGCCCTCGTGCTTGTCGAGCAGTTCCAGTCCGACACACGCGTCGAGCAGGCGTTCGAGCGCATCGGAATTGGCCGAAAGCCGGTTCGCGAGGCCGTCGAACGTATCAGGCTGCTGCTGCAACGCGTCGAAGACGTCAAGATCGAGCGCTGCGAAGAGCGTTTGCGAGCGGCGGAACGCTTCCAGCAGGTCGAGGACGATGGCGGGATCGGGCGGGGTATCCCGCGGGTTGCTGCGCGAAACGTTAGTCATCCAGGGTGTCCCTCGCGTTCCTGGGAGGCGGTCGATGCGGGCTGTGACGCGATCTGTGACACAAAAAGGTCAGCGGCCCGCGGGCTGTGGGTTCAGGAATCGGATGCAGACGGGCGAGGGCACTTGGAGCTTCGTGCCGGTTGGTTCCAGCGCGCCGCTCTCGGGATGGATCCGGAAGACGGTGATTGAGTCGCTGTCCTGGCCTTCAGCGAGCAGGAACTGGCCGCTGGGGTCGATCGCGAAATTGCGCGGCGTGCGGCCGCCGATCGGTTCCACCTCCACCTGGTCCAGCCGTCCGCTGTCCTGGTGGATCCGGTAGACGGCGATGCTGTCGTGTCCGCGATTGGATCCGTAGACGAAGCGGCCGCTGGGATGCATGACAATTTCGGCGGTCGATCCTCCCGGCGGGTCGACGCCGGGAGGCAGTGTGGAAATCTTCTGCAGGTTGGTCAGGCGTCCCGTGGCCGGATCGCAGGCAAAGGCGGTCACCGTCTTGGATGTTTCATTGATGACATAGGCGTACTTGCCGGAAGGGTGGAAGGTGAAGTGGCGCGGACCATCCTTCGGGTCGAGCGTGGCGTGGGCCGGTGCGTCGGCCAGCTTTCCGGTGGCCGCGTCGAAGCCATAGATGAGGATCTGGTCGAGGCCGAGGTCGGCGACATACGCGAAGCGATTGGCGGCGTCGAGGTTGACGCTGTGGCCGCGCGGTTCCTTCTGGCCCGCGGGATCCTTGTGCTGGTGGAAGCTCGCGACGGGTCCGAGTCGGCCGTCCTTCTCCAGGCGAATCGATTCGACGCTGCCGCCGCTGTAGTTTGCCACGAGGACGGCGGAGCCCGTCTTGTCGACCACCAGATGGCACGGGCCTGCGCCGCCCGCCGTCTGTTCGTTGAGCATCTTCAGCAGGCCGGACTGGGGATCGATGGCAAAGGCCTGCACGACGCCTTCGCCTCGCCCGCCGAAGTTGCCGGACTCGCCTACGCAGTACAGGTACTTGCCGCTGGGATGAAGGGCGACAAACGAGGGATCGCGCGTACGCGCGGCGAGCTGCACTTCGCCGAAGGTTCCCTTGCTGGCGTCGAACTGGGTGACATAGATGCCTTCGCTGGCAGGCCGCCCACCTTCTTCGCCGCGCGTGTACGTTCCGATGTACATCCGCCAGGAGGAGGCCTGGCTGCCGTTGGTCCCGGGAGCTTGCGCGGGCAGCTCCGATGCGAACGACAGCGCCCAGGCCGGAAACAGGAAGGGGAGGCTTCGAAGCAGCGATCGGAGCGAGAGCTGCGGCATGGCGGGAGTCCTTCGGAAGGGGGATGGTTGATTGGCGGAGAGGCGCGACGCATTGTAAACCGCTGCCACGGCGCGGCCAACCGGATGGGCGGCGCGCTGGAGGTCGTGCCGTGGCGTGCAGGGGAAGCCGGGCGGCTGCGATTGATCCGGCAGGCGGGAGATGGAAGAATAGCCACACGCCGCTGGAACGGCCTGCGCAGGACGCTTCAGCGACCACGATCGAAAAAGGGCTTGCCGTGTTGTCGAGTATCTGGGGACCCTGGGCAGCGAGCACACCGCGTTTGCGAGTGGGATCGCGCCGTTGGTTCTTGCAGGCGGGACTCGCGGGTCTAGGCGCGTTGTCGGTACCCAAACCCGCGCTGGCGGAAACGTCGGCGAGGCAGCCGCGAAAGTCGGTGATTCTGTTCTGGCTGTCGGGTGGGCCAAGCCACATCGACATGTGGGATCCGAAGCCGTCCGCATCGCTGGAGATCCGTGGGCCCTATGCGTCGATCGCCACGCGCATTCCCGGCGTCCGCTTCTGCGAACATCTGCCCCTGCAGGCGGCGATGGCCGACCAGCTGACCATCGTTCGCTCCGTGGATTGTTCGGCCAGCGACCACACGCCGATCACGATGCAGGCCGGCAACCCGCTGGCGCGGCGCACGAACGACGGCCGTGATGGCGACGGCTACCCTTCCATGGGCTCGGTGGCCGCGCGGTTCCATGGAGCGAACGCCGCACACCTGCCTCCGTTCGTCGGTCTGGCGGACGACTGGGTTTCGGATGTCTGGGAGGCGGGCGAGCTGGGCCGCACGTACGCTCCCGTCAATGGCGGCCAGCTGGCGGGCAAGTTCACGCCGCCGCCCGGCATGACCGTCGACCGTTTGCGCGATCGCGACGGGCTGCGCCGCCAGTTCGACCGCCTGGGCCGGTCGCTCGAGTCGCAGTCGACGACCGCCATGACTCGCCATGCCCAGCAGGCCTATGACATGCTATTGTCAGGTGCGGTGCGCGACGCCTTCGACGTGCAGTCGGAGCCGGACGTGGTGCGCGAAGCCTATGGTCGCACGAGCATCGGGGAGAAAGCGCTGCTCGCGCGTCGGCTGGTCGAAGCGGGCGTGGGCTTCGTGCTGGTCAGCGGCGCCTGGGGATACTTCGACCATCATGGCGACAACGTCCGCTGGGGTGGCATCGAAAAAGGGCTGACGCCGCTGTTGCCCAGCGTCGACCGGGTGCTGCCCGCGCTGGTCCGCGATCTCCGGCAGCGCGGGCTGCTCGACGATACCCTGGTGATGATGATGGGTGAGTTCGGGCGCGCGCCGCGGATCAACGCCGACGCGGGGCGGGACCACTGGACGCCCGTGATGTCGATGGTGCTGGCGGGAGGCGGCTTGCGGCATGGGCAGGTGATCGGCGCGACCGACGCGCAGGGCGGAGCGATCGTGAGCCAGCCGGTGCGGCCGCAGGATCTCGCCGCGACGACCTTCCGCCACCTGGGAATCGACCTGGCCGCGCAGTGGATTGATCATCGAGGCCGTCCGCGGCCGATCGTGGTGGAAGGTGGACGACCCATTCCGGAGCTATTCTAGTCACGAATCGGAGGCTGGCCGCGGCCAGGCCCATGGACGACCTGCTGATCAAGAACGGTGTGGTGCTGGACCCCTCGCAATCGTGGCAGGGACGCGCGGATATCGCGTTTCATGACGGGCGTGTCGCCGCGCTCGCGCCGTCGTTGGATACGCCCGCGCGGCAGGTCGTTGACGCCGCCGGCGCGCTGGTCGTGCCTGGCCTCATTGATCTCCATACGCATGTCTACTGGGGTGGCACGTCGATCGGCGTCGATCCAGACGAGGTTGCGGCACGAAGCGGCTGCGCGACCATGGTCGATGCGGGGACGGCCGGCGCGGGAAACATGGCCGGCTTCCATCGACACATCATCCAGCCCGCCCGGGTCCGAGTGCTTGCCTACTTGAACGTCTCCTTCGCCGGCATCTTCGCTTTCAGCCGCGACGTAATGGTGGGGGAGTGCAGTGACGTGCGGCTGCTGGACGCGCGAGCGTGCTTGCGGGCGGCGGAACAGCATGCCGACGTGGTGGTCGGCATCAAGGTCCGAGTCGGCCGCATCGCCGGTGGCGGATCGGGGATCGGGCCGCTAGACGTCGCGCTGGAGGTGGCGTCGGAACTCGGGTTGCCCGTGATGGCGCACCTGGACCATCCGCCGCCCAGTCGTCGCGAGGTGGTCGAAAGGCTGCGGCCCGGCGATGTGCTGACCCACTGCTACCGACCGTTTCCGAACCCGCCGTTGCGACAGGGCAAGGAGATCTACGACGAGATCCGTTGCGCGCGCGACCGCGGCGTCTTCATGGATATCGGACACGGCATGGGATCGTTCGGTTTCAAGACGGCACGCGGCATGCTGGAGCAGGGTTTCTATCCGGACACGATCTCCAGCGACGTCCACAGTCTGTGCGTCGATGGACCGGCCTACGATCTGCTAGTGACGATGTCAAAACTGCTATCGCTGGGCATGCCGCTGGAGGAGGTGATCCGCGCGTCCACGGTCCACCCGGCCCGCGCGCTGCGACGAGACGACCTCGGCACCCTGAGACCCGGGGCAGTGGGCGACGCCACGCTGCTCGACATCGAGGAAGGTGCTTTCACATTCGAGGACGTGCTCGGCGAGAAGATCGAGGGGAACCGCCGTTTCGTCCTCCGCGGACGTGTCCTCGGAGGGCGAATGTGACGCAGCAGGTGGGGTTGTCGTCGTGGTATGCTCACTCAGCGTTCGTCGTAGTCGGCACACGCCGTGTGCCGAACCGTGGTTGCTTAGTCCCCGCCCAGCAGTGTTGGTCGCGCGCCGATTGCCGATCGAGCTCACCGTTTGCTTGGCGACGTGACGCTCTGCGCGTCCGGCACACGGCGTGTGCCGGCTACGCATGAGTGATTGTGCGGAGTCGCCCTTGTAGTCGGCACACTCCGTGTGCCGAACCGTGGTTGCCTTGTTCTCGCCCAGCAGTGTTGGACGCGAGCCGATTGCCGATCGAGCTCACCGTTTGCTTGGCGCCGTGACGCTCTGCGCGTCCGGCACACGGCGTGTGCCGGCTACGATTAACGCTAGAGCACCGGGCCCAACGTCGCCAGCGCGTTCTCCCACAGTTGCTGGTACAGCGGCTTCGCGGCCAAAAGCTGCGGAGTAACGCGAGTGCATCTCTGCAGGTACGCGTCCTGGCAACGCCGCATCTCCGCAGTTAGCGCCGTATCGGCGAGAAGGATGTTGTTTTCGAAGTTCAGTTCGAAGCTGCGCCGGTCCATATTGGCTGAGCCGACCAGCGTGATCTGGCCGTCCAGGGTAAGCGATTTCGTGTGCAACAATCCGCCGTGGTACTCGTACAATTGCACTCCGGCATCAAGCAATGCTCCATAGTAGCTGCGGCTCGCTCCCGCGACGATCCACGAGTCGTTTTTGGCCGGAAGAATGAGCGTCACGGCCACGCCCCGACGCGCGGCACGCTGCAGCGCCCCGGCCACCTTCAGTCCGTTGATGTCGGTGGGCCAGATGTTAAACACCTAGTGCACATGATCCACCGCCGCGTC
>CAZUJM010000017.1:27805-29195 GCA_964620405.1 uncultured Pirellulaceae bacterium | reverse complement strand
TCCCCGAGTCGTCTTTGGCCCGAAGAATGAGCCTCCCGGCCACGCCCCGCCGCCCGCCGGCGCACAGAGCGGTCTGCATCGACTCGTCGGGGACGTAGTAGGGCGTCGTGATCACCAGTTCGTGCCGAGCGGCGAAGATCAGCGACTCGAACATCATGGGCATCGCCGAGTAGCGGATGTGCGGCCCGGTACCGATGGCCTGCGCGGTGAAGCCCTGGCCGGGGACAGCGACGGGGCGATCGAGGTAGTGTCGCAGGTCTTCGTCCGTGGTGGTGGTCCAGTCGATGATGAACAGCTGCTGGTTCTGCCGAGCGACAGGACCCTCGAAACGCATCATCACATCCACCCACGGCGCGAATTTTGGCTTCACGCGAAACTCGGCGTCGGCGCAGTTCTGGCTGCCACAGTAGGTGATGCGGTCGTCGATGACGACGATCTTGCGGTGGTTGCGCAGGTCGATGCGGCCGAAGAGCGGAACCAGAAACAGGCGGTCGAATGGCAGGGCGGCCGCCAGCCGGACCCCTGCCGCACGCATCTCCTGCCAGTGCGGGGAACCGATCATGGTCCGGGAGCCCAGGCTGTCGGCGATCGCGCGGCAGGTGACGCCCCGACGCGCGGCACGCTGCAGCGCCTCGGCCACCTTCAGTCCGTTGATGTCCGTGAGCCAGATGTAAAACACCAAGTGCACATGATCCACCGCCGCGTCGATGTCGGCCACGATCGAGTCGATGGAGTCGTTGGAGTTGGTGATGAGCCGCGCGGAGTTCCCGCCAAGGGGCGCGAAGCCATTCACGGAACGGCCGAATTCAAACAGGCTTTCGTAAAGCGGAGGAACGCACGGCAGGGCGTTCGATGCCTCGCCTTCGCGGATCGGGAAGGAACCGGACAGGTGCGAGGAGATGGCCCGCATCCGCGCGACGCGACGTTGGCCGATGTTGACCTCGCCGAAGAGCAGATAGGCCAGCAGTCCGATCCCGGGCAGCAATGCGACGACGGCGAGCCAGGCGACCCGGGAGGCCGGATCGCGTTGTGGACGGAGCATGATGCGGACCACCAACGCGACTTCGATCGCCAGATGAATGGCAAGGAGCAGCAAGGGTAAGGTGAACGCCATGGCGACGATTCCTGGTGGCTGACGGGAACTGCGACGCGGGCGACTTCTGTTCCCGTCGGTATCGTTCTCTGGCTCGGCAACCCAAGAGCGTCCGCAGGGAAGGTCACGTCGGTCCTCGCCTGCGGACGGGCCTTGCGGCGGTAGTGACAAAGGGGGCGACGGGCGTCTGGATGAAGTCTAGCGGTCGGCCGGTGAGCGAGCGAGGCATGGGGACAAGGAGGCCACGGGGAGTTGTACCCTGGGGAGCGATTGTTCGGGCCTCGGTCGGAAGGGCTG
>CAZUJM010000017.1:24989-27795 GCA_964620405.1 uncultured Pirellulaceae bacterium | reverse complement strand
TCCCGGAGAAAACCGTCGGAGCGACGCGGCGGGAGGCTTCGCCAACCCGAGCTGGCATAGCGTTTGCTTCGAGTGGGCGTCGAAGGCGGAATTTCTGGGGTTCAGATTCACTCTGGACTCGTACGAGCAGCGGCATCACCGGTTCAGGCAGGCACGTTCCGGTTGTCTCCGCTGGCTTTTCGTTGGTTGGCCTCCAAGGGCCATTCTACGTGGGCAACCGCCTCGCGTTTCAACGCGATCGTTCCGGAGGTCTCGGAGCAGATCGCTCATCCTGGAAAATCGAAGCGGCGTTCGCGCCCGGGGCGGTTTTGTGCCTGCCAGTTCCCCGGAGCGGGCGAAGACCAGTGAGGTGAAGAAATGGCATTTTGGTTACGACTGACGGGTAGGCTGTTGCTATGGAGCTTTCTAGCAGCCTGGGTGATGGATTCGCGAGCGTTTGGGCAGGAGGCGAACATTGTGGAGGCGCCGTCGCAGGAGACGGTGACGGCGACCACGGATGGGTCCGAACCGAAGGCCGAGAGCCCGCCGCGGCAGATTGACCGCGGGGACAACGCCTGGATGTTGACCTCCTCGGCGCTGGTGCTGTCGATGACGGGGCCCGGCTTGGCGATGTTCTATGGAGGCCTCGTTCGCAAGAAAAATGTGCTCAGCGTCCTCATGCAGTGTCTGTTCCTGATGGGCTTGATGACGGTGGTCTGGGGAACGATCGGGTACACGCTGGCCTTCGGTGGCAGCGCGCCCTGGATCGGCAACATGGACCATCTGTTCATGAAGGGCGTCGAGGCGACGTGGACCGATGCCGGGTCGGTGATTCCGATCCATCCGCTCTTCAACATCCCGATGTTCACGCACATGCTCTTCCAGGGGATGTTCTTTATCATCACGCCGGCGTTGATCTGCGGAGCTTTCGCCGAGCGGATGAAGTTCAGCGCGATGGTGTTGTTCTCGCTCTTTTGGGGCCTGTTCGTCTACTGCCCGCTGTGCCACTGGGTTTGGGGCGGCGGGATCCTGGCGTACGGCACGGAAGCGGGTGCCCAATGGTGCGCAGGCGGAGCGTTGGACTTCGCGGGCGGCACCGTCGTGCATGTGAGTTCGGGCGTGTCGGCACTGGTCTGCGCCCTGGTGCTCGGAAAGCGTATTGGTTTCCCGACGGAGCCGATGCCGCCGCACAACCTGACGATGACCGCTTTGGGCGCGGCCATGCTGTGGGTGGGCTGGTTCGGATTCAACGCCGGCAGCGCGCTGGCCGCGGACGGCATTGCCGCGAGCGCCTTCGCTGCCACACACTTCTCCGCTGCTGCGGGGGCGGTCGCTTGGCCGCTCTATGAGTGGATCCGCCACGGCAAGCCGACCGTGCTGGGAGCGTCGTCGGGTGCGGTGGCCGGACTGGTGTGCATCACGCCCGCCGCCGGCTTCGTCACTCCCATGCCCGCGCTGCTGATGGGTGCGCTGGCTGGCTGGGTGTGCTGCCTTGCCTGCTCGAAGCTGAAACCCATGTTCGGCTATGACGATTCGCTGGATGCTTTCGGCGTGCATGGCCTGGGTGGAACCCTGGGCTCCCTGCTGACGGGTGTCTTCGCGACGCGTGCCGTTTGGGACATCGGTGCCGGAAAGCCGCTCGGCTTGCTGGAAGGCGGGCCGGTAATGACCGCCCAGATCATCGCCACGGTGATCGCCTGGGTCTACGCGGCCGTCCTCACCTACATCCTGCTCATGGTGATCAAGGCTGCTGTGGGCCTGCGACCGACGGCGGACCAGGAAGTCACGGGCCTCGACCTCACGCAGCACGGGGAAGAGGGTTACATCCTGTTCTAACCAGGACGCGGTCGCGCGTCTTGTGGACATCCAATTCAAACAACTCTTCCAAAGGGCGGAAGTCATATGAAGAAAGTCGAAGCCATTGTGAGGCATCACAAAATGGAGGCAATCAAGGAGGCCTTGGTGGCCGCGGGCCACTCGGGAATGACCGTCACGGAGGTTCGAGGCTTTGGTCGCCAGAAGGGACACAAAGAGACCTACCGTGGAGCGGAATACACGGTGGATTTCGTCCCCAAGGTGAAGGTCGAAGTCGTGGTCAATGATGATGCGCTAGATAAGGTACTCGAAGCCATCGTGGGCGCGTCGAAGACGGGCAACGTGGGCGACGGCAAGATCTTTATCAGCGACCTGTGCGGTGCGATCCGCATCCGCACGGGAGAATCCGACTCGGCAGCGATCTAGCAGGTTGCCTTGCCCGTGTTTCGTCGGTTCGTCCATCAGCACGATGCGGGAGCGGATGCGAACTCGGGCCGGTGATCGCTAGGATCGTGGTTCTTTCGGAACAACCAAGGTGCGGCGCGGTGGGATCTTCCGCTTCGTCCTGCCGCGTCGCACCGCGGTTTTTTTAACCTGAATTGGTGAGCGGATCCGGTAGTCATAAGCGGCTTGAAGCGGATCGCGTCGCGTGCCCTCAGGGTCGCGACGCGTGTCCAGCCGCGTGACTTCGTACGCCTCGCTACTTCTTCTCGCGGATCAACTCTAAAGCATCCGCGAACGCCTTGCCCATCTCCAGATAGCCTTCCGTATCATAGTGGGCCGCGTCAGAGTACTTGAACTGGTCGGTAGCGGTGACCAGCGCTGCTCGTCCATCCTGCTCCGTGAACGCCTGCTGGGCGCTGCGAACGAGGTGCCCATGGTTCCAAAGTTTGCCATCGGCGTCCTGGCCTGAGTCGGAAATGCGGCCGATGATGACGGGAACGTCGTCTTGGCGCAGGGAGGCACGAACCAGGTCCATCAGACGACGCAGATTCGCCTGGTAGCGCAGGGC
>CAZUJM010000017.1:16715-24979 GCA_964620405.1 uncultured Pirellulaceae bacterium | reverse complement strand
GCTGCCAATGGGCATGGCCGGGTGAACCGGCAAGCGCCGGATGCAGGACCTGCACAAAGGCCGATTGCGTCTGGCACCAGGCCGCCAACGCACGGGTGCTCTGGTCCTGGGCCTGGTAGCGCAGGGCGATCTCCGCCGTGTAGTGTGCGTCACTCTCGCCCTGCATCCAGAAGATGCCGGCCGGTCGCAAAGTATCCTCCTCGCCGTCGCCATCGATGTCTCGGACCGACATTGCCTGGCGGAGCGCGGCCAGGTAATGGTCGTACTGGTTGATGCCGCGACCGTCGCCTTCGCCCGCCGCGTAGTCGGGATCCCAGCAGCCGAAGTCACCGGCGGCAGCGCCGTCGATCGACGTGCCACCGCGCGAGTACTTGAGCAGCGCCACTGGCTGGTCTGGATGCAGTTCGCGCAGGCGTCGCGCGAGCGACAGTTCCGCGCCGAATCGGTTGGAGTAGCGATTCGTCTTCCCGTCGGAGGAAAAGCCGACGCCGTGGCCCGGCTGCAGCCGTGTCCACAACCCGCGGCCGTCAACAGGCTGTCCGTCGGGAGTTGGATTGCCATGGAAGATCATCACGTCCGGAGACTCGCCCTTCATCTCTGCTGGCAACTCGCTGACCTGCCCGTAGCCGTCCATGTTCGATTGTCCGCCCAGGTAGTAGAGCGCATACTCCTTCGCGCTGGCGGAGGAAGCCACGACGGCCAGACAGGCGAGGCAGCCCAGCAGGCGCCAGCCGTTCCGGCGGGCAGGGGCAGGCTCCGTGGATTGTGGGGACACTGAGTGGGGCGCGTGATCAGGGACGGTAATCGAGGTCAGCATCGAGGGCTCCTTCTGCGGGAAGTTGGTGGGTGCTGGTGGCTTTCGGCGCGGGAAGGCGGGAAGCGGCAACGGTTCAATCGGCTGCGAGCCCGGCTTGAGGACGTGAAGCCCCGGGATTGTGGCGGCATTCGTCCTCGCCGGCAAGCACCAGCCGACAGGCCTCAGGAGATCACCGGGGAAGCACGCTCGCCAACCGTGCGGCGGTGAGCTACCGTGTTGGCACGGTACGATGTGGCCTGGCGAGATGCGGCCGAGCCGACTTGCGAGGGGCTCAAGTGGCTCTTCACCGAGAAAGCCCGCGCGCGGGCCGGAGATGACCCCATGGACCTGCGAGAAGTGATCCTCAAGCGACCGTCGGCCTATCTCTTCTTCCAGTGGCTGGTGGGAGGTTCGCGGGCGCGGCGTCTGCTGATCGATCGTTTCGTGCAGCCTGTCCCGGGGATGCGCCTGCTGGATATCGGTTGCGGGCCCGGCCATGTGCTCCAGTGGCTGCCGGAGGTGGACTACACCGGGACGGACATGGACGCCGAGGCCATCGAGTATGCTCGGCAGGCATACGGGCATCGAGCGCGCTTCCTGCGCACGGATCCCGCGGATCCGGTCCCCGCAGACCTGGGCTTGTTCGATGGGATCATGATGAACGGCGTCATGCATCATCTGGACGATGCCACGCTCGAGGACACGCTTGCGCGGCTGGCCGGATGCCTCGCCCCTGGCGGTCGGCTGTGGACACTGGATGGGTGCTACTTTCCCGACACGCGCGGCCTGCGCGCCTGGCTGCTGGCAAACGACCGTGGCAAGCATGTTCGCACCGAAGCGGAGTACCGGGCGGTGGCGACGCGACATTTTTCCGTCGTGGAAACGCATCGCCAACGTCGCATGTTCCGCGTACCGTATGATGCGATGGTGATGGTCTGCGGGAATGGTTGAGTTCGCTTGGTCGGAAAGGCGACGACTCCCGCGCCGGGGGCACGTGCTCGGCATCTTGATTCGGGAACGAGCTTCCCGGTTCAGCGGCCCGTTTCGGTGACACAGCCAGGGCCTCTGGCAACAGGAGAGGCTGGAGTATTCCGGATGACATGCCCCGATCGCAACGCGGCCAACTCGTGGCGAAGTCTGGTGTTGCTGGTCCTCTGCGTGCTGGTTGCCGGCATCGGCAGGGTACGAGAGACCGACCATCCGCTGTCCTTCGACGAGATCTGGCTGTTGGCCGGATCGGTCGGTCAAGGCCAGCGCCTGCCGGCCTGGTCCGTGACACCGAACCAGATGCAGGAGAATGACGCTCCGCTGACCTCGCTGGAGGGGGCGCTGCCGCTGTCGTCGATTTGGAAGCAGCCCGTGCCGTTTCACCCACCGCTTCATATTGCGACGCTGCGGCTCTGGCGGGAACTGTGGGGCGGCAGCGACCGGGTGGCCAGCGCGCTGTCGGCCTGCTGCTCGCTGATCACGATCGGCCTCGTCTTTCTCGCGCTGCGGCAGCAGGTCGGCGATCCATTCGCCACGTTGATCTGCCTGATCATGGGGCTGTCGCCTCTGCAGATCCAGCTGGGCACGGAGGTCCGCGGGTACGCGCTGGCCATCGCGTGGACGGCGTTCGCGGTCTGGCTGATGGTTCGGATCGAGAAGAGCGGACCGAGGTTGGCAGCCGTCTACGTGCTGGGCCTGACGACCCTTCCGCTGATGCTGACGCACTATTTCGCCGTGGGCAACTGTTTCGCGATTTTGTTCTGGGGCTGCTTGCGACTGCCGCGTCCCTATCGACTGCACCTATTGGCGAGCCTGTTGTTGGCGGGGCTTCTGTTCGGACTAACTTGGGGCCCTTACTTCATGGGCAACGTCCGCGTCGGCGCCAATTTTCTACTCTCGGACGATCCCTTCTGGCGACGTTCCTTGGTGTACGCGATGGACCTGCCGATGCGATTGCTAGTCTATTCCCAGAGTCGGCCACTGACGGCCTGCGTTTCCCTGGCGTTGCTCTCGTTGGTTGCGATGCAGGTCTGGCGACGCGACACCGAAGTGTTGCCGTGGGCCCTGATGCTGCTCGTGCCCTTGGGATTGCTGCTGTTGATGGATGGTATTCAGTCGACCAAGCTCACGTCCTTCACACGATACTTTGCCATGGCGTCGATCGGCATGCCGACCGCGTCCCTGTTGGCCGCCTTTCGGTGGCGCCCGAAAGTTGGCTGGGCCTTGGGGATCGCCCTGCTCGGCTGGGTGCTCTACGATTCCGATTTACCGCGCGACATTGGTTCATTCTATACCTATCCCGCAAAGCAGGCGTTTGTGCCGTCGATCGCGGCGGGACCACCGCAGCGGCCGATTGTCTACTGGTGGGGTACAAGCGTCGCGGCGCAGTCGATCGACCAGTCACTCTACCTGGAAATGCTGCACGCGGGCCTGGAGGGCCATCCGACGATGGTACTTAAGCAGGAGCCTTCCGACGCGCTGCGGGCGTTGCGCGCAGCCTGTCGCGACGATCGATTTTGGCTGATCGTGCCCCGGCCGCTCGCGAAAGACGGACAACTGCCTGCGGAAGTGCAGTTGCAACTGCAGGGGACGGAAGTCGAGGGGTCGCCGGTGGGTGTTCCACGCGGTCCAGGCTACCTGTCGCCCCGTCCGGCGGCGACGTTATGGCTGCTGCGGTTCTCGACCGACAAGGCGGAGTAACGCCCCGGTCGGCGGGCGATTACTTCCAGCCGATCGCGTAGTATTGCGCGCCGAGCGGCAGCCAGCCCAGCCAGTCCTCCGCGCGGCGCAGCGCTCGCAGCAAGTGCGGAAAGAAAACGCGGTAGCGGACTTCGACGCGTCGGAAGCCCGCGTTGAGCAACCGAGACCGCATGGTGGACGCACCCACCAGATGCGCGTCGCGGTCGAAGGGACAGTCCCGCACCACGCGGCGTGTGAGCGGGTTGAGCGGATTGTGTTCGTAGATCATCAATGCGCCGTCCGCTCGCAGCACTCGGTGCAGTTCGCCCAGCGTGCGAGCGTGCTCCGAGTGCCGGATGTGGTGGAAGACACAGGCCGCGAGCGCGACATCGAACGACTGGTCCGCGAAGGGCAGGGGACCGTGGTCGATCACCGCGAACCGCGCCGCGCCGGCGTGACGTCTCTCGGCCAGTTCCAGGCTGCGGCTCGAAACGTCGGCGCACGTCAGTTGGACCTGCGGCCACGCCTCGCGCCAGAACGGGATGGCGTTGCCCGTGCCCGCGCCGAAGTCGAGCAGGTCCGGGTGCTGCTGGCGACGTTGGTGGATGTCCGCGAAGGCACGCGCGCAGTCGCGAATCTTGTAACGCTGGAAGTACTCGGCCGACTCGCCGGACCACTCGATGCCTTCCGCCAGCATCTGGTCGTACTCGTTGGCGTACCGGTCGAACTCCGCATCGTGCCCAGCATCCCGTTCGTCGCGAGGATCGTCGAACTGATCGCTTGCGGCACCGCCTGTAGGACTCATACCCCGTCCTCCCTGCCGACAGGCGTGCGAGCCATGCGATTGTATTCCCACGCGAGCAACCGGGCGATGCCGGTGGCCAGCGTATAGCGGATAAGTCGCTGCGATTCGGGTGCCACGACGGTGCGGAAGCGATAGCGGTGGCTGTAGAGCGACGTGGAGGACCTGGCTCCGGCGACCACGGGCAGGCGACGGCGCGCGAGCCGCGCGAAAACACCCAGGACATCCGCCACGGTCGCGGGACATTCCGACGCGATGATCTTGCGGCGCACCGGCAGGCTATCGGGATTCGCTCGCAGCGTCGCGATGATCACGCGCGCCGCGTCGTCGACGTCCAGGAAGTCGCGGACCGCATCGAAAGGGACGTAGATGCTGATCGGCTGGTGACGCAGCAGTCGGCGGGCGATGTCGGTGATCAGCCCGCGGCGCGACGACGTTTCCGGCGCGGGGCCATAGAGCGTACTGGCGCGAGCCAGCAGCACCTGGTTGCCGGCGCGCGCGAGCGTCGAACGCTCCACCAGGGCCTCCTGCCGCAACTTGGAATGCGCATATTCGGAGGTCGGAGCGATCGGGGAATGCTCATCAATGATCGTGTCCGCCGATCCATCGTAGATCGCGCCCGCCGAGCTGACGAAGACGAAGCGGCCGCGCGCGTCGAGAAGCGGCGGGCATTCGGCAAGCCGGTTCAGGAGGCTCTCGAGCAGCTGCTCCTCGGTCCGCATCCATTCGGCCGTACTGCCCATGTGGCCCACGCCAGCCGACCAGTAGACTTCCCAAGTGTCCGTTGCTCGAGTGCGTTCGGCGAACTCCGCGGCCGCTGTCTGGAAATGCGCATCCATGGCGGGCCCGTCGGACCAAACCAAGGGATGATCGGGGTGATACAGGTGCACGCCCTCGAATCGCAACTGCCTTGCCAGCGCGTTCCCCACCCGTCCGCCACCGCCTAATACCCAGGCCACGCGTTTCATGGCTTGCCTACGGAACGGGCGGGACGCGTCAGCACGACATATAACGGACGACCCATCAGGATGCCTGCGGTGATCGCCAGGTATTCGGCGATCGTGCCCAGCGCCAGTAGGATGCAGCCGGAAAAGAACGACATCGCGGCCAGCAGCGATGCCCAGCCGGGCGTGCTGCTGTATCCAAGCATGCGTGAGGCGATCGCGATGCCGCCGGTCATGAACGCCACCAGGACCGCCATCGCGCCCAGCAGCGAAATGATTCGCAGGGGCCGTGGACCCGAGGTGAGTATCATGCTCCAGAAGTGTCCAACGAGCGATGCGAAGGTGTAGCCGGAGGGCCGGCCACGCTCCTCGCGCAGCGTGACGGGCGCGGTGCCGATCGCGGAAGCGACCCACAGCAGGGCAACATCCAGATAGACGCCCTTGCCGCAGAACGCCGCCAAGTTGCGCGCAATTTCGCCGTCAACCAGTCGATAGCTGTGCATCAGGTAGGGCAGCGAGCCGCCCTGCAGCCAGATCCCGATCCGCTTCGCCCAGGTGCTCAGCAGGTTCCGCTTCCAGCCATGCGGCGCGGCGTTTCGTGGCGCGGCGTAGACGACCTGCAGTCGGGACGTGACCGCCGTCTCCAGCATCGTGTCCAGGTCGGCCGGATCGTGCTGCAGGTCTTCATCCATCGTGGCTACCCAGTCGCCCACCGCGCTGGCCATCCCCGCCAACGTCGCCGCGTGCTGCCCAAAGTTCCGCGACAGCCAGACCGCGCGCACCCACGAATGCTCCGCGACCAGCTCGGCGATGACGGAGGCCGAGTCGTCCGGTCCGCAGTCGTGAACCAGGATCACCTCGCCCACACACCAACCATGGCCGCCGCGCGTCATCCGCTCCCGCGTGTACGGAAGCAGCTCCTCCACCATCGCGCGCAACGTCGCCTGCCCGCGGTAGACCGGGACAACAATCGACAGCTGCTGGATCGGAACCGCGGCCATGGATAAGATCCTGAAATGCGAGTCGCTCAAGGGCCCTAAGCCTCTATCATGGTAATCCAGCGTCCGAGAGGCGTATCCGGGGGTAAAGCAAATGAAGCCCGTCGGATCGGTCGAGATCGTCGCAGCGAGCAGGCCCCGCCGGGCTCCCGCGTTGTCGATCGTCGCCCATCCGGGCTGGAGTGCCTTTTTTGTCCCGAAAACCGGAACCTTCACCCGGCCCGGAGGCGTCTAATTCCCGATGGACGGCCCCGCCGCCCCCGATGGCAGACCTGAACGACCGACCTGCGGTATGGTGCGCCCGGTCGGCGTCCGCCGGAGGAATGTCTTTGTCGAGGAGCCTTTTCCATGTCTGTTTTCACGATCGGGATCGCCGGCCCGAGCGGATCCGGCAAGTCGACGCTGACGGAACGGCTGGTCGAGCGACTGGTCAACCGCGCGGCCGTGCTCGCGCTGGATGCCTACTACAGGGAACCGACAGTGGTTGAACAGTTGCCCTTTCGGCACGATCATCCCGAGGCGGTGGACCTTGATGCAGTGCTCGACGACCTGCGGGCTCTCCAGGCCGGGCGCGATGTGCTCGTGCCAGTCTACTGTTATCAAAACCACCGTCGGTCCGGCACCCGTCCCCAGCCAGCTCGTCCCGTCATCATTGTGGAGGGACTGTATGTGTTCCATCGCCAGGAGTTGCGCGAGGCCTTGGACTACCGGATCTGGGTCGATCTGTCGCAGGAACAGCAGGTGGCGCGCCGATTGAACCGCGACCAGGGTACCGAGCGTGGGCGCACGAAAGCGGAAGTTGAGGAACGTCTGCGGGCCGATGTGCTGCCGGCGTTCGAGCGTTACGGGGAGCCCTGTCGCAACCACGCTGACGTTAGCGTCCGCAACGAGGATCCCGACCAGGCCGAGATGCACCGGTTGGTGGATGAACTTCTAGTGCATCCACGCATCCGGGCGATCCTCGAGTCGTAACATGGTGCGCTGAGCCCGCTCGCGGAAAAGTCGTGGGGCACGCCGGCGGGGCTGTCGGGTGGTGGGCCGCGCAGGATAATGGGGCATCGCGGTCGTCGCACGCGCGGAGTGGTGTAAAGGTTGTCCAAGAGATGATTTCGAGGAGAGGTTGGATGCGCTCGATGATGGTTCTGGGGTGGCTGCTGGTGCTGGTGGGCATGGTTGGCGCGGCGGACAAGCCTGCCGGGCCGATTCGCGAACTGGAGGGGGTCCAGCCGAAGGAGGACGCTTTCAGACCCGCGAGGCCCTTGAGGCCGCTGGTATTGAAATCGGCCGAGAAGGCCGCGCGGTACCTGTCGGAGGAAGATGTGGCGCGGCTGAAGAAAGAGGTGGACTTCGCGCAGCAGGTGGTCCTGCTCTTCGCCTGGCAGGGTTCCGGCCAAGATCGTCTGACGTATGAAGTGGCCGAGTCCTCGCCGGAAAAGGTGGCGTTTGAGCGGCAGCCCGGGCTCACACGCGATTTGCGGCCGCATGTGCGCGTATACGTGGTGTCGGCCGATGTCGCGTGGACCGTGGATGGCGTTGCGCCGCCGGCTGGCGAGGAAGAGGTGACCTGGGAAGAGATGAAAGAGATCCTCAAGACGCGGGACGTGCAGACGGTGATGCAGACCCATGATCGGCGCGTGACGGCGTTCCTCCAGGATGGCAGCCGCTATGCGAGCACCGAGCCGATGCTGGACGAGGTGATTCGCTATATCCAAGAATTGGGGAAGGAGATTCCGATTGCCACGGAGTGAGTGGGAGCTTCCCGCGAGGTGATTCCTGAGGTAGTCCCATGCGAGCACCAAATCGAGGCGGCAGTTCACGACGCGGCGCGGCAGGCAGTTGGAGCCGCTTGGTCGTATGCATCCTGGTGGTGCTCGCGCTGGATTTGTCGCCGCGATTAGCCCAGGCGACGGAAGGACTGCGTGAGGTTTCCACGCAGGAGGCTCGGCAGCGGCTGGAGGACGCCGACTGGGTGGTGGTCGATACGCGGATACCAGACGCCTACAACGGCTGGGCACTGGAGGGACTGCCACGAGGTGGTCACTTGCCGGGTTCGGTCG
>CAZUJM010000017.1:878-16705 GCA_964620405.1 uncultured Pirellulaceae bacterium | reverse complement strand
TGGATGCGCCGGCGGAACGGCGGGAGGAGCGTCTTCAGGCGGCGATGCGAGCGAAGGGCATCGTGGCCGCGCGTGGCATCCTGCTCTGCGACGCCAATGGCCGCGATCATCGGCGCGTGGCCGACTTCCTCCGCCGGCAGGGATGCGAGCGACTGGCCTACTATCCTCTGGGTGAATGGGCGCGGGATCCGGCGCTGCCTCTGCACCGTTACCCGCAGTTCTGGCGCCTTGTGCCGCCTGTCGTGGTGCGCCAACTGCTCGACGGACAGCGGCCCGAGACGTTCGAGGACGCGGTGCGGTTGCGCATGGTCGAGGCGAGCTGGGGGGAAGCGAACGCCTCTTACGACGAGGGGCATGTGCCCTCCAGCATCCATGTCAACACCGACGCCATCGAGCCGCCACCGCGCTGGATGCTGGGGGACAAGGCCACCCTGCTGCGCGCGGCTCGCGACCATGGCATCGCCCACGATGACACGGTCATCGTCAGCGGGGCGAACCCGATGGCCGCGCACCGCTTGGCCGTCGTGCTGATGTACATGGGCGTACGCGACGTGCGCGTCCTGAACGGTGGCGTCACCGCCTGGAAGCTGGATGGGTACGCGCTGGAAAAGTCACGGCGAACGCCACCCGCTGGAGTCGAATTCGGTCGTGACATTCCCGGGCGACCCGAATGGATCGACTCGCAGGAGGAAGTGCGAGCGGGCCTGGCCGATGCGGATCGTTTCGTCCTGGCGGATGTTCGCAGCCGCCGCGAGTACGACGGCCAGGTGACGGGCTATTCGTACTGGCGGCGGAGAGGTCGCATCCCGGGAGCCGTGTTCGCCTTCGGGGGACCCGACGCCGACTCGCTGGACTTCTACCGCAACGTGGACGACACGATGCGGAACGCCGCCGAGATCCAGCGGCTATGGAAGGAGGCAGGGATCGACACGGAAAAGCATATCAGCTTCATGTGCGGCAGCGGCTGGCGCGCCGCCGAGGTGCTGTTCTACGCCCGCGTCATGGGGCTGGAATGCACGTCGCTCTACAGCAACGGCTGGATTGAATGGAGCGGCCAGCCGGGCAACCCGACCCTGCCATGACGGCGTACGGCGCAGCCGGGACGGGCATGGCGGTGCCGTCCGTCCGACGGGAAAAGATTTTCGGAAATCGGCGAAAAAAAAACGGCAAGAGCCGCTAGGCGTTGGCAGGTATCCCTGAGGGGGAGTTCCTGTAAGGCCGTTGCGTGGCGCGGAAACGAACTCCCCGGTCGTCATCCTCGAGGGGAGAGTCATGATTTCGCTGCACCAAGGCGGGGTGCCTGTTTCAGCATCTGAACGACCGACGCAATCCAGCGCGCAGGCGAACTTCCTCGTGAACGTTCGTCGTGAACTGGCGGCGCGCGGATGGTCGCAGGCCGAACTGGCTCGCGCCCTGGAGGTCAGCCCGTCGCAGCTTTCGCAGCTCTTCTCGGGATACCGAAAACCGGGCCTGAAAACGATCGAATCGATTGGCGAAATCCTGGGGCTGCATGCCGCCGAGTTGCTGATGCCTGCCGATTGTTCGGACGAGCTAAAGCGGCTGATGCGGGAGACGCTGGCGAGCGCTGTCAGCCTTTCTGAATAAATGAGATGGGGCCTGTGTTTGCGTCTGGCGAAAATGAGACCGGACCCTGTTTCTTTGGCCCGCGCCGGCTGTTAGCCTGACCCTGCGGCCCGAAGTCTCTTCGTCGACTTCGGGGTGGTCGCGTCCCTCCGTTGCCGAGGCGTTCGCCGTGTTGCCCCCAGGCCTCTTCGCTGTCGCGTTCTCGCGAGTCGTCGCCCGCGGTATCGCCGGGGGGCTGCTCCTCATGATGGCCTGGATGGCCGTCGAGGAGGATGCGAGGGTGCGAGCGGATGAGCGGCCGCGGGAGCCCGAGGCTTCCGAGTCCGCTGGGCCCGCGTTCGGCGAATCCATCGCGCCCCTGCTGGCGGCCAAGTGCGTCCATTGTCACGGAGAGTCGCTCCGGGAAGCCGAACTGGACCTGAGTTCCTGGTCCAGCCTGATGCGCGGAGGAACGTCGGGACCGTCCATCACCGCGGGGAACGCCGCGCAAAGCCTGCTCTTTCAATTGGTGCGTGACCGCAAGATGCCGCCCGACGGCGAACCGGAACTCCGCGAGGACGAGATCGCGAAGATCGAGCGCTGGATCCAGGCGGGAGCGATCGGTCCGGCGGAGACCGCAGCGGCTTCCGGGTGGGCGGCGCGCATGCAGGAAGGCGCGAGGTTCTGGTCGTTCCAGCCGATCGTCCGTCCACCCGTGCCGGACCTCGATGCCTTGGCGAACGAGGAAGGCTCCACGGCTGACAATCGTTGGTCACCAGGGCAGGCGTCGCGCGAGCATCCGATCGACGCGTTTCTCCGCGAGTCGCTGGCGCGGCACGCATTGCCGCATGCGCCGCAGGCCGATCGGCGGACCCTAGTGCGGCGTGCCTACCTCGACCTCGTCGGCCTGCCGCCCGCGCCGGAACGCGTCGAGGCGTTTGTCCACGACACGACGACCGATGCGTGGCCGCGGTTGATCGAGGAACTGCTGAACATGCCCCAGTACGGGGAGCGTTGGGGCCGTCACTGGCTGGATGTGGCCCGCTACGCCGATACCGGCGGCTACGAAACGGATATCTACTACAAGAACGCCTGGCGGTACCGGGATTATGTCGTCAAGTCGTTCAACGACAACAAGCCCTATGACCGGTTCGTGCAGGAGCAGATCGCCGGCGATGAGCTGTGGCCGGACAACCTCGACCTGGCCGGTTCGTATGTCATGCCGGTCGAAAAGCTGCAGCATTTCGAGGCGCTGACGGGAACGGGGTTCTATGCGCTGGGACCGCAGATCCATGAATCGAACATGGACGCGCGGAAGCTGGCCCAGGAGCGACTTACGGACTGGGTGGATACCACCGGAGCGGCGTTCCTGGGGCTGACGCTGGGGTGCGCCCGCTGCCACGATCATAAGTTTGATCCGATCTCGCAGCGCGACTACTACGCCCTGCAGGCCATTTTCGCGGGAAGCAAGGAAGTCGACGTGCCGATCGTGCACGCCATGGGTGTCGCTGATTTCCGGCAGCACTATCCGACGCTGCTGGCTGTCGACGAGGCGCGGCAGGCGTACAAGCTCTTTGAAAACCGCACGCAAGGACGCGCACTGACGGACGCGGAGCAGGCCGAACGCACTCGGCTGTTGGAGGCGATCGCCCGCGCGGTGCTGGCGGTCCCGCCCGCCGATGCGCAGGGCGTGCGTTTCGACGGGCTGATGGAGATTCCGACCGCCACCGTGCTCGGGCACGAACGCGAGCCGCTCGTGCCTGCCGTCCGCTGGCTCGCGCGCGGCGACCTCGACCGGCCGCGCGACGAGGTCGCGCCCGCGGTGCCCGCCGTCTTCACGGCCCACTCCTCCCCCGCCGCGCCGCCCTCGTCCACCGCTGCCAATCGCCGTCGCGCAGAACTCGCACTCTGGCTCACCCGCCCCGACCATCCGTTGACGTCCCGCGTGATGGTGAACCGCATCTGGCAGTGGCATTTCGGACGAGGCCTCGTCAGCACGCCCAGCGATTTCGGGCAGATGGGGCAACGTCCGTCCCACCCCCAACTGCTGGACTGGCTCGCCGCGGAGTTCATTGCCAGCGGTTGGAACATCAAGGACCTGCATCGGCGGATCATGACCTCCGAAGCGTACCAGCAGGCCAGTGACTACGGAACGCCCCGCCATGCCGAGGTCGATCCCGAGAATCGACTGCTGTGGCGCATGAACCGACGACGCCTCGAAGGGGAGACGCTGTGGGATGCGATTCACTCCGTGGCCGGCACGCTGAATCCGAAAATGGGAGGGCGGCCCGTGCTGCCGCCGCTGGTGGCCGAGGAGTTGACCAACAAGTCGCAGTGGGTGGTCTCCGCCGATCCGGCCGAGCACACGCGTCGCGGTATCTACATCCTGGTACGCCGCAACTTTCGCTTTCCCCTGTTCGATCTCTTCGACGCGCCGGTGAACGCTGTGAGCTGCGCGGGGCGCGAGGAGTCGACCGTCGCCCCCCAGGCACTCTGGTTGCTCAACAATCATACGGCCCACGACCAGGCCGATGCGTTCGCCGCGCGTATCCTGAAGGAAGCCGGCTCCGACACGACGGCTCGCATCCAGCGCGCTTGGTACCTCGCGCTCGGCCGCCCCGCCTCGCCCGAGGAAGTGCTCGAAGCGACGCGGATGGTCGCGCAGCTGTCGGCTGCAGCCAATGTGCCCCGGGCTTCCAGCAGCGCCTCCAGCGGACCAGACGACGGTGCGGCGGATAGCGAACGACAGGCCTGGTCGCTGTTCGTCTTGTCGTTGTTCAACCTCAACGAATTCGTCATGGTGGATTGAATGAGAGCAAGACGACCAGCGAGGGAGGATCATGCGGCCGAAGACGTGGCGGACGCGCGGGCGGGTGACGCGGCGCGCGGCGCATGGTCGCGTCGTGAATGGTTGCAGCGGGCAACGTTTGGGGTGAGCAGCATGGCGCTGGGCGAGTTGCAGGCTGCCCGCGAGTCTGATCCCCAGCAGGCTCGGCCCAGCGATACACGCGGCACGGCGCGGAACGTCATCTTTCTCTTCATGACTGGTGGCCCCAGCCAGTTGGAAACGTTTGACCCGAAGCCGGCACTCACCAAGTACAGCGGCCAGCCGCTGCCGGAGAGCTTCAATGCCGCGGGCCTTTCGTTGCAGTTCATGAAGGCCAGCGACGGCAAGCTGCTTGGTTCGCCTTTTCCGTTCCAGCCTTGCGGTCAGTCCGGGCTCGAAATCTCCTCGCTGTTTCCCCGGCTGTCGCGCCATGCCGATGACTTGGCGGTGATCCGTTCGTGCCATCATGAATCGTTCATCCATGGACCGGCGATCACCTACCTCATGACCGGTTCGCTCCTGCTGGGGCATCCGAGCGTGGGAGCGTGGGTCAGCTACGGGCTGGGGTGCGAGAGTCGCGACGTGCCGGCGTACATGGTGCTGTCGGATGGTGGATTTCGTGGCGGGCCGGTCATGTATCAGTCCGGGTTCCTGCCCGCGGCGTTCCAGGGAACCGTGCTGCGCGACGAGGGCCAACCGATCCAGAACTTGCGGCTTCCTCCGGGTGTGACCGCCGCGCAGCAGCGCGTGCTGCTGGATCAGCTGGCCTCCTGGAACCGTCGCCATCGCGACCAGCGGCCCGGCGACAGCCGGCTTGATGCCCGCATCGCGAACTACGAGCTGGCCTATCGCATGCAGACGGCGACGCCGGAACTCATGGCGATTGAATCCGAGACTGCGGCCACGCACGCTTTGTATGGGATCGGCGAGAAGGACACCGACCGCTTTGGAAAGATGTGCCTCCTCGCGCGTCGCATGGTCGAGCGCGGCGTGCGCTACGTGCAGCTGATCAACACCGACTGGGATGGGCACGGTGAGTGTGCCAGGAATCACGCCACGAACGCGGGGCGCACGGACGGACCGATCGCCGGACTGCTGCAGGACCTCAAGCAGCGAGGGTTGCTCGATACGACGCTGTTGGTCTGGGCGGGCGAGTTCGGACGCACTCCGGTGATGCAGGGAAACCAGGGGCGCGACCACAATCCTTACGGTTTCAGCGCCTGGATGGCCGGTGGCGGCATTCGGGGTGGCAAGGCGATCGGCGCGACCGATGAGTTCGGTTTTCGCGCCATTGAAGACAAGGTGCACGTGCATGACCTGCACGCCACCATGTTGTCACTGCTGGGCGTCGACCACCGCCGGCTCACCTACCTGTTCGAGGGCCGGGAGCGGCGCCTGACGGATGTGGGCGGACACAACGACCTCGCCCAGAGACTGCGTGCCTGACCTCGACTGGAACGAATGCCGCGGGGGCGCGGCAGTCTTCGCCCAGGATCCCCGCAGCGTTGCCGTCACCTTCCCCCCTGATATCGCCAGCTGGAGACACGCCTGATGGAGTTCCCCGAACCGCTGCCGCCTTTCAATCCGCGGGATCCCTGGAAGCCTGCGCGGCGGCCCACCATGTACTTCATCGGCGTGACCACCCATCAGTCGTCGATCATGCGGATCTTTCCTCGCTGGGCCGCTGTGTTGGGGCTTGGGGACGCGGAACTGCGGGGTATCAACTTTCCGCTGCACGACCGCCCCGAACACTATCGGCACGTCGTTCAGTCGATCAAGGACGATCCGCTCGCGCGCGGCGCCCTCGTGACCACCCACAAGCTGGATGTCCTGGCCGCCAGCCGCGATCTGTTTGAGGAGCTGGACGAGTTCGCGGCGTTGATGCAGGAGGTCAGCAGCATCGCGAAACGCGGCTCGCGCCTCGTGGGACATGCCAAGGATGCGGTCAACAGCGGGCTGGCCGTCGATTCGATCGTGGGGCCAGGCTACTGGGAACGCTCGCGCGCCGCGGCGTTCGTCTGCGGCGCGGGCGGGGCCTCCGTCGCGTTGACCTGGTACCTGTTGCATCCGCGTCACGGCGCGAACCGGCCGTCGCGCCTCGTCATCACCGATCGCGACGAACAACGGCTGGCGGCGATCGAGCGCGTGCATCAGCAGGCGTTCGCTGCGGCGTCGGCAGAGCTGCCCGATGTCGAATACCATCGCGTTACCGACGCCCAGGATACGGACCGCCTGCTGGCATCGTGCCCGCCCCGCACGCTGGTCGTCAACGCCACGGGACTCGGCAAGGACGCGCCGGGATCCCCGCTTTCGGATGCCGCCCTCTTTCCGCACGAAGCCATCGCCTGGGACTTCAACTATCGTGGCGACCTCGTGTTCCTCGCCCAGGCCAGCCGGCAGCAGCACGCACGGTCACTGCGGGTCGTCGACGGCTGGGAGTACTTTCTCCACGGCTGGACTTCAGTGATTGCGGAAGTGTTCGAGCGGCCGATCCCCGCATCGGGTCCGCTGTTCGAGCAACTTGCGCGGATCGCCGCCGAGTGGAGGTAAGGTGCGAGCGGCGGTGCGATGTCCGTGGAGAATCCGCGCGGCGTCCTCGAAACGCAGGGTGGCACTGGAAGGCCGTTTGCAACGGCTGGCATTCGCGGTCACAATATCGTCGCTTCGCGGTATCCGGCGCCGCTTGCCGATCGACCCACCGCTCCTTCCTCCTCCCGTCGCCGCTCCTCCCACCGGAAGTCCCTCATGACGAGTGCTCGCAACCCTTGGTGGATTCCGGCTCTGTTGCTGTTGCTGGCCGGCATCGCCAGCGCCGCCGATCGAACCCAGCTTGGCACACCTCAACTCGCTTCGCCACCGCCTGCCGATGCGGCACCGACGCCCAGCGTGCCGGGTGATCGGGAGCTGCCGAAGACGGAAGGCCATTGGGGTGAGGATGCGCTCGGTTTTCGCTGGGTGGAAGGCGATTCGGAGGACACGCGGTGGCGTGACATGGACACCGGCCCCTTTTTGGCGTCTTCGCTGCCGACGCCCGTGGGGATGGTCACCAAGTCGATTGCCATTCGCGTGGGCGATGCGCGGCAGGCGAGCGTCTGCTTCGATTCGGATACGATGAGCCTGACCTGCGGGTGGCGCGACCAATTCCTCGACTTCACGGCATCTCGCTTCGGCGTGATCGAGACTCCTCGGATCGCCGGACCGATCGAATTCAAGAACGTGGCGGGGCCTGCCTGGGGTGAAGATCCGGTGCGGTACCGGGGACTCTACCTCGATGGGCCGCGCGTCCTCTTATCCTATGAAGTGGCGCAGGTGCCCGTTTTGGAATCTCCCTGGGTGGCGCCGCGTGGCGACAAGGAACTTCTCTTTCTGCGCACCTTCCTCATCGGACCTAGCGATCGGGAACTCGTCGTGCAGGTGGCCGATGCGGAAGCAGCAGTCCAAGTGCTGGCGGGGGATGCGACCATCGCGCGTGAGGAGGCGGGTTCGACGCGGTTGAAAATCCCGGCGTCTTCGGTGGAGCGGCGGATCGTGGTCGGGTTGGCTCGGGCGATCAACGAGGACATGCCGGCCGCAGCGACCGAGGCGGTCGCTGCCGAGATGCAGCGGTTGGCTCGGCCCCGAGGCGGTGTTCCGCGCTGGCCCGATACGTTGACCACGCGCGGCGTCGTGGGGGAGGAAGAGGGCGGGTTGGCGGTGGATACGATCCGCATTCCGTTCGACAATCCGTATCGCGCGCTCATGTTTATCGGCGGTCACGACTTCTTCTCCCAAGCGGGGCGTGCGGCCGTGTCGACGATGCACGGCGATGTCTGGACGCTTGACGGCCTGGACGCGGACCTGCGCGAAGTGCATTGGCGGCGGTTCGCAACCGGCCTCTTCCAGCCACTCGGCCTGCGCATCGTGGACGATATCGTCTACGTACAGGGACGCGACCGCATCACGAGGCTGCACGATCTCAATGGAGATGGGGAAGCGGACTACTACGAGAGCCTGAATAACGACGCGCCAACGTCCGCGGGCGGACACGACTTCGCCGCGTGCCTGGAGACGGACGCGGCGGGCAACTTCTACTATGTGAACCACGCGGGCGTGCATCGCGTGGCACGCGACGGAAGTCGCTGGGAGCACCTGGCGACTGGGCTGCGCAACTCGAACGGCCTCGGAGTCGGTCCTGGGGATGTAGTCACCGTTGCGCCGCAGGAGGGCGAGTGGACTCCCGCGTCGGCCATCTACGAGGTGACGCGGGACGGATACTACGGATATGGCGGCCCGCGGGTGACGCCCACAAGGCCGCGCGGCTACGACCCGCCGCTGTGCTGGATCCCGCGACTCGTCGACAACTCCACCGGCGGCCAGGTCTGGGTGTCCAATCCGACCTGGGGGGCGTTGCAGGGACAGATGCTGAGCTTTTCGTTCGGGCAGTGCCGGATGCTGTTGACGCTGCTGGAGCCGCGTTCGGCCGGGTTGCCCGCGCACTGGCCGATACGCGGCTCGCGGCGCATCGAGATACCTGACAGTGACACGTCCGTGGCACCCGGGACGCGTTTCGTCCAGGGCGGCAGCCTGCCGCTGCCAGCGAACTTTGAATCGGGAGCGATGCGCGGTCGTTTCAGTCCCTGGGATGGGCATCTCTATGTGTCTGGGCTGCGCGGCTGGGTCAGCGCGGCGGTCATGGACGGCTGCCTGCAGCGCGTCCGCCGGACGCCAAGGCCGCTGAACCTATTGACCGGAGTGCGCACGCTGGCGAACGGCATCGCACTGACGTTCTCGGATCCTCTCGACCCGATGACGGCCGAGGATCCCGACAGTTACGACGTGCAGCAGTGGAACTATGACTATGGTGCCCACTATGGTTCGCGCGAATTCAAGGTGTCGCAGCCTGGCGTGGAGGGACACGATACCGTGGAGATCCAGTCGGCTACGCTGCTTGACGATCGCACGGTCTTTCTTCAGATTCCGGCCGTGCAGCCGGTCATGCAGATGGCGATCTCCTACGTCGTGCAGGCGCGGGACGGAGCCACTTTGCGCAACACCTACTACCACACCATCCATGTCGTGCCGGACACGGCGATCGAGGAGTCGTCGCTGAGACAGCCCGATCCAAGCCGCCAGACGCGGGTGCGCGACGAGGATCTGGTTCCCGGCTTGGTCTGGTACTATCGGCCGCGGATGGCGGGTGGCGACGAGCGGGGGAGGGAGGACGATGCGTTGACGCGAGCGGGCGGCGATGTCGTCCGCGGCCGCCTCGCGGCCCTGGCAGTGCCGGCGGGAGAATCGCCGACCCGTGGACTACCGCCCGGCGCGTTCGTGGCCCGCGCCGCGGGATTCCTGCACCAGCCCATGCGGGATAACGTCACCTTTTCCCTAGAGGGCACGGGCCGGGTGCGCCTGCTGGTAGATGACCAGGAGGTGTTTGAAGTCCATGCGGACGACCTGGGGCGGATACCGCGGCGCACCATGCCGCTAGCCAAGGGCAACCACAAGCTGGAACTGTTGTACGCCAGTCCGCTGCAGGGCGATGCGCGGTTGCGCGTGGAATGGAGCGGCAGTACGTTCGGCACGGAGACCATTCCGGCGACCTCCCTGTTCCATCGTCCGGCGGATGCCGCAGGCATGGAGGAGGCGTCGGCTTGGCGACGGGGCGCGGAACTGGTCGACACGGGCCGTTGCGCGCGCTGCCATGGGGGCGAAGCGGAGACCCCTGCGCGCGTGGAATACGATGCGCCGGACCTGCGTTCGGCCGGGCGCCGTTTGACGCAGCGCTGGATCATGCAATGGCTGGCCGACCCGACCAGCTTGCGTCACGACGGCGAGATGCCGCGGATGCTCGATGCGCGTCACCCACCAGATCGGCAGCACGCGGCCGATCTGGCGGCGTATCTTTCCGCGGAGTCGGACGCGTCGCACGAGGCGGTTCCGGAGGCATCCGGCGTCGCTGTGTCGGCGGGAGAAACCTTGTACCAGGACCTGCGGTGTGCCGCCTGCCATCGGTGGACAGCGGCCGGTGAAACGGACGAGTACCAGCGATTGCCACTCGCGCTGGCGGGCAGCAAGTTCCAGCCAGGGGCACTCGCCCGTTACCTCGCGCAGCCGCACGCACATTACGCGTCGAATCGCATGCCCGACTTCCGACTCTCGACGACCGAAGCCCAGGCGTTGGCGGACTACCTGCTGGACCGGCAGACGGCTGAGTTGGCGGAATGGACCGGTGAGCTGGTTGGCGATGCCGCCCGGGGACGCGCGACGTGGGTGACACTCGGTTGTCAGTCCTGCCACCAGGGCCCCGAAGCGGCCGGCGCGATCGTGCCAAGGGCTGCGCCGCTGAAGTCGCTGGCGCGGTTCGATGCGGGGTGCCTGTCATCGCAGGAACCGGTGTCGACCGACGATGCGCGCCGCAGTCCCCGGTACGCCTGGTCGGATGAGGATCGAGCGGCCGTGGTGGCGTGGCTGCGGCGAGTGCAGGCATCGGAGCGGCGCGGGGAAGCGGCACGACATGCTGAACTTGGCGAGGCGGCCGAGTCGGCGCTGCGGCGCTGGCAATGCGGAGCGTGCCACGAACGCGATGCGGAACAGGTGGCGCGTGTCGATGCGCTGCTGGAGGAAGGAGATGGACGCCCCCCGGAACTGCTGCCGAATCTGACCTGGGCGGGAGAGAAGCTGAAGCAGGAGTGGGTCGTCGGGCTGCTGCGCGGCGAACACCCGGAGCGTTCACGCCCCTGGCTGCGCGCGCGGATGCCCGCTTTCCCGCAGGCGGCGGAGGTCGTGGCCGCCGGACTTGCGCGGCAGCACGGCATGCCTTCCGGCGATCCGCCCCTGCCTCCTCGCGACGCTCAACTCGCGGATCTCGGCCAACGACTCACCCAGCCCACCGGCCTCGACTGCGGCCAGTGCCATGGGATCGGTGCGCAGCAGCCGCGCGGCGATGAACGAACCCAGATCGCGCAGGGAATCAACCTGGCGCTGACCAGGAACCGGCTGCGGGGAGAATTCTTCCAGCGGTTTGCCCTCGATCCTGCACGCTATGACATCCGCACAAAAATGCCCCGGCTCGCCACCGATGGCCGGCGCACCAAGGTCGTCGACATCCTGGAGGGCGATGCCGCGCGGCAGTTCCGCGCGATCTGGCACTACCTGCAGCATCTGCCTGAAGCCGGGAACGGACAGGCGCGTACCACGAAGGACGACGCCAGCAATCCGACCGAAACGAACGCGTCGACGAGCAACGCTCCTTTGGTCGACGCGGAACCGATTCCGTAGCGATCCCCGCTTTGGCTTTACGAGCCACTGTCTTCCCATGCATCGAATTCCCAAGGAGATCCTTATGTCGCTCGGTTGGCATCGGTGGGCTTCAAGAACGCGTCGGCTTGCCTGGGCCGGCCTGGTCCTGTGCGTTGCGGGTCCGATTTCGAGGATGGAGATGTCGTCGGTCCAAGCCGTGGAGGCGGCGCCTGCCGAGACGGCAGCGGCGAAGACAGATACCGGGCAGCCGGTGGCGCCGGAGATCCTGTTCGGCAAGGATAACCTCGTGGCATGGTGCATCGTGCCGTTCGACGCCTTGAAACGTGGGCCCGAAGCACGCGCCGAAATGCTCGTTCGACTCGGCCTGCGCCACGTGGCCTACGACTGGCGCGAAGAACACGTCGCCTCCTTTGAGGAAGAGATCCTGGCCTATAAAAAGCATGGCCTCGACTACTTCGCCTTCTGGGACGTGCACCCGCAGGCGTTCGAGCTGTTCCGCAAACACCAGCTCCATCCGCAGATCTGGAAGATGATTCCCGCGCCGCAGGGGGAGACGCAGGAAGCCAAGGTGGAGTCGGCCGCGCAGCAGTTGCTGCCGCTGGTGAAAGAGACGCGAGAACTGGGCTGCCCGCTGAGCTTGTACAACCACGGCGGCTGGATGGGTGAGCCTCGCAACATGGTGGCCGTCTGTCGATGGCTGCGGGAGCACGAGGATGCCGACCATGTGGGGATTGTCTACAACTTCCATCATGGCCACGATCATATCGGCGAGTTTCCACAACTGCTCGCCGAGATGCTGCCCTACCTGCATTGCCTGAACATCAACGGCATGAACGAGGGAGCGCAGCCAAAGATCCTGGGCGTCGGCAAGGGCCAGCACGACAAGGCGATGCTGCAGGCCGTGCTTGCCAGCGGTTACCGCGGCCGCATCGGCATCTTGGACCACCGAGAAAACCTCGATGCGGAAGAGAGCCTTCGCGAGAACCTCGAAGGCCTCGCCAAGCTCGTGGCCGACCTGCGAACGCAGCTTCCTTAGCAGGCCTCCACGCCTTTCGTGCCTGTCATGTCCTCCGTGCTCTCTGTGTCCTCCGTGGTTCAACCCACTCGCCCACGAAAAAGCCCCGTCCCGCCGGAACAGGCGGAACGGGGCTCAAGCTTAAAACGAACGACAGGCCTTCACGGCCGCTGCTCGACTACAGCCACTCTTCATCCTGCGAGTACAGCTCGTCGACCGCCGCAGCCAGTTCAGCGACGGGCGTCGCGCACACGCCGCCTTCGTACATGCCTTGCTGGAAGGCCACGACGAAGTCGGACGTGGAGAATTCCCCGTCTCCGTTCCAGTCACCGGAGCCCCAGTGCGAGTTGAACGGCACGCCGTCCTCGTACTGGCCGAGCTGCATGATGTACACGCAGTCGGCCGAGTTGAACTGGCCGTCCAGGTTCGCGTCGCCGTAGAGCACATGCAGCGGCTGGACCGGGTCATGGTGCAGGTCGATGTCGCAGCCAGCCAGGTTGTAGGCCGTCAACTGGTCGGTCAGCGCCTGGATCGCGGTCATGTCGCCGGAGGCGCGGACCGTGTTCACCAAGTCCACGACCTGTTGGACCGTCAGCGGGTAGTCGACATCCGGATGGGCGGCGTTCAGGACCGCCGCGACGCCCTGTCGCAGCAGCGCGTTGACGCCACCGCCGCCGACGTTGAGCATCTGCAGCAGCGTGATGCCTTCTCCGTTCGCGAAGACTGTCCCCATGCTCTGGTCCGGCGAGTAACCGGCTGGCCACGCGGCCGCTCCGTGAAGCTCCGCGTTGCTCTTCCAGAAGTCGGCCGAACAGCCCTTGCCGACGGCTTGGACGGAGACCGTCACCATGTCGGCATCGTACACGTCGTCGGCCTGGGTCGACGGATTGCCGCTGGGCGTGTTGCCGTAGGCCTTGGCGACATTCGTGATGTAGCCGCGGTCCGCGTCGGCATGCGTCACGACGTAGGTCGCGGTGCCGGTCACCGATTGACCCGGGGCCAGCGTCGAGGACGGCAGCGTGATGGCACTCAGGCCCGGCAGGTGATCCTCGATAGTCACCTGCGTCAGGGTCTGGTTGCCCACGTTGGTCAGCTTGAACGTGTACGTCAGCGTATCGTTCATGCCGATGCCCGTCTGGCCGACATCGGTGGTGAGGGCCACCGACTTCTCCAGCACCAGGCATTGGATTGCCGGGATGGCGAGGGTCGTGCCGTCGCTGTCGGAGACCGACGCGCCAAGGGGAGAAGTGGCCGTGGCGGTCGCCGTGTTGGCGATGGAGCCGTTGTCCACGTCGGCCTGGGTCAGCGTGTAGGTGGCGACGAACAGGGTCGTTCCTCCCACCGCCAGCGTGTTCGCTCCGCCCGTGATGGCACTCAATCCAGGCAGCGGATCGGTGACGCCCACATTGGACAGTGTGACATCGCCAGCGTTGGTCACCGTGAAGGTATAGGTCAGCGTGTCGCCGAGGCTCGGGGTGTTCGAGTTATCGGCATCCAGCGAGACCACTACCGACTTGGTGATCGACACAGCCGGGTTCTGCGGCAGCGTAATCCCCTCCGAATCGGTATCCGCCACGGCGACACCACCCAGGGCCACGGCGAAGGCGCTGGCCGTGTTGTTCACCACGCCCTGGTCGACATTGGCTTGCGTGATCGTGTAGGTCGCCGTGAAAGTCGTCGACTGGCCAGGCCACAGCGAATCGCTGCCGCCAGTGATGGCCGACAAGCCAGGCAGCGGATCCACGACGCTGACATCGAAGAGTCGCAACTCGCCCGTGTTCGTGACCGTGAACGAGTAACCGATCACGTCACCGACACTGAGTCCGCCGGAGTTATCGGCGTCATTCACGATGCCCGTATACGCCTTGTCGATTTCCACGCTCTCGGTCAGGCGGCGGTTGCGGAAGACCACCCGCACCGTCTCGCCGGGATCGAGGTCGATCGTGGCGGTGCTGTCGGCCACGCTGCTGCCGCCATCGGTATCCCCGCTGGCGACTTCGACCGACACAAAGGTCCAGACTCCACCCATCAACGGGAGTTCCGACACCGAGTAGCTGCCAGCGGGCAGGTAGCCGCTAGTCAGGCTCTGGCCGCCCTGCAGCAGGAAGGTGCCGTCCCAAGACGAATTGAAAGTGAAGTTGATGTCCGCACCAGCGGGGTCGGTCACCTTCTCGACGATGATGCGGGCGCTGGGCGAGATCGCGACCGATTCGGAATCGGAATCCGAGACGAGGTCTCCACCGAAGCTGACCGCGTTGACCGTCGCCGTGTTGTTCAGCGTTCCCGCCAGTTCATCGGCGGCCGTGACCACGTAGGTGGCATTCCAGGTCGCGACCTGGCCCGGGAACAGCATGCTCTCACCGCCGGTGATGGCGCCCAGGCCAGGCAGCGGGTCGGTGACGACAATGTCGTAGAGCTTCTGCTCGCCGAGGTTCTGCACGTCGAAGGCGTAGCCGATCGTGTCGCCCAGCGTCACGGTGCCCGAACCGTCGGCGTCGTTCACAAGGCCGGTGAACTTCTTGTCGATCGACACCTCGGACCGCTCGCGCCGGTTGGTGAACGCCACGCGGATCACTTCGCCCGGATCGAGGTCGATCGTGGCGGTGCAGGTCTGCAGGTCGACCGTGCTGCCGCCGTCGGTATCGCCGCCAAGGATGACGATATTATCAAGCAGCCAGACGCCCGGCACGGGCAGCTTCTCGCGGACCGTGTAGGTACCGGCAGCCAGGGAGCCGCTGTCGTGCTGGTGGCCGTCCTGCAGGAGGAACGGATCGGTCCAGCTGTTGGTGAACGTGAACTCGGACGTGCTGCCATCCGGATTCGTCTGCTTTTCCACGATGATGCGGCCGCGCGGCAGCAGCGTAATCGACTCGGAATCGGAATCGCTGACGACGTCGCCCGCCTGGTTCTCCGCCGTCACCGTCGCGGTGTTCGTGAGCAGTCCTGCGGCCACATCGGCCGAGGTCACGACGTAGGTCGCATGGTAGGTCGCCGACTCACCCGGTGCCAAGCTGAACGGCTCGGCATGGATCGGGCTGAGGCCCGGCAGGGGATCCGAGATCTGCGCGTCCGACAGCGACTGCTCGCCGGTGTTCGTGACGACGAACTCATACTGGATCGTATCGCCCACGGTGACATCCGTGGAGTTGTCGGCGTCGGTGAGGATGCCGTCGAACTTCTTGT
>CAZUJM010000017.1:0-868 GCA_964620405.1 uncultured Pirellulaceae bacterium | reverse complement strand
GGACGCTGGAGGACAGGCGGCGATTCGTGTAGACCACCGTGATGGTTTCGCCCGCGTCCAAGTCGATCGTGGCCTGGCTGCCCAGGATGGTCGAGCCGCTGTCCAGGTCGCCCCCGGTGACTTCGACCGACTCCAACGCCCATACGGAACCGAGCGGCAGCAGCGACAGTTCTTCGATGGTGTAGGAGCCTGTCATCAGCAGTCCGCTGTCCTTCGATTCACCATGCTGCAGCAGGAAACCCGGGCCCCAACTGGGGAGGAAGCTGAAGTTGGTGCCGGGGGTCGCCGGATCGGTCACCTTGCTGACGATGATGCGGCCGCGTTGCAGCACCGCCGTCGTCTCGGTGTCCGTATCGCTGACCAAGTCACCGCCGAGGCCAACCGCATTGACCGTGGCCGTGTTGGTGATGCCGCCGTTCACGACATCCGCGACCGTGACCGTGTAAGACGCCGTAAACACCGTCGACGCCCCGGGCAGCAGCGACGAGGCGCCGCCCGTGATCGGACCGAGGCCTGGCATTGGGTCGGTAACAACGATGTTGGAAAGCGGCTGTTCGCCCGAGTTGGTGACGGTCAGGGAGTAGGCGATCGTGTCGCCCGCGCTGATATCGCCCGAAAGGTCCGCGTCCACGGTTAGGGAGGCCAGCGCCTTGTCGATCGTCACGTCGGCTGACAGACGGAGATTGTTGAAGGTCACCGTGATGGTTTCGCCCGGATCGAGGTCGATCGTCACGGTGTTGGTGGTCCAGTCGGTGTTGGAACCGCCATCCCAGTCGTGACTGATCGACGTGGCATGAAGGTACCAGACGCTGGTCGGTCCAAACAGCTCGGTAACCGTATACGAACCCGGCGCCAGGAATCCGCTCGA
>CAZUJM010000016.1:31699-44395 GCA_964620405.1 uncultured Pirellulaceae bacterium | reverse complement strand
GCCGGCGAGAAGGAACGGAAGACCTATGAGATGCTGCTGGCCAGTCCGCTGAGGCCTGCGTCGATTGGTTGGGGAAAACTCGTCTCCTCGCTGGTGCCGCTGCTGCTCCTGATGGTGGCTTCCGCTCCCATCGTCGTCCTCTGCCTGCCGCTCGGAGGTGTTTCGATCTACGAAGTCCTCGTCGGGTATCTCGGCTTGCTGGCTTCGGTCGTGGTCTTTGGAATGATCAGCGTGGCCTGTAGCTACTTCCAGCGGACGTCGTCCGCCCTCGTCGTCTCCTACCTCCTGATCCTCCCGTTGGCCCTGATGGCCGTGATGGCATGGAGTTCGCTGGAAGGTCGCGGCAGCCTTCGCCTCTGGGGGACCGCGCTGGGAAGCCCCGTTCTCGCCACGGCGATCTGCGTTCCACTGTTTCGACGGGTGACTCGCCGCCTGCTGCATCCGCCCGATGTCGGCAGCGAGGGTAAGGATGTGGTCGACTTGGAGCGGGAGTCCCGTGAAGCGGTCGGCCTCGTGCTTCGGCCGGACCAGTTCCCGGACCGCCTGTTCGCCCCCTCCAAACGCGACGACCTGCTCGCGGATGACGCGAATCCGATTTACGACAAAGAGATACGCAGCGAGATCTTCAGCCAAGGCACCCTGATGCTCCGGCTAGTGATCCAGATCAGCATGCTGCTGGCGATTCCGATCATGGCCGTGAATCTATTTGTGTTTCCCTGGATGGCGCCGTGGTACATCGCCTACGTGCTGCTGTTCAATATGCTGGTGGGCCCCGTGTTCTCGGCCGGAAGCCTCACCAGTGAACGCGAGCGGCAGACGTTGAGCTTGCTGCTGACGACGACCCTCGCTCCCTGGGACATCCTCTGGGGAAAGCTTCTTGCCGGCTTGCGCGTCTCCTGCGGTTTGACGCTGCTACTGATGTGGCCGCTCTTCCTGGCCGTCGTGCTGGTGCCCTACTTCTGGGAGAACTGGCAGGCGGTGCTAGGATTTCTGGCGGTCATCTTCCTGACCTGTCTCACCACGGCGCTCGTGGCTCTGGGATGTTCCAGCTTTTGCCAGAAGACGACCACGAGTCTGATGACCGCCTACACGATCCTGCTGCTGCTATTCGCCGCGCCCGTCGCGGCGATCCTGTTCGCGGGAGTCGTGTTTCGTAGCGATTCGCCTTGGAGCGGCTGGCTGCAGAGCTATAAGGTTTGGCTGGGCGTAACCAGCCCCTTTGCCGCCGTATTCAGCATTCCCACGCCGGATTCGAGCGCCTTCGCGGGGATGTTCAACAACGGCTTGCCGGTCGACCGTTTCTTCCCCGCGGACTGGCGGATCTTGGCGGGGTACTGCGCGACAACGGTCCTGCTGGACGCAGTACTCTTCCTAGTGATGGTGCAGCAGTTCCGTGTTCGCTGGCGAGTTGCCCGCTGAGGAGTCTGCTCCGCCAGCGAACTACTTGCCGCTGCCGCCAAAGAAGGGTCCGGTGACGGAGTTCAGCATCGATCCCATGGGATTCGCCTGGTCCTCCCGCACCATAATGCGGTCGCCAGGGTGGACGGCGTAGTCGGTGTCCCAAGCGATGCGATCTTCCTTGCGGTCGTAGCGGCAAGCGAGCTTCAGATTACGCTGGCTGCCATTCTCGACGCGCCGCACCAGGACGACTTCCGGATTGCTGTAGCGTTTGGCCGCCTTGCTGGCGACCAGCACGTCCTGGACGTGGGTATTGGGAGTGATCGGTACCTGGACGGCCTTCGGGCGTTTGCTGCCACCGTGCATCTCGACGGTGCAGGTCGCCTGGGATGCCGTCTCCTCAGCAGCTGCTTTCTTGCTGGAGGCCCCCAGGAGCGGCAGGCCGGCTCCCGACGGAAGACTGCTGCAGCCGGTGGTCAGGCTCGAGATGAGAAGGGTGCAGGCCAGAAGCCCAAGGCAGCGCGAGGAAGCGGGGGACATGCGTCTACTCCATGACGATTGCGGAATGGAACGAACGTTTCTTGAGCCGTTCGCCTTGTCGTCAAATGCCCCCTGAACGACAAAGTTTCCCAAGCGGCTTTAGAATCGACACAATCGTCGGCGATCTTCACTGAAAAACCGGAGCGAACGCGAGAGATGTGCTGTCGCTGCTGGCAGTTGCTGACGCCGGTCCTCCCGAGTCGTTGGCTGGTGATCGCGAGGACGGCGACAGGCGTCCGCTAAGGGGAGGAACGCGCGGGGTGTGCCACGGTACAATTGCGATTCCGCTGCTTGGCTTGGCGCAGAGAGCGGCTAGCTGCGGCCATGACCTGTGCCACCTCTCGCTCATCTCCCCTATCCAGATGGACCAAGCCTGCACTGAGGGTCGGAGAAGGGAGCCGCAGTGATGCCAGATGCGTGGATACCTGTTCGCGGAGGCGATCGAGGATCGCCGCTGATTCCAACGCGGTGGCATCCGGGATGAGAACCCCGAACTCGTCTCCTCCCAGCCTCGCCACGAAATCGTTCCGCCGCAACTGGGAGCGAAGGGCGAGAGCGACTTCGCGGAGGACTTGGTCGCCCATGCTATGGCCATCCGCGTCGTTGATCTGCTTGAAAAAGTCGACGTCGATCATGGCCACCCCCAGGGGAGCGGGGTCGGCGAGGGCCTGCTGCAGTCCCATCTCCCAGTTGCGTCGGTTGGGAAGCCCCGTCAGCGGGTCGTGCATCGCCAGTTCAATCCACCTCTGGCACTCGTCGGTACGCGCGGCCTGCTGTCGCCGGAGCATGGCGATGCGAGCGACCAACCGCACTACCGTCGCCAACTCCCTCCCGCTGACGCCGGCGGGTAGTCGACAGTCGACATGCGAGGCAAACGCCGGATTGCGACCTCCCGCCGATTCCGGAGTTTCCCGCGACTCCAACGCCACGATTCCCAGAAGGCCTTGGCTCGCTGCCTCTAGATACTCGGTACGATCGCCGAGCGAGGGAAGGTGGTCGGTGACGATGACAAGAGGAAGTTGGGGCGGCAGACCCCATTGCCCTTCAATCACATCGTAACCCGCATCGGCCAGGTATTCCGACAGGTGGCCGTGTTGCGGCGACAGGTTCAGCAGGATAAAGCCAGCACCTGGAATCATGACCCTCGAAGTCCCCCTTGGGTCCATCATAACTGCCGCGGCTCGCAAGGGTAGTTTGCGGTACCCGGAAAAACGCAGGAGCCGTGTTCATGCGTGAAAGAGACGGGTCTTCATAGGCGCCGGATTTCGCTCCGAAGCACGGGAATCAGCCGGAAGGATGCGAGTCTTGGGGAGGGGAGGGGATCGCGTGCCTTGTTAAGCACTGGCTGGCTGCTAGAATCGCGGAAATTTATCCGCCGTGAGTTGGGGGCAGGTAACCGCCTGTCCCCCGCACGGTTGGCCACTGGTTTTTCTCGCGCGGCGGAGGACTGATTCGGATGGACGCTTCGACAACGGAACTGCCCGCTTGGCCCGAGGCTTGGAATCGGCGGCACCTGCTGGACTTGGAGTCGCTCACTCCTGCCGAATTGCTTGCCCTTCTTGACACCGCGGAGGCGTTTCGGCGATTGACGAATGGGTGCCGAACCAAGGTATCCGCCCTTTCGGGACGCACCTGCGCCAACTTGTTTTTCGAGAATTCCACCCGAACGCGCACCAGTTTCTCCCTGGCCGCCCGGCGTCTGGGTGCGGATACGATTGAGTTCTCCTCCTCGACCAGCAGTCTGTCCAAGGGCGAGTCGTTTGTCGACACGGCTCGAAACATCGAGGCGATGAACGTCGATGTCGTGGTCGTCCGCCACAGGACTCCTGGAACGCCGCACCTCCTGTCGCATCGTCTTGCCTGTTCTGTCTTGAATGCGGGGGACGGGCCCCATGAGCATCCTACGCAGGGACTGCTGGACATGCTCACCATCCGCCAGCATCGAGGCCGGCTCGAAGGGCTGACGGTCGCCCTGGTGGGGGATATCGCCCACAGTCGCACGGCTCGATCCAACATCTGGGGGCTGAAGAAGCTCGGCGCCCACGTGATCGTCTGTGGCCCGTCAACGCTCGTATCGCGTCGCTGGGAGGATGTCGGGGTCGAGGTGGCCTACAATCTCGACGAAATCCTACCGCGCTGCGATGTGTTGAACCTCCTTCGCATTCAGTTTGAGCGCCAGTTCACGAGGCCCTTTCCCTCCGTTCGCGAATACGCGCTGCTCTACGGCATGAATCGAGAACGCATGGCTCGAGCCAAGGAGGGGATCCTGATCATGGCACCCGGGCCGATCAACCGAGGAGTGGAGATCACGACCGATGTGGCGGACGGGCCCCAGTCCGTGATTCTCGACCAAGTCACCAATGGCCTTGCCGTACGCATGGCCGCTCTGTGGCTTGTCTGTGAAGCCCACCATCGCACAGGACAACAATCATGACTCGCATGCTGATCAAGGGTGGCCGTGTTATTGATCCGAGCCAGATGCTCGACCGATTGACGCATGTCCTGGTGGAAGATGGACGCGTGGTGTCGCTGACTGACGAGGAACCGCAGGGGGTGGATGAAGTCGTCGACGCCACGGATCGCCTGGTGTTTCCCGGGTTCGTCGATATCGGCGTGGAGCTTCGGGAGCCAGGCTACGAGGAGGACGAGACAATCGCCAGCGGCACGCGAGCGGCGGTCGCTGGCGGTTACACATGCGTGGCGTGCCTGCCCAATACCGATCCGCCGATCGACAGCCAGGCGAGCGTGGAGTTCGTCCAGCAGCAGGCCGCTCGCGCCGGCCATTGCAACGTCGTGGTCCTGGCCTGCGTCAGTAAGAATCTCCAAGGCGTTGAACTGTCGGAGATGGGGATGCTGGCCGAGGCGGGAGCCGTGGGCTTCAGCGACGCATCTCTGCCCGTCAGTAATCCGGATCTCATGCGCCGGGCGCTCGAGTATTCGCAGATGTTCAATCGGCCGATCATCGACCGTCCCGAGTCGCTGGAACTGAATCGCGATGGGGTTATGCACGAGGGCTGGATGGCCACGCTGCTTGGTTTGCCGGGAATGCCCGCCGAGGCAGAAGACGTGATGACGGCACGGGACATTCGGCTGGTTGAATCGACGGGCGGGCGGCTTCATCTGCTGCACATTTCCAGCAGTGGCAGCGTGGAGATGCTGCGTCGCGCGAAGGCGAGAGGGGTGCGCGTGACGGCGGGCATTGCCATCGCCAATGTGTCGCTGAGCGACGAATCGCTCAGGTCTTTCGACTCGAACTGCAAAGTAAACCCTCCGCTTCGCTCGGGGGAGCACATGGAGGCGTGCATCGAGGGCCTGCGGGACGGGACTCTGGACGTCATTTCGTCCGGGCATTCTCCCCGCGCCGCCGAGAAGAAAATGGACGTCTTGGACGCCGCGCCGCACGGCATGACGGGGCTCGAGACGACCCTGGGACTGGTGGGCACGAAACTGGTGAAGCCAGGGTGGCTCGACTGGATGCAGGTCGTGGCTAAGCTCAGCACCAATCCCGCCAGGATCCTGGGGCTGTCCCAGAAAGGCACGCTGCGTCCAGGGGCCGATGCGGATGTCACGATCGTGGACCCGCATGCCGAATGGGTCGTCGAGAAATCGCGGTTCTACTCCCGAAGCGTGAATACGCCGTTTATCGGCTGGACCCTCCATGGACGCGTGACCGACGTGGTGGTCGGTGGGGTCTGTCGACAACGCGACGGGGTGCGGACTTAGATCGGAGGGCTCGGTGTTGTCGGTAGTTGGCACTTCCAACCCGGGCGACCGGTTCGCGAGTGCCTGCGGCGATCATCGCGATGCCGCCCGTCCTTCCGCTCGTTCGGTCGCGGGACGAGCTTGCCGCGCCAGTCGAAGAATCAGACGCTCGAGGACCCAGCGTCCCAACGCGGGCGCCGAGTGTGAGCCCTTCAGGGCAAGGTCGGCTTCCAAGAGCCACCGCAGGATCTGGCCGCTGCGCGCCGGCGTCATCTGGCGAAGCTGGGTTTCGGCTTTGGCGAGGTCGTTCGGGTAGAAGCCGGCTTCGCGAAGGCAGTTCGACAGGTTGGCCTGGCGTCCCTGCCGTGTGAGATGCTGGTACATGCGCGTCGCCACGGCGAATCGTCGCAGGGACCAGGAGATCGATCCAAACAGGGCCTGCGGGGCCTCGCCGGACTGCATCAGGTAATCCAGTTGTCGAAGGGCGTCCGCCGCATTGCCCTGGTGGATGGCGTCGAGCATCTCCCAATTCGACTGAGCCCGCCAGCCGCCGACGACGTCATGAACTACCTCCGAAGTAACTTCGCCGTCGGCTGGCACGAACAAGGCAAGCTTCGCGAGTTCCTGGTCGAGAAGGCCGACCTCCCAGCCGACCAACTGCACGAGACCGTCGATCGCTTCACGGCGAAGGCGAATGCGATGCTGTTGCCTGGCCCATGTCTCCAGCCACTTGCGCATGCGGACCGCGTCCACCGTCTCGGTCCTGCCCGTCTTGCGCGCGGGCAAGCGGCACTCGACCAGCCAGCCATTCTGGCTGATGAATCGGTGTAGCCTGGTGTTCGAGGGGAGGCTGTTGAAATGCAGGATGAGCGTGCCTCGTCCGGTCGGACGCTCGGCGTAACGCTCCAGGTTGTCCTTGTGCTGCTTGAAGAATGAATCGCCATCGTCGATGAGGACGCAGCGTGTGGACGAGCCAAACAGGGAGATGGTCGAGAGGTCGTCCAGCACCCTGGCCCATTCAACATCCTCGCTAGAGTAGCGAGTGAGGTTGTCGTCGTCCTTCGCCCCGAGAAGCTCACGAACGGCCAGCAGGTGAAAGAACCGCTCCGGGCCCGCCAAGGCGACAATGCGAGGCAGGGGCGCTGAGCCGCGGTTCTCCAGAAAGTCGATTACATTCCCCGACAAGGTAGGATGTGCCATGCGCGGTAAGCTCCGGGAGTCACTTCGTCCCGTACTAGACACACTCGCCGACTTCCCTGCAAGCGGTCGGTGGCCTCGCTGGGACCGTGCCTGCTACGGCGTCTCATTTACGCCGCGCGGCTGGGCGCTCGCTGGGTGGATTGCGCTGCCGTCTCGTCGTGCGGAGGGGAGAGTGGAGGCATCTGGACCGACCGGCGGTGCAATCGCGCATAAGGGCCTTCCTGGGCCAGGAGCGTCGTGTGCTGCCCCTGTTCCACAATCCGGCCCTTGTCCACCACCAAGATCCGATCCGCCTGACGGATCGTGCTCAGCCGGTGGGCGACCACCACGCTGGTTCTCCCCTGGAGCAGGATGCGAAGCGCGGCCTGCAGTCGACGTTCTGTCTGGGAGTCGATGCTGCTGGTGGCTTCGTCGAGTATCAGGATGCGAGGATTGGTGAGCATGGCCCGCGCGAAGCAGACCAACTGTCGTTGCCCCGAGGAGAGGTTGCTGCCTCGCTCGCCGACCTGGGTATCCAAGCCCGCGGGCAGGCCTTCCAGAAGGTCCATGCAGTCCAACTGTCGCAGTGCGTCGAGGATCTGCGAGGTGCTGGCCGATCGTCGTCCGAACCGGATATTGTCCTCGACGGAGCCTTGGAAAAGATGGTTTCGCTGCAGGACCATTCCCATCTGCTCGTGAAGTTGCCGGCCGGGTACGGTTGCCAGGTCGACGCCATCGACCAGGATCCTTCCCGAACGCGGCAAGTAGAATTTGGCAAGCAGGTTCACGATGGAGGACTTGCCGCTGCCGGTCTCCCCCACGATCGCCAAGGTCTCGCCGGCGGATACCCGGAAGCTGACCTCCCTCAGGGCTGTGGTCGCTTCGGAGTAACCGAAGGTGACCGACTGGAACTCGACGTCGCCATGGATCGGGCCCAGGTTGCCCACGCAATGGCTGTCGCTCCATGCCGGTTTCGTGTCCAGCAATTGAAAAACTCGCTCCGCCGCCGCCATGGCCGTGATGGCCTGGTTGTACTGGTTTCCCAGGACGGATACAGGTGAATAGAAGAGACCTGCCATGAAGAAAAAGGCAATCAGGTCGGCCGGCGAAAGGCCGTTGTCGGCGGAGAGCACCCGCCAGCCCCCGGCCAGCAAAACCAACGCGAGGCAAAGCTGGCCGTTCAGTTCGAGCAGCGGCACGAACAGCCCCTGGACTTCCATGACCGCCGTGTTGTACCGCGAATGGTCCTCCGCAAGGTCGCTGAACTGTCGAGCGTTTTCGCCCTGACGCACGAACGCGTGGGTCACCCGGATGCCCCCGACGGATTCGGCGAGCGTTGCCGTCACGCGGCTGTAGGACTCGCGCATCTGTCGTGTCGCATGGCTCAAGTGGCGGTGGAATCGTTGGTTCATGTACCAAGTCAGGGGAGCCAGCGAAATCGCGAGCAGAAAGAGACGCCAGTCGTACCACGCCATGCAGGCGGCGGAGACAAGCATCTGACCGATCTGTACAAGGCTGACAAACAATACGTCCTGGACTCCCAACCGGACATCTTCCACGTCCGAACCGATCCTGCTGATCAGTTGTCCAACACGTGTCTGGTCGTACCAGCCCAGCGGCATCTCCTGCACATGGCGGAAGATCGAGTGCCTCAAGTCACGGACGACGGATTCACCGAGTTCCAGCGCCATGCGTTGGCGGTAGTGCATGACGAACTGCGTGGACAAGGCCATGGCCAGGAACGCCATCGCGCCGATCAGGAGTCCCTCGGAGTCCTGTCGCTGGATGGGGCCCTGGATGGTGGCCGTGATCAGGCCGGTGAGCGCAGGTAATTGGATCGAGCGAACCAGTACGGTCCCGAGGAGAAGGTTTCTCTTCAGTGCGTAGGGACGTGTGTATTGGAAGAGACGTCGGATCAGGCCGAAGTCCAACGGCCGCTGTGGTTGCGACTGGCTAGAAACCGGTGGCGCCTTCACCAGGGATTGGGACGGTTCCGTGATGGCCATGGACGCTCAGCCTTGAAGGGACTCGTGGGAGGAGAATCGCGAGAAGGGTGGCTGCCGTGACGGACGAACGGGAGTCGGTATCGATTGGCTCTCGTCGATCTGCGCGGCCACGAGTTCCAAGAACTGGCTGCCGTCTCGCAGCAGTTCCGACGGGCTTCCTTGCTCGACGATGCGTCCTTCCTTCACGTGGAAGATGCGGTCGACATGGATCAAGGTGCTCAGTCGGTTGGAGACAAGGATCGAGGTTCGCCCGTGCAGCAGTCCGGAGAGGGCCGTCTGGATCTCGCGTTCGGTTTCTGGGTCCACTGCGGAGGTGGTATCGTCGACGAGCAGGATCGGAGGATTGAGGAGCAATGTCCGGGCGAGCGCGATACGCTGCCGCTGGCCACCGGACAGGTTGGCTCCGTTTTCACCGATGATCGTCTCGTATCCGTCTGGAAGCGACTCAATGAAGCGATCGGCCGCGGCAAACCTGGCTGCCTGCCGGATCTCTTCTCGGGAGGCATCGGGTCGGCCAAAGGCAATGTTTGCGGCGATGGTGTTGCTGAAGAGAAAGCAGTCCTGGAAGACAATGCCGATGCTGTTTCGCAATTGTTCGACGTCTAGGTCGCGTACATCGACGCCGTCCACTTTCACCGAACCTTGGCTTGCCTCATAGAATCGCGGAACTAGGTTCAGGATCGTGGTTTTTCCCGAGCCCGTGAGTCCGGCGATGCCGACGCATTCGCCCGGCTTGATTTCGAAGGAAAGATCGTGAAGCACCGGGATGCTTCCATAGCCGAAGCTTACGTCTTCGAATTGGATGGCTCCGCGCACATGCGGAAGGCTGAGACGCCGGTGTTGGTCGCCGCACTCCGCCGGTGCATCCAGGATTTCGAATACACGTTCGGCGCCAGCCAGGCATGTCTGGGCCGTGTTCGCGATGCTCGTCAACTGGCCGACCTGGTTGGAAAACTCCTGCAGGAGATTCGCGAACACGAACAATCCCGTGCCCAGCGGCAGTTCCCCTCGGACCACCAGGGAACCTCCCAAGACGAGCAGTACGAACTGGTTGATCTGCGGAAGGATGCCCATGACCGGTTGGAAAACGCTGGTCAGCCAGAATACACGGCCTTTTTGCGCCTGGATATCGCCAGAGATCTGTTCGAATCTGGCAATGCGCGTGTCCTCCGCGTGGAATCCCTTAATCACCTGGATTCCATGGAACGTCTCGACCAGGATCTGGATCAATTGGTCACCCAGCAGGCTGCTCTGGCGATATTCGGGCTGCACCGTCCTGGAAAACCACACGGTGCCCAGGCAGAGAAGGGGAGTGGTGGCCAGGCATGCGAGCGTCAGGCCTGCATGGACTTGGAGCATGTAGGTGAGGTAGACGGCCAAAGACAGTGCCACAGACAGGAGCTTCAGAAGGACACCGTCCACGAACGACTTCACGGCCAGCACGTCGCTGGACGCTCGATTGATCAGCGAACTGCTGTCCGTCTTGTCGAAGTAGGGAAAGCTCATGCGCTGAAGTTTGTCATACACTTCGGCTCGCAGTCGAGTTAGCAGCGATTGAGAGGCCCTGGTACCGGCGGCGGAGGTTGCATACTTCAGTACCGTGGTGGCGACGGAGAATACCACGATGAGGGTCGCTACGCAGGCGAGTTGCTGGTGTGGCGACCAATTCGCGGGCAGCGCGAATCCGAGCGGTCCGGTGACGGCGCGCGAGCTGTTGGCAGACGCGTTGCGAACGATGTCGATTCCCGCTCCCGCCAACTCCAGCGTCCAAAGGCTCATCGCAAGCAGCAGACCGTTCAGGAACAGCAGCAGCGCTGCCTCCCGGCGAAACGACCAGCCCTGTTGCAGCAGCCGCTTCAATGGAGGGTGGCCAGAAGACGTGAACCAGGGTGGGACGGTCTGGGGCATCGGACGCATGAGGGCAGGGGGTCGTGGTTGCGAATCGGTGAGCGCAGCGGTCTGTGGCGGCGCGGGGAGGTATATACACGGGGAACCCGATCGTGTTAACCCGAGATCGCAACTGCTGTCATGGCGGTGCTGCCAGATGGCTGGCGGTAGCGGCTGGCCGACTCTCGCGACGCCCTGGCGATCGAACGCACCGAATGGCCGGAGTTGGGGGATGCCTCGAAGATACCGGGGGGCACGCGGTCCTCGCACCGGTCGAATGAGAACTGGGCTTGATCTGGCGAATGGGTGCGGCGGAGTCTCAAGGAAGTCGCGTTGTCAGCTGCCGAGGTATTCGCCGAATCAAGGCTCCCCCGTTTCGGTGGGTGAGATGCAGTAGAGCGTCGCGAGACCACGAAGAAGAAGCTGGTTCTCGGCGATCGCCGCCGACGCGCAGAACGTGTCATCGAGCTGGTTGCGGGCGAGAATCCTGGGAATGTCCCCATGCGAAACCACCACGGTTGTTCCCTCCAGTCCCGTGATGTAGACGCACTGGTTCGCGGCGACGGGGGATGCGTAGACGTTTTTGATGCCGTCCAAGCGAATGGGCCCAGGGGCGTCATCGCCTGACGGGCCGTGCACGCGGGTTAGAATGCCCTGGTAGTGGGCGAGGAAGTAAAGGTGGTTCCCGTAGAGAAGCGGTGAGGGAACATACGGAGTGCCGCGGGATCGTTTCCAGATCACTCGATCCGAATCCGTGATGTCGCCCTCGGCGCCGGGCCAACGCAGAGCCAGCAGCGCTCGGGACTCGTAGCTGCTCCCGGCATACACGATTCCATCGCCTTCCACGGGCGAAGCCACGACGTTCGACGACAATCCCGCGCACTCCCAGATGACGGCCCCTGTCTGCGGCGCGTACGCTCGGATTCGCGTTGTTCCGCTGACAATGACCTGTGTGTCGTCTGCCTGCTGGACGACGATGGGAGTGGACCAAGTGGTCAACTCAGGACGAGAGACTCTCCATCGCTCCTCGCCGGTGAAGCGGTTGACAGCGACTAGGAACGAACGGCCCTCATGGTCCCAGTTGATGAGCAGGTTGTCTCCGACGAGGCAGGGGGAGGCTCCTTCTCCATGACCGTGTTTGGAGTTCATCAGGCCCAAGTCGCGTTGCCAGAGAATGGCTCCCGACTCCGCGTGAAGACAGTACAGGCCATAGGAACCGAAGAAGAAGTAGACGCGTTCACCATCGGTGACCGCTGAGTTCGAAGCGAGACTTCCGGTATAGTGACCGCCTTCGTGGGGAATGGTTTCCCGCAGGTTTTGCTTCCAGAGAATCTGGCCGTTTCGGCGGTCCAGGGCGATGCCCCAGAATCGGTGTCGCTGGGACACGGGGACGCCATCATGGGTTCCCTCCGCGCTGCTGTAGCGAGGCGCGAACTCCTCCCCGAAGGGTTCCGCCGCCGTCAGGAAAATGCGATATCCCCACACGATGGGAGTTGAATGGCCCCTGCCGGGCAGGCTGGCTTTCCAGGCGATGTTCTTGGTTTCGCTCCACTCGATCGGCGGTCGGCCTTCGGGAGCCACGCCTGTCTGGAGTGGTCCCCGCCAAGAGGGCCAATAGCCGACACCCTCGTTGGCCACCACTTGCGGACCCGAAACCACCAGGCAGATGAGCAAGGCGATGATCGGTCGCAACGCGATCAGAAGGGGCCAGCGATTAGCCATGGATAAACGTCCGTTGTGCGGTATCGAACTCATCGCGGGACTTGAATCTTCGCGGCTGGCGGTGGACGACGGCTCGCGTGGTGGCGCGGACCTCAGGGTTCGGCGGGGTAGGGGGCTGGGGAGGTCTCCAGGGCTATCGCGGCGAACGTCGCGATATCTTACCATAATCGACCATGACGAATGAACCTTCGAGACGCGTGCGCAACATCCAGATGCCCATGGTGCCGATCGTGGGGCAGTGGATCTCTGAGCATCCGGGCAC
>CAZUJM010000016.1:0-31689 GCA_964620405.1 uncultured Pirellulaceae bacterium | reverse complement strand
CATTACGGTCCTCCGCCCGAGGTGCGCCAAGCGGTGGCAACGGTGCTTCCCGAGGCTCGCGTGGACCGATACGGTCCCGTCTGCGGTGCTCCGGAACTGCTGGAGGCGATCCGCGACAAAGTCGAACGCGAAAATCGGATCCAGGTCGGGGAATCCCGGAGTATCGTGGTGACCCCCGGATCGAACAAAGGTTTCGTGAATGCCGTGCTGGCGATCGGTGATCCGGGCGATGAGATCATCCTCCTAAAGCCCTACTACTTTAATCACGAGATGGCCATCACGATGGCCGGATGCCTCCCCGTCGTTGTTCCGACGGACGCCGACTACCAGATTGACTGGCCAGCCCTGGAGGCGGCCGTCACGAGTCGCACGAGGGCGATCGTGACCGTTTCGCCGAACAACCCCACCGGCGCCGTGTATCCCGCCCAGGATCTGGCTCGAGTCAACGAATTTTGTCGGCTTCGGGGCTTGTACCATGTGAGTGATGAGGCGTACGAGCAATTCCTTTACGACGGCTTGGAGCATTTTTCGCCAGCGTCTCTGTCCGGCAGTGAGGGGCACACGATCAGTTTGTTCACGCTTTCAAAAGCGTATGGGATGGCGGGATGGCGTGCAGGATTCATGGTGGTGCCGCGAAGCCTGGAGATCTCCATCAAGAAGATCCAGGACACGACGCTTGTCTGTAATCCCAGTCTCTCGCAGGTGGCCGCCACTGCCGCCTTGAGGGTAGGTCCTTCCTGGGTTCGAGAAAAGGTAGCCGGGTTTGAGCGGGTCCGCGACACGGCCTTGGAGCAGCTGTCTGCGTTGGGCGATCGCTGCACGATTCCGCAGCCGGGAGGCGCCTTCTACATGCTGGCACGTTTGGACACGCATGTTTCCGACATGGAACTGGTGGAGCGTCTGATCAGGGATTACGGGGTAGCGGTCATGCCCGGGTGCACGTTTGGCGTGGACAGCGGCTGTTCGCTGCGAATCGCCTACGGTGCCCTGGATGCCGGTACCGTGGCGGAGGGAATGGGCCGATTGGTGAAGGGCCTGGGACGGCTGCTTTGATGGCAAGCGAAGCGTTGGGCTGGAACTTACCAGCGATTGCAGAGGAGCGGAAATGAAGGTCGTGGCGGTGCAGCTCAACATCGTCTGGGAGGACCCTGCCGCGAACTGGGCAAGGGTGAGGGCTTTGCTGGACGCGTCACGCGTCGATGCGGGCAGCTTGATCGTGCTTCCGGAGATGTTCGACACCGGATTCAGCATGAATGTCCAGCAGACAGCGCAGGACGCCGACCGGGCGTCCGAGAGTTTCTTGCGAGAACTGGCCGCTGTGACCGACTGCGCGGTACTCGGGGGCGGTGTCGGTCCGCTCGAAGGCGGCTTGGCGAGCAATGAGGCCGTGGCTTTCGATCCCAGTGGACTCGAACTCGTGCGTTATCGGAAACAGCAGCCCTTTACGCCGTCCGGCGAAGCCAAGGTATGCCGGGCCGGAGAGATGCATGCGATGTTCCGCTGGGACGATGGCTGGATTTCACCCTTCATCTGCTACGACCTGCGTTTTCCCGAACTGTTTCGCCCTGCGGCGCGGGACGGAGCGGAACTTCTCGTCGTCGTGGCCAATTGGCCGTCGCGGCGGTCTGAGCATTGGGTGCGATTGCTGCAGGCTCGAGCGATCGAGAACCAGGCCTTTGTCGTGGGGGTGAATCGTTGCGGTGAGGATCCAAAACTCACCTACGATGGTCGTTCGGCGGCGTTTGACGCCTTGGGACGAAGCGTCTGGGAGCTGGATGCAAACGAGCGGGTGGTGCAGGTGGAGATCGACCTTGCCGCAGTCAGGGAGTGGCGGAGGGAGTTTCCCGCGTTGCAAGACATGCGACGCTAACTTGCTGGAATCGGCGAGTCCACTCCTGCCTTGCGCCCGTTCAGCGTGGCGGGACGGGGTTGCGTCGCGTGGCCGGATTGTCGAAAGCGGCCAACGCCAGCGAGGCCCACGCCCAGTCAGGGGACGAGGGCTCGGCAAGGTACGGCGAGGCGGCGAGCGATTCACCTCGGTAATGCCCTTCGGACAACGCCAGCACGAAGTCGCTTGAGTTGAAGATCCCGTCCCCGTTCCAGTCGCCCGTGGTCCAAGAGGCCATGGCTCCGTCGATGGCCTCGTAGCGTCCGGCGATCAGCGTTCGCACCAGATCTGCGGAATCAAAAACCCCGTCGAGATTGGCATCCCCGAAACTGGAGTTCCAACCGGTTCGAAGCAGGTCCCGCAGGTCGCTGGTATTCCTTTGGCCATCGAGATTCCAGTCGCCTTCCGGGAGGCCTTTTCGGATGGCTGTGGCCAACTGGTCAATGTCACCGCTGTCGACGCGACCATCTTGGTTCAGGTCGATCGTGGCGGTGGGCGTGTAGTGGCGCGAGGCAAGCGGGCTCCAACGCGTACCTTTTTGGACTCGGGCCGTGAGGACGGTCGGATGGGTAAGCGTAAGCGGCACGTCAGAGGTGACTCGCTGAGCAGTGGGAGAGATAAGCCCGCCCGGAAGCCTCGGGTCGCTGCCATCGGTGGTGACGTAGATGTCGCCCGTAGGCGACGACAGGCGGACGCCCGTGCCCGCAGGCAAGTTGGGGCCCTCGGGGGAGAAAATCGGGGGCAGGATGAGCGATCGGTCGATCGCATCCGCTCGCGTCGCAAGCCAGGTCTTCATCGCCGAAAGTCGATTGGACCAGTCCAGAAGCCCATCGCGGCGAGCCGATTCCGCGCCAACTTTGCTGGCAGTCTGGTCGACCAGTGACTGAAGTGCTGCGGTCGCGAGGGGGCCTCGCCGCAGTTCACTCCAGCGATCCGTGTAACGCTGGTTGAAGTCAGGATCGCGGAAGAGCTTGCCGTACCACAACTGGTTTCCATTCCGCATGGTCTCCGTTCGCGGGTCTCCCGAGAAGCTTCCCAGGTCGACATCCCACATGGGGCCCATGGTGAGTTTCCCTGTCCCCTGCGGATCGGGGTTGTAAAGCCATAGGGAAAGGAGCAATGCGTCGCCGTTCTTGCTGAGGTTGCTCAAGATCAGGTAATCAATGAAGGAGTCGACATCGAGGTACTTGGAGTAGCCTTGTGACGGATCGTTCCAGGGCGTCTCCGGTACGCGTCCGTAGAGCACGTCTTCCATCCGCTGGAACCACTGCTCGATGGAGCTTCGCTGGACATCGGTGACGTCCTGGGGCGCCGGATGTTCGAAATTGATGTAGGCGTTGTATTGGGAAGGAATGTCATCGCCCACGCCCGATGAGTTCGAAAGGTCACGCTGGGTTTGCAGAATGCCATTCGGGCCGGCTGTATGGAAGTTCTTGGGAGGGCTCCCGGTCTCGCTGATGGGGTCCATCCGGTTGATGGAGAGCAGCCAGCCGCCCTTGGTCGCGTCTTCCGCGAACTCCTCGAAATCCAAGCGGCCCGGACCCCTTTCCACTTTCTCGATGAGGATGTAGAGGCCCTGGTAGTCGGCGCGAGTTACATCTCCACCATCGGTGTTGAGGTACAACTCGACGTACCGATAGTCGGGGGACCAGTGTCCCAGGGCCCGATCGAGTTCGAAAGACAGGGTGTTGTCGATCAAGGCTTCGTCAAACGAAGGGTTCGGAGCGTAGAGCACCCAGTCGGAGGCAGGCTCCATTCCCAGGAGCGGTACGTCCACCGCGGACTCGGGACGATCCTTCCAGGTCTCGATGGAGTATCCAGGATGCGGGAAACTGGACGAGTAGGCGCCGCGAACGCGAATGCCGATGGGCTGCGAACGATCCGCTGGACCTTGCAGGAAGGCGTCGGTTGGATCGGGTTCCCAAATCTGCATGGTCGCCGATTGCCGCGGAACCTGGCGGATGGAAGCATTGGTCTGGTTCCAGCCGGGGTTGGGGACTTTGCCGGCCCCGAAGTTGTCGATGAGCACCAGCGGAAGATTGGACCGCGTGCTGGTCAGTTCACTTGCCAGTCGGACGTAGCGGTTTGAAAGAATCGGACCCGGCACGGAATCGGTTTCGATGACTCTTGCCAGGACGGTCGTGGTCGTCTGGATGCTGAGAACCCTGGAATAGACAGGGGATGCGAGTGTTGGGATGGTTCCATCGAGCGTGTAGTGGATGCGACCGGTGGGAGACCCCGTCGACAATTCGAGGGCCAACGGCGTGGTAAAGGTTCCGCTCTTTTCGGATGCCTGCACAGTATCACGCGTGACCGATCCGCGCGTCGCCGAATTGGGGCGGCCTGGAGTCGGGTCGTCACAATAACCTTCAACCAGCCGTTCTCCGTTGATTGAAAAACCGTAGGTGATGTCCGTGTACTGCGACGGAAAGCCTGGGAGTAGTTCGTGGACGGGACGCAGGTCGGGACCAACCAGAGCCAGATACTCCCCGCCAGCGTTGAGCCGGAAGTTGGTGTGGAAGTTGCCGCGAGGATCAACACCATCACGACCTGACGCGAAAACGACCAGATGGCCGGTTGGGGCGAGCGTCACATCGGGGAGCGGCCATTTTCCCGGCGCATCACGGTCGTCGGTGAGGTGCCAGCCCCGAAGGGAGATGGACTCGCCGGCGGGATTGTGGATCTCAATCCAGTCCGAGGCATCGCCGAATCCGTCACGCCAGATGGAGGCGTTGCTGGCCGCGATTTCGCTGACGAACGGCTGGCTCGAAAGCATTGCCCGCGATTCGAAGAGTTCGAAGTTTCGAAGGCGAGGTGGGAATCGACGGACCATGACGGGGCTTCCGGAGTGTCGTGCTTCATCCGACATTGTCCCGGTTGGGAAGCCGGCAGGCAATCGAGGAAACGCCGGATTGTCTACTCGTGGGGCCATGCCATGGAAACGCATGGGGAGCCGCCCCACGAACAGCCCACGGGCGACCACCTCCCCTCGGCAGGGTTCGCGCTGCGATGGGGAAGCGCCGTCCGATGACAGGTCGGCGATCTCCCCGGCGGCTTACTTCCGGAAGCTCCGAGGCAGGAAAGAAAGCGGCTTGAAACCGCGGATGATCCCTCGAGGACGCTCCGGCTGGCCGACCGGTTCAGTTGACTGGGCTTCTCCGAGATTGCCCGCTTCGTCTCGTACCTCGACCTTGAGATAGGTTCGAGCGGGCAGACGCGTTGTCGTCTGCCCTTCGTAGTGGCCTTGATTGGGGAGGTTCTCCGCCAGGGGAGCCCAAGGACCCTCGGGCGATGGGCCGTAAAGAATTTGAACCGGGCCCCGACCCAGGTTGTTGTCCATCGCCGACCAAGTCACTTGGACGGAGGAAACTTCCCCGCTCTCGCTCGCTTTGGCATCCGTGATGCGTACCTGAGGCGAGATGCGATCGAGGCCGACCCAGAGGTCGGCTTCGTCGCCAGCAGAAGGAGCCGGGGCCGAACGTCCTTGCTTGTCGTGAATCAGCAGTTTAAAGCCGTAGAGTCCATCTTGCGGCAGGTCGACCAGAAACGGGCTCGTCAGATCCTCGTCCACTCCGTGAGCGTTCCAGGTGAATCCCTCGTCCGTGGTCATCCAGAGTTCCACCCGTCCCAGCCCGCCGTCGCTGGTGTCGGCGACGTCATAGTCAAGCTCGATGCGTGTTGCCTTGGTCCAACGAATCTCACGTTGTGCGCGGGTCGCGGACTCGGGTGCCGCAGGCGAATCCAAGGAACTCGTCCGGGAACTCGCCGGCGTGGTCATCGGGGACGGTGAGGAGACTGCAACCGAAGAAGCGACGGGTGAAGGACCGACGGCGGAAGCGGAAACGCCACTTCTCCAGCGGAGGTCGGTGCCTGCCGACGTCGTCGGGGATCCCGGAGACATCCATTCCGGGGTGCGCTGCTCGATATCGGAGATCTCTTGCTGAACCGACCGGGAAGTGTCCTCGGCAGTGGACGGGGTGCCAACGGGAACGCTCGGGGAAGGAACGGTCGAGACCGTGACCGGAGCCAGCCACTCCTGCCGGTTAGCAGGCTGATCGGGCACCTGTGCCCGTACTTCGACAGGACTGTCCGTCTGGCGTATCGTCCAAGTCACCTGGCCCTCTAGGATCGCCTTGGCGCTGGTGCTCGGCTCCGGCAAGTCGACGGTCACCGGTTGCCAGGCCTCCTCTGAAGTCGCTCGATACTCGAGCGAGAACGTGTTCGGGTCCAAGCGTGGATCTTCGGCAGACCAGTGGGCCCGAATCTGTCCCAAGTCATTGCGGGAGACATCCACTTGCAGTTCAGGCGGTTGTCGGTCGACGACCACGATCTTTTCGGGTTTGGTCATCTCTCCTGCGGGAGGGGTGTCTCGCGTGGTCCGAACTACGAACCAGTATTCACCATCAGCGCCGGCTTGGAAGTCGAACCGTCCTTGGTCCGGCCGTCGTCGCTGATAAAGGGTCCACTTCTTGCCCTGATCGCCGGACACGTGGAGCACGACTTCACTCGGTGGCGGGACGCTGGGGTTTAAATAGAAGGGAATCGAGAAGAAGGGCTGCTTTGTGGCCAGGGGCCGCGGGGGTTCGCCAGCCGCAGGTGCCGTCACGGAGAAAAATGTCCCAATGACTATGAGACCGCTGCCGAGAGATGCAGAGAGTTGAGTCCGGCCGATCATGACTTGCCTCTGTAAATTGCTAGGTCACGCTTCGGGACAGCGATCGGTCGTTGCTTGACAGGAAGCGGTTGGCCTGAGCATCTTGGAACGCGGGCAACCGGCTCAGGCGGTTCCTTGCCTCTCGGAAGGACTTGGTCGCGATGGATCAACCTCGACAGGCAGACCGCCCCGTTTGCACTATCGGTTGGCGTTTCCTTAGGGCTTGAAGTGTCTTGGTAGGAAGGGGGGAGTCTAGCGTTGCGAGCATATCTCCCAGACCGATGCTCCGCCCGAGCGTGCCACCGAAGTTCCCCCAGTGACAAGGAGACCCGGTGGAGGGCGTGTAAAGGAAAACGCTGTGGTAAGTAGATCGCGAGGCGGGGATTTACGGCGTCGGTGGGTGGATTTAGGGCGGGGTAGGGCGGAAGCCGGCTTCTCATCTGCTGGCTGCAGTCGATGCAATCTAAAGAGGAGCGTTTCGAGTCTTCGGTGAGTGGAGGTTTGTGGACTGTGGGAGGTTTGTGTGGATAATGGGGCATCCGGTCGCCAAGCATCTGGAGCAGGATCTGGAGAAGGGCGACCGAGGAGGGAATGACCTGGGGCATGGATTTTCTTCAAACGACTCCGGCTCGACTGGTGCTGGGCCTGGCTGGCTTGGCGATTCTCACGGCGATTGGCGTCTACGTGGTGCGAAGGTTTCGCGATGGCACCGAAGAGGCCGAAACGTCTAGCGCGGTCCTGTCGAAATTTCGAGAATCGCAGCACCGGGGTGTGCTTAGCGAAGCGGAATTCCGAACAATAAAAACGATCTTAGCCAAGCGAATGCAGGCTGAGTTAAAGCAAAAGGATGAATCAGGTTACGACGGTCCCGTAGACGCTCCGGAGGGGCGTTGACGGGAAGCGGCGATACGCCATGGATGGCGGTTCAGGTGCCTTTTCATCTGGCGACCTGAACTGCATTGGCGGGGATGTCGTAAATCAGCTCGAGGTGTGTGTGCGGACAGGGATGCCCCAACGGGCGACATTGTCGGAGCGTTCCGGCGATTCGGCCCATCGAGCGACACCAGGGACAACACGGTCAGGCCAGCTAGCGCCACGCTATCCATGGTGCGCGCCCGCGGTAGAGCCCGAACGGAGTTATCATGCCCGCAGGTAAGGAGGGTCCCACAACCCGTCGAGGGGGTGGCACCACGAAGAAGAATGCTTTCTGTTCTTTCTGCCGGAAGAGCTATCGCGACGTCGGCCCTTTGGTGGAGGGCCCCGGAGACGTCTACATCTGCGGCGAATGCATCGAACTGTGCCAGTCGATCCTGGATCAGGAACAGCGACGGCGAGGCACGACGAAGCAGTTGTTCAACGACATTCCCAAGCCGCGGGAGATCGTGGCCCAACTCGACCAGTATGTGATTGGTCAAACGGCCGCCAAGCGAGTGCTCGCCGTGGCCGTCCACAATCACTACAAGCGTCTCAACAGCGGATGGGAAGGATCGGATGTCGAGATCGAGAAGTCGAACATCCTGCTGATTGGGCCGACTGGTTCCGGCAAGACGTTGCTGGCCAGGACGCTTGCCCGTGTCCTGAACGTGCCGTTCGCCATCGGCGACGCGACCACGCTCACGGAGGCGGGGTATGTGGGCGAGGATGTTGAGAACCTGCTGCTGAAACTCCTGCACGCGGCCGATTTCGACATCGAGGCGGCCCAGCGGGGCGTCCTGTACATCGACGAAATCGACAAGATCGGCAAGACTTCCCAAAACGTGTCCATCACCCGCGATGTGTCGGGCGAGGGCGTCCAGCAGGCCCTGCTGAAGATGCTGGAAGGAACGACCGCCAACGTTCCGCCCCAGGGCGGGCGCAAGCATCCCGAGCAGCAGTACATCCAGATGGACACGAGCAACATCCTGTTCATCTGCGGTGGTACGTTCGTCGGCGTGGAAGACATCATTCGTCGACGACTCGGCAAGCGGCCGATCGGTTTCGGGCAGGCTAGCGCGGAGAACAGGGACCGCGGCCTTGCGGAACTGCTGCCGGATGTGACCAGCGATGACATCTTGGAATTTGGCCTGATCCCGGAACTGGTGGGGCGTCTGCCAGTCACCTGCGCCTTGACGCCACTAGACGAGGCGGGCCTCATTCGGGTCCTGAAGGAGCCTCGCAATGCGTTGGTGCGGCAGTACCAGAGCCTCTTCCAGATGGAGCACTGCGAACTGGAGTTCACGGACGGAGCGCTGCAGGCCATCGCCCGCCGGGCTTTGTCGAAGGAGACTGGTGCTCGCGGGCTGCGTTCCATCATCGAAGAAGTGATGCTGGACATCATGTACGACCTGCCGGACCAAGAGCCAGGCACCAAGTTCGTGATCTCGGAAGAGCACGTCGACGGTCGCGACAACCTGCTCAAGATGCAGCCGCAGTCCAAGAGTGCCTGACGCAGCCACCTCCCGACCCTAGGGAGATCGCCACTTCGCCAAGTCAAATCCTTAGCCGCCAGCCGTCGATAGACGCTGGCGGCTTTTTTTATACGAGCCCCGGTCGCGAGAGCCCCGACTACCCCTTGGCTAATTCACGCAGGATCTCAATGCCGCGATCGAGCGTTTTGTCGGGAGCTGCGTACGAGATGCGGAAGTGCGTGTCGCGCTGGCTGAAGATCTTCCCCGGAATGATCAGCAACTCTTTCTCGATGGCTCGGTTCACGAAGTCCGTCGCGGTCCCCCACGGTACCTTGGGGAATACGTAGAAGGCTCCGCCCGGCTGTTCGATCTCGTAGAGATCCGAGAGCCCGTTGACGATGCGATCGCGTTTCTGGCGATAGGCCTCGATGTACGGGTCCATGGGGAAGTCCAACGCGGCCAGACCAGCCCACTGAGAGGGTTGCGGCGCGCAGACGAAGGTGTACTGCTGAAGTTTCAGCATGGTCTGGATGATGGTAGCTGGACCGTGGACAAAGCCCAGCCGCCATCCGGTCATGGCGTGGCTTTTTGAAAATCCGTCAATCACCAGCGTCTGCTCATTGAAGCGAGCTGGCGAGAGGAAAGGCTGGTCGTAGCAGAACAGGCTGTAGATCTCGTCCGAGACCAGGACGACGCCTTTCTCGGCCGCCAGCTTGGCGAGGCCTTCGACCTCGTGGGCCTCGTTTGCGACCCCGGTGGGGTTGGCGGGGCTGTTGAACAGGATCATCTTGGTGCGCGGCGTGATCGCGTCCCGCACTCGGTCGAGGTCGATGCGGAAGTGCGGATAGGTGTCGATGAGCACAGGCCGTCCACCGACAAGTTGGATGAGCGGTTCATACATGACGAAGTAGGGATCGAAGATGATCACCTCGTCGTCCGGGTTGACCAGCGACAGGATCGCCAGATTCAGGCCTCCGCTCGTGCCGGAAGTGATGAAAACGTCCCTGTCCGCATGGTTGTAACGCTGCTGGATTTCGTCGCGCAACCGGGTACGAAGCGCCGCCAGCCCCTGCGTGGGCGAGTAGCTGTTCTTGCCCTGTTCGATGGCTTGGATGCAAGCCTGCCGGAGCGGTTCCGGTACGTCGAAGTCCGGCTGGCCGATCGACAGGTTGACGGGATTCTTGAGGTGCGCCGCCAGGTCGAAAACCTTGCGGATGCCGCTGCTGTCGAAGGAACGCGTTCGATCCGCTATCCAATGGTCCATGATTCAGGCTCTTGAGAGGGCAGGGACGCGTCGCGTCGAGAGTTGGTCCTCGAGCACGCCTTCCCGGCCAAGGATTGTCTTGTCGGCGAGATGAGATCTGCTTCGCGTTCCCCTGGGACTTAACGCACCTTGCAGCGGAAGCGAATGATGCCGCCTTGTCCCGGTTTAACGGGTTCGCGGATCTGCCATTGTAGCGTCAAGGAACCGCTGTCGTGCGGGGACGTACCGAAACTCGCCTCCAAGCTCGACTGGGCCGAGTCGGGTACGTATTCCAGGCGGGTAGTCAGTCGGTCGATGAGCGTGACCTTGGAGACAGGTTGGTCACCCAGGTTGTCGAAGCGGAGCGTGAATTCGACCTCCTCGCCAGGTTGGGCGGTGCTCCTCGATGCGATCTTCACCACGCGCAGTCGAGGCGTCCCACGCTCATCCAGGTGATGGATCGTGGCCGGACTTTCCGTGGTGGTGTCGACGATGGCCGGCGCGTCTTCGATCAGTACCTCAGGAGCGACGGGAATGGACCAGGCGATTGCGGCTTCGGCGGACGTCTGGAGTGTGGCTCGTTCTCGGCGGTCGTGAATCCCCAGGCGGATCACCTGCAGGTCCTCGAACGCGGCGAACTCGCTGGCGAATTCGTCAACTCGCAACGCGTTCATGTACTCCACCTCGCGGAGACGTTCCTTGTGAGCCAAGGCACCGCGAAGTCCGGTGATGTCGGGGGAGGGGAGGGGCAGTTCCACCTGCCGCGGCCGCTGGGGCGTGGCCTGTACCACGGGGGGCAGGGGGGTGTTGAGCGAAGTCATGGCGACTTGCAGGTCGTCTTCGTGGGCCCGCAGGACCTGACGGACAGCCGCGAATCGCGGGGCGTAGATGCAGACGCTGTTGGAAGGCCTGACCAGGGTGCGTCCATCGCGCGTATCGAAATGGGCGACCGTGTCTTCGGGGTCGAGGCCGTCGACCTGTCCTCGTCGTCCCACACGAACATGGACACCTTGGTCGCCTCCGTCGCACAGGTATTCGTCTTCCCAGAGGCCGCCGCCGCAACTCGCGTCAGGACCGCAAGCGGGATCGCAGGTCGCCTCTGCCTCCAGGCAGGTTTCCGAGTGGTCCGCTGGAGAGGCTGGGTGGCATGCACACCGGTGGTTGATGTCCACGACCGGTGCCATCGCCAGTTCGTCCCCTGTGGGAGAGGAGGCCACAGCCTGGATCGAAGCAGAGTCCGTGGGGGCCGGAAGGATGGTCTGGCATCCCGTGAGCACGACAGCGGTCAGCATCACAAGGCGTGAAACCATGGTCGAATTCCTCTCGAGGAGAAGCAGGGAGTCCCCTGCTTTGGATGACCGTTGCGTTTCGAGCTTTTCCACCGGTCGTAGGACGGGACGTATCGCAGGGCCAACTACCTGGATTGCTTCGGAGCGTGCGACGCGCCGGTCGCCGGAGGTGTCTCCGCCGACTCGGACCAGCGTCTGTCGGACCCACCGACGATCACACGCGGCGACGGGTAGCCGAAATGAAACTCGTCCAACTCATCCGAAGCCAGGGGAACCCTGGACCCGAGACGCAAGATGGCAATGGGACGGCCCTCGTCATCGGCGACGCGAAGTGGATCTTCACCGGCGGCCACATCGAAGGACCGTTGCTGGTCGCCTTCCGACTTCGGGAACGCGCGGCTGGGATCCTCCACATAGATGACGCGCACAACCATGTCACCACGGAGGGCCAACTCGATGTCCTCCTGGGTGATCTCGACCGGCACGGGGAAGCGATCTTCTTCACCCGCGGGCGGATGCAGTCGGTCGATCACTTCAATACTTGGATAGAGTGCTTGCGTTTCGTGCTGGGGGATGTTCGTCAGCTTGAAGCGGTAGACATCGCCAAGCATCAGCCCGGCTCGCATCGACCCGGCCTGCGGCGTGGCGGAGTCGTCTGCGGCAAGGGCAATGTGGCAGTGCTCGGGAACACGCACTTCGACCGACTGGACATAGCCATAACGGTCGGGAGAGGACATGGATTTCGCCCGCCCAACCACCCCCGGCGGCATGCTCGCCCTGTAATGGTAGTGAGCGGTAGGTTCCGCGTGAACCAAGGAGACCGCCATGGCCATGGTGACCGCGGCGGACATGCCCATCGTCATGGAGACGGAGGCGAATGTCGAGAAGACGTGTCGCGTGAGGCGAAGCGGAAAACCACCATGGCGTGACGAGTCGTTCATGGTTCGTGGCTCGATGTGTGGTTCTTCTGGCGCGAAAAGTTGGACTGCTGGTCGAAAGGCAGGATGCTCTCCTGGAAGAGCATCCTGCCGTGGGTTTGTCTTGCGGACCCTTACTCGCGGACCGCGTGGGGAGCGTTTAGTAACCGCCGCCCTGGGGCATGCCGCCGGGGCCGCAGTTATTCTGCACCTGACCTGGCACAGCCTGGCCGTAGCCGTGATGCCCGAAGTGCACGTTCGGATGCATCGTGTCCTCGGTAACCCAAGCCCGCGACACGGGGTGCGGATAGCTGAGGCCCGGACGCTGCTTCACGTTGATCTTCACCGTCTCCACCGGATCGGGGATGTGCATCTTGGTGTGGTTCACGATCACGTGTTTCTGCAATCCCGCCGGCACGCCGAGCGGGATGTGCGGCGGGCCGGGCAAGCCGATCGGCGTACCCGTATGGGGCATGCCATACTGCGGCACGTTGACTCCGGAGATCAGGTCCGCAGGCATGCCTCCCGGCGGCGCGTTCATGACGTTCGGGGCGTAGCCGCCGATCGGACAGTTGCCGTGGAGGCAGCTGTGCAGTTTCCCGAAGTGCCCGTGCGCCGAACCGGGGGAAGACGGCGGGCAGTCCGCACCACCAGCCATTCCGCCGCCCGCGAAGCCTGCCGGGCTGACGTGCGAGGCCGTTTCGACGCCCGGCACCTCGAGGTCCTTGTTGCCGACACGAAGGATCGCGAGGATCGCACCCTTGTGGCTGGCCTCCTCGATCGGGTCGAGACCCGGATCAAGACGCGTGCTGACCAGTGTCGCGACGTCGGCCACGGCAAGACCCTGGAACTCGGGATCCGGCAGGTAGATGACCTTCGTCACAAAGTTGCCGGCCAGCACCTGGTCGAAATCCTCCTCCGTCAACTGGATCGGGATCGCGTTGTGGGCGAGGTAAGCAAGCGTTCGGTACGACGGCGGGCCGATCTCCAGCGTCGGGTAGAGTTCCACGCCTTCGCGGCCGGTCCCCGGGACGTTGGTGAGCTTCAGGCGGTAGATGCCGCCCTGCTGGAAGTTCTGGCGACCTGGAGTCACCATGGGCGAGGAGTCGAACTGGCCCGATCCCGATACGTCCCACTGGACCTGCATGGCCTCAGGGCGGCCGAACAGAACTTGGACCTGCCTGCTGACGACAGCTCCGGCACCGGATTCGCCGACGCATTCGGCGCCGCCGTAGCTGGCCAACTGCACGCCGCCCGTGGGGCTAGCGTAACCAGTGCCAGCGGCGGCGAGCGCGGGAGACATCGGGCCGGCCATGCCAGCGGCGGCTCCCGGGGGAATCGGCGGCGGGATCACACCCGGCCCCGGTCCTCCAACTCCAGGCCCCGGCTCGGCAAGCCGCGACGCGGGGGGCAGGTTATGGCCTCCCGTCATCTGACACCCCACCAGCCCGGCGGTTGAAAGTAGTAGCAACGACAACGTCCAGCGACGCATCTTCATGTTTCCCCCCTTTGTGACGCGACTGCCATCGGTTTGTCACCGACGCAAATATTCCAACAGAACCGGGCAGCCCAGTCGCTTTCGCGCGGCTGGGAATCGAGGCCGGTTGATGGGTCATTTCTTCGGGCGGAAGAGGGCCAGGGAATCCACGTAGACCCATGGCCCGCTCGTCCGTAGAATGCCGCGGCTGAACTTTCGGGGAGGAGGCGAGTTTGCGTGGTCGACGCCTATCCTCCGCGTGCGGTTCAGCCGGTCTAGGGGTTAAGTTCGGAAAAGTCGCGACCGGATCTTTCGCAAAACCCACAGAATCGGTAGATGGAATCCAGATTGACATTACGGATTGCTTGCTTCCTGATCTGCGTTTTCCGCACGCTCTCCGCGACTGGCGAGGATGCTTCTCCGGTGTCGTTGGCGCCTGTGGAGGTTTCCTCCGAAGCGATTGCGACCGGCGAGGAGTTGATGGAACGCGTGGTGCGGCAGATCTCCCAGCACCAGAGCGTTTCCGCCCAGATTCGCCATCGAGTCCATCTGTTTGGCCAGAAACTCGTAGGCTCGGGGGTCTACCTGCAGCGAAGGGCGGAGCAGGGGGTGCAAGTGCGTTTTTCGCTGTCCGTTCAGTCGGACGAACGCATGGTGAGCCTACTGCATGTGTGCGATGGCCGCTTTCTGTGGATGCATGACAACGTGGGGGCGACTCCCTCCTTGGTCCGAGTGGATCTCCTACGAGTTCGCAGCGCGATCGCGGATGGCGACGCCGGAATGCCGATCCTGCTCGGGGGCGGCTTGCCCCAGTTGCTCGGCAGCTTGCGACGCAACTTTGTCTTTTCCCAACCGCAGCCGATTGTGTTCCAGGGAGTGCCCGTCTGGGCGGTGGCCTGTCAGTGGAACCCGCAGGAACTCGCCCGTTCGGTGGGACGCCCCGATCTGGTGGATGAGAAGGGGACCTTGAAGGCCAACGCACTGCCAGACCAGATGCCGGATCAGGTCTTTCTTCTCGTCGGACGCGACGACCTGTTTCCCTACCACATCGATTTTCGCCGCAGCTTAGGCGATGACGAACCGGGAAAAGGGAACAAAGGACGCTCGGCGTCCCGTTCCCTGGTCACCATGGAGCTCTTTGAAGTCCAGTTTAACAGCGAGCTGGATCCGATCCTGTTCGTCTACAAGCCGGGAAACAACGAGGTAGATGACCAGACGGATGAGTTCGTCACCCGGGCGCGAGCGGAAAGTCGGCGACCTTGAGCGTCGTATCCGTGACACTCGGCTTCCCGGTAGCGGGTAGGCCTGTCATGCCTGAGGCCTGTCATGACGGGGACAGGTGGAAGATCGAGTTGATGGCCACTACCTTCCATGCGTCGGCCTGCCACTCCAAGACGTTGATGCAGCAGTTTGCCTGATGGATGTTTCGCGCACGCGCGAGCGGCAGTTCCAGCGCCGCTGCGAGGAACGCGCGATTGACGACATTGTGGCCGACGATGGCGATCGACTGCCCCGCGTGCTGGGCCGCGATCTCGCGGAACGCAGGTACGACGCGATTGCTGACGTCCGCGAGCGATTCTCCTCCAGGGTAACCGTAGCGAGCCGGATCGCTCTGGAAGTTCCGGAAGGCATCCGGTTCTTCTCGGGCGATGTGTTCCCAGCTGAGGCGTTCCCAGCGTCCCACATCCACTTCGGTGATTTCGGGAGCCGTTCGCACCTGGAGTTGGTGTGGAGCGGCAATTGTTTGGGCCGTCTCCTGGGCTCGGCGAAGAGGGCTGCTGTAGACAGCGGCGAGCGAGACGCTGGCCAACTGCCGCGCCGCATGCGACGCCTGGGTTTGGCCCGTCTCGGAAAGCGGGTCGTCGATTGCCCGGCCTTGAAGGATGGGAGGCGTGGCCAAGTTGCTGTTGGTGGCTCCGTGACGAACCAGGAATACGATGCAGCCCTGGGGAGAAGCGGATAGGTTCATGGCAGCCCTTGTCGTGTCTTGGAGTTGACGCGGCAGGATTGTGGCACTCTTGGCCTGGGGTCGCAAGGCGAGCAACAGCCGGCCCCTCGTGTAGGTTGGCAACATTGGCCATCGACGCTCCAGTCCGACCGGAAAGCCATGAGGGCGGCGGTTGCGTCGGCTCTGGGCTGGCGGGTACCATTGGCGCGAGTTTTCCTGGGAAACGCCGGAGGAGATAGTGTGTCAAGGATTTTTGCGTCGTTGGCCGTTGTGTCGCTGGCTCTCTTCTTCATCGCCCTTGGCTTAGGGTTGCGGATCGGGGGGTACAACGAACTGTACGCTGACTTCCTGGGTCGTCAGCAGGCGATGGCAGAGCAGCGTGCCAAACTGTCTGCCGAGGACTTGGCCAAGACCGAAGCTGATTTGACGCGGGCCTTCCAGGGGTTGGAAGTTCCCCAGGGACGGGCTCGAGTGCACATGTACGCGGGCATCCTTGCCTCTCTGGTGGGCCTGCTGGTCAACAGTATTTCTGTGACGTACTTCATTGGCACCAGTCGATGGTGCAAGGAGGTCGTGGACACTTATCGCTTGTCCCCGGATCTCGCGGCTTCCAGCACTCGTTTGAAACGTCGGAGTTTTCCTTTCGCCCTGTTGGGCATGCTGACCATCCTGGTGATCTCCGCCTTGGGAGCCGCTTCCGATCCGGGGACGTTGCGCGCCACGACGGCCTCGTGGGTGCTTCCTCACTTCACGGCCGCCGTGGGTGGTCTCGGGCTGCTTGCAGTGTTCTTCTGGTGCCAGTCGGAACTGATCCACGCGAATACCGTGGTCGTCGAGCAGATTCTCGACAAAGTGCAGGAAATACGTCGTGAGAAGGGATTGGAGACTTCCTGAGACGGCAGGCCGCGTCTGTAGAGGGCTGAAGGAGTTGGCATGCGCGCGTGTGTTCAGCGAGTTTCTCGTGCTGCCGTTCGCGTCAACGGAACCGTGGTCGGTGAGATTCGCGAGGGATTGCTGGTGTTGCTCGGTGTGGCTGCGGGAGATTCCGAGCAGGAAGCTCGCCTGCTTGCGGACAAGATCGTCCACCTGAGGATCTTCGAGGACGAGCAAGGGCGAATGAATCGTTCACTCGTCGATGTAGGAGGGCAGTCGCTTGTGGTCAGTCAGTTCACGCTGCTGGCCGATTGTCGGAAAGGCAGGCGCCCGAGTTTCTCCCAGGCTGCTGCTCCCGAGGACGCGGAGCAGATGTACGAAAAGTTTTCGCAGTTGATCCGTGATGCCGGAGTCTTCGTGGCTCAGGGGCGTTTTCGCGCGGAGATGGCGGTTGAATTGGTCAACCAGGGGCCGGTGACGATCTGGCTGGATACGGATCATTTGGCACGCGGCGTGACGTGAGGCCTGCGAGAGATAGGTCGCGCACGCTGGCCATGAGGCACATCGGCATCAGTAGTACGGCCCGTCCTCCGCAGGCTGCTCTGGAGCTTCTTCGCTCGTTTCCATCTGCTCATGCCGCCAGTTCGAACCGCTTCTCGTGTCCACGCCCATCAGGGCGAACGGTGACTTGAACAGGAGCACGGTGAGAGCCGCCAGGTTGGCGAACGTGGCGGCGTTCGCCCAAAGGTCCGGTCCCCAGATCTTCAAGGCTGTTCCGAAAGACTTCTTGAAGCGCGGACGTCCGCTGCGGATCTCCACGCTATAGAACTCGTCCAGCACCAAGTGAATCAGGTAGCCAAGCACGACGGCTCCCGCCTGGTAGAGCCGGTGTCCCGTGTCTTGTGCGAAGCTGAGGTGCCAAGTAACCAGACCTGCAGTCAGCGCGGCGGGAATGCTGTGCCACATGCCTCGATGCACTGTGAATCTTTGCAGGATGGCTCCGAGGCCGAATCGCACGCTCAGGTAGGCCAGGCCGGCGGCCAGGATCAGTTCGTCTCCGGAGTAACCCTGACGCTGCAAAGCGTCCAGCAGCGGCAGCGTGGAGATCGCGGCGGTGAACCCGAGGATTTCGCGGGAGGTCTGGGCCGAGCCGCTGTCGGCGTCGGGCAGGATTCCTGCCACGGCACACATGCCGGCGGCGACAGCAGCAGTCGATGCTGGCACGTGTCCAAGCAGATGTCCGGCGACACCATAACCGACCCCCGCGAGGCAGCTCACCGTAAGATGGGTGTTAAAGCCGGCCATGTGAGATGCAGCCCCCGGACTGAATGTGGGTCCCCTGCTGACTGGTGCCTCGGAAGGCTAAGGGATGCGAAGTCGCGGCACAAGGCGAGTGTCGATGCTAGCGTCGCGGGTAATGGCCTTTGAGACGATATGGGGGGGGCTCTATACTTCCGACCGCCCTGCTCTTGCTTCGGGCTTCTCGATGCAACAGCACCCTTCTCCGGAGTCGCAAAGCGGTATGCAAGCCTACGACATCGTCATGCTGGTTGTCCTTGGGGCCACGGCGTTTCTTGGGTTTCGCCGCGGACTGGCTTGGCAGGTTGCTTCAGTCGGAGCCATCGTGGCTTCGTATGTGGTGGCGATCCGCTTTCGTGATGTGGTTGCGCCGCATCTGCGCGCGACGCCACCCTGGAACACGTTCCTGGCGATGCTCATTCTCTATGTCGCCACGTCCTTCGCGATCTGGGTTCTTTTTCAACTCGTGCGCGGAATGATTGATCGTCTCAAGCTGAAGGAGTTCGATCAGCAACTGGGCTTGATCTTCGGGCTCGCGAAAGGCGTTCTGCTTTGCGTGGTGATTACCTTCTTCGCCGTTACGCTCCTCGGGCCCGACCTGCGGAGGCAGATCATCGAATCCCACTCCGGGCTCTACATCGCAAGGCTGCTGAACGAGGCGGATTCGATCATGCCCGCGGAGTTGCATGAGTATCTCGACCCGTACATGGACAAGTTGGGACAACATCTCCAGGGATCTGGGACGCAGGGGGGGGAGCCTGAAGAGCAGGGGGAGCTTGAAGAGATGCAGCGCTGGCTGAAGAAAGAAGCGGACCAACTACTCGGCGAGTCGTCCGACCAGCAGGGGGCGTCGAGCGATAGTGGTAAGCCGGCCGAGTCGCAGACGTTGCCGGTCGGTGAGTCGGCTTCAGAGCAGGGCGGCGACGGCGGATTGGAGGAGCCTGGGGCCGAGTCGGGAACGGGAGGTTCCTTCTATCGCCGCGTCCCCGGATCGACTCCGGATTCTTCTAGGGAAACGGCTCCCGAATCGCGGGGCAGATGGCCGCGTCTGTTTCCTCGCCGGGGAGGTGCCTGATGCGAGGATGGGGTGAGGGTGGCGCGAGAACCGTTGGAAGCCCGAGTCTGCTTTTCACGGCGTATTCGGAGGCTCCAACCGAACATAAGAAACATTATCAGACGTTGTTGAACCCGGCGTTCAACGCCCCTCGATCCTGATTTTCCATATCTTGGAGACGCCTCTTGGAGGCGTCTTCAACCCCATGCCTGCGGACGCTCGGAGGCACGGGCCCGATGGGTCGTGGAGTCACTTGCACGCAGGCCAGCTTCGAGCTTGGTGCGGGCTAAGTTTCCGCGCCGGCCGACTCAGACGCGGACTCCATGAACACTCCCATGCGCCGGAATTTCTCGTAGCGATTTTGGAGCAAGGAGTCGACGGAGAGTTTCTGCAATTCCCGCAGCGACTTGGTCAGGTACATCTTCAAGCGGCCTGCGGTCTGCCTGGGGTCTCGGTGTGCGCCGCCCAGCGGTTCCTCGATGACGTCGTCGATGATGCCGAATCGCTGGAGGTCCCCGGACGTGAAACGAAGAGCTGCTGCGGCGCGTTCGGCGTACTCATGGCTCTTCCAGAGGATGCCGGCGCAACCTTCGGGGCTAATGACCGAGTAGTAGGCGTGCTGAAGCATGGCTACCCGGTCGCCGACGCCGATTCCCAGGGCTCCTCCGGAGCCGCCTTCTCCGATCACGACACAGACGATCGGCGTCTTGAGACGGGACATCTCGAGCATGTTCTCGGCGATCGCTTGGGCCTGGCCTCGCTCCTCCGCGCCGACACCCGGATAGGCGCCGGGAGTGTCGATCAGGCAGATGACCGGAATGTTGAATTTGGCGGCGAGCTGCATCTTCTCCAAGGCCTTGCGATAGCCTTCTGGATGCGCGCAGCCGAAGTAGCATTGCGTGCGTTCCTTCGTGGTCCTGCCTTTCTCATGGCCCACCACCATCACTCGGAACTGATCGAGTTTCGCGAAGCCCGTCAGCAACGCCGGATCATCGCCGAAAAGTTTGTCGCCATGCAGGGGCACGAACTCGTCAAAGACCGTCGACAGGTAGTCCGTCGTGTGTGGGCGGTCTTTGTGCCGAGCGACCTGAACGGTCTGCCAAGGTGTCAGCTGCTCGTAGATCGCGCGGGTCGTCTGGGCGATCTCATGTCGGAGGCGGCGCAGCTCCTCCTCGTTCTCCGGGGAGTTGCCGTGCTTGAGTTGTTCGAGTCGCCCCTCCAGTTCGTAGATCGGAGTCTCAAACGCAAGGCCCGGGTTGGACGCTTCCATGGTGTGGTCACCTTGTTTGCACTGTTAGCCGAACGGCGTGTTTGAAGGCGGGACGCCTTTCAACGCGAGGCCGCTATCTGGCGGTCGCCTTGTAGATGGACATGGATCCCAGGTCAGCCAGTACCGCCTGGAAACTTGCTGGTCGCTGGTCGCGATTCTTGGACATCATGCGGGACACGAGCCCCGCAAACTCCGGAGTGGCCGCTGGGTTATTCGCTGCCACCGAAGGCACGGGAGCTCGAAGATGTTTCTGCAGCAACTCGTCTGGGCTCCCGCCAGTGAACGGCGGACGACCCGCAAGCAGTTCAAACGCCATGCAACCGAAGCTGTAGATGTCGCTTCTCGCATCCAGCTTTTCTCCGCGGATCTGTTCCGGTGACATGTAGCTGCGGGTTCCCTGGATCTTCGGGCGACTCGCGAAGAGCTTCGCCAAGCCAGTCCGGATCCGTTCTGCGATCGCGAAGTCAATCAGTTTCACTTTGCCCGCGGCGTTGACCAGGAAATTGTCCGGCTTCACGTCGCGATGCAGCCAGCCCTGTTCGTGAAGGTGCTGAAGACCCTCGGCCGCCTGTCGCACCATGGAGGGAATCAGTTCGGTCTTGTTGCTCGTTCGAAGCCACTGCTTGAGGTTGCTGGACTCGAAGTACTCCATCGCCAGATGGGGAACGCCCCGGGCGACATCAAACCCGTAGATCTCGATGACGTTGGGATGCTGCAGGCCATGCCCCACGAGGTATTCATGCTTGAGCAACGCGATTTCGTCCTTGTTGCTCCGGTGCTCATCCTGGAGCGTCTTGAGCGCGCAGCGCCGGTTGTCGCCTTCATGAAGCACTTCCCAGATCTGGCAGTTGGCTCCAGCTCGAACGAGTTTCAGCAAACGATACGAGCCGATGTAGTTACGATCGGTGGCCACTGGCAGGGGGGGTCCTTCGGGAGAGATGGGGCTCGGTTCGGCTTAGCGCCAACCCTACAACTCTTCAGTCTATAAAAGCCCGGCTGATCGAGAAAGATCACCCGGCTTCCCCAGCCCTCCGACTGATTCCCGGGTTTCCTAGGGCGGCTGGCGAAGACCGGGAGGTTCGAAGGTGCGAGGCTGAAAAACACCGGGAAATCGCCCGTTTACACCCCCGAAAGCAACTCCCCTGCCCTTTCTCCGGGCCCTCAGCCGGTCGGTGGATACTCGACATGTACAAGAAAAAGCCCCTGGGGAGGTGCTGTTGGTCCCGATTGCCTTCGGTCGCGACTCGTCAGGACCTCCCCAATCCATGACCAGGGAAATCGGCCTTTGCCAACCTGCACCAGCGAACCAGCGATGTTGCGGACCATGTTGTACAGGAAACCGTTCGCCTCAATCTCGACGCGAAGCAGGGGAGCCAGTTCCGTGTCATGGCGGGTGATGGTCAACTCGCGTACATGTCGCACGGAAGAAACTCGGGGAGAGCCAAGATTCTCGAACGCCGAGAAGTCCCATTCCCCGACCAGTAGCTCCGCCCCACGTCGCATGGCCTCGATGTCCAAGTCGCCCGGTTGATACCAGGAGAAACGCCGCTGAAGCACATCCGGGATCGGACCATATTGAATCTGGTAACGATACCGCTTCCATTTGGCTTCGCGTATCGGATCGAACCGCCAGATTGCCTCAACGGCATCCAGTACGCGGATGTCCGGAGGAAGGAACGTATTCACTCCCGCGACGAACGCCGCGACGGGCAGAGTTGAGTTCGTCTCGAGGCTGGCCACCTGCCCCATCGCATGCACGCCGGAGTCTGTCCGACCGCTCGCAGTGATCCGAACCTGCTCCCCCGTGACTCGGCACACGGCTTCTTCAAGGGCACCCTGGATGGAAGCCCCCGAAGCCTGGAACTGCCAGCCGCAATAGTTCGTCCCGTCGTAGGCGATGGTCAGTTTGATTGAACGCATGCAGCACGCGATTGCCTGCCTGGCTGCAGGTCGTCTGAACAGAGTTGGAGAATCAACGTAGTGGGGATGAAGCGGGCCGAACCCCAGAGTGCGAGGCCCCTGCCCGTCGCGGTGACACCCCCGTTGCTCCTCGTGACACCCGCAGCCCGGCGCGTTCACCGCACATTCGGGCGATCCGCGAGTCAGCCTGCAATGGATGTTCGAGCGGGATGCGGACGAAGTCGCCATCGTCGGGAGTGTCCACCAGCAAGCCCCGGTCTACGAAGCCGGCCGGAGGTGGGCAGTGTATCGCACGATCGGGGCCCTCGCCAGGGTTACCCAGCGTGGCGATCGGGCCCGACATCACAGACGCTGGGCACGCAGTGGCCGCTCGGGACCGCCGGCCCTGGTTCGCGAGGGATGTCCCGCAGTCGACGAGCCTCGCAGGGGGGCTGTGATCGAAGCCATGAAACGCCTCGTCATCTCAGGGGGGACGAAGCTGAAGTTCCCCACCAGCATGATCAGGCCGAACGTGGTCATGCCCATGCAGATGGCAATGCCAAGGTGCAGTGGAATCGCCAAAGCCAGTACCAGGGGACGGGTCAGTCTTGGCCAGACGAGGACGATGTAACCGATTTCCCAGACAAGGATCACCTGGGTCATCGCGTTCACCAGCAGAGGGTGGTGACAGACCCAGGTCATGTCCAATGTCTGGTATTCGAAATTGGCGAACGCTCCCCACAGAGCCATGCCAGCCCACCATGAACTACCCAGCAGTTTTCCCAGGCCGGCAAACAGGTAGACGACGCACATGTGCACCTGGATCAGTCGCTGGCCTATGTTCGCCATCGTCGATTTTTCTACTACCCTGCCCTGCTGCGCCGGTCCTCGCCAATGGTCGAGGGAGTACGCGTCGCCCGAGGGGCTGATGGCAAGGTACAGCGTCAAGAAGGCATTGATCTGGTCGAGGCCATAGAGGGCCCCCACCGCGCGATGGGCGTAAGAGACCGTCACGAGGTAGGCCATGACGGAAGCCGGCCGCGTAAACAGGCCGACGGTGAACATCGCCAGGGGCACGAACGCGAGCAGATGCACGGCCCTCAGCATCGACGGGCTCTGGATGTCGTAGAGGTAGCTCCAGGCCCAGGGCGAGTTGTCATGCATGCCCCGAGCGAACTCGGCGGTGAGGTGACCACCCGGGCCAAAGAATGCGTTCAGCTCCAAGCCCCAGACGGCATGGGTGTAAAGCAACATCAGGCCGGTCATGATCCGCAGGACGCCAAGCGTGGCGGGGTCCGCGGGAGTGAACCAGAAATGGTTCCAGCCATCACGAGCCGTATTGATAAGTTCTTGGAAGTAGCTGCGAATCATGGCGAAGCACCATCCTTCGTGAACTCTCCCAGGTCGGCCAGGTCCGTGTACAGTTCGGGAGCGTCTAGTCGCATGCCCTGTTCTACGTCCTCAGGGAACGGAATGGCATGTTCCACAAGGGTCAATCGCACTCGATCAGCGTCGAATCGCTGCAGGATCTGGTTGGCGAGCCCCTGCGATAGACGTCGCGACCGCGACTCCGCAGAGGCGTTCCTGGCTTGGATCTCTTTCAACCGATCCTCCGGGATCAAAACGCCTTCCGGCGGGTTCTCGATGTTCGTCCTGATCGCGAACAACGATTCGGTCATCATGAAGTAGCGATGGTAGAGCAGACGCGGATGGTGGGAATTTCGGTCGGGCCAGGAGCCTTTTTCGACGGTCCCATCGGAGCGGGTGGCCTCAAACCGCACGATGTGGCTCGGGCCCGGGTTCGGCGCGAAGAAGCGATAGCCATGATTCAGGTACGTCGCGACCAGATAGGGGCGGATCGTGTCTGCGAGCGATTGCGCGAGAAGCGGTCGAGGGGGAGGGAACGACCAGGGCGCGATGAAGACCGCCGCGACGTGCAAGGCCAGCAAGACGCTGGCGACTGTTCGCTGACCCCGCGACCAGGGACGCGTCTTGCCAACGGCGGGATAAGGCGGATTTGGTTCCATGCGACTCTTATCGGTCGACATGTTTTCGAACGCCAAGGGGAAGATGCCCGCCCTGCCTTTGCGTCAAAAAACACAACCCTGGCGGCCATGGACCGCCAGGGTTGAAGGATTACGACGATTGGTTCGCAAGGGAAAAGTTAGCGAGCGTCTGCCAGTTCCGTCTGGTCGAAGTCAAAGGCGAGTTCGGACTCGTCGCCACCCGCCAAGCTGATACGCTTTTCCTTCGTGATCGTGCGACCGTCGCGTTCGACCGTCACGCGAACATCGTAGTCAGCCCACTGCTCACCCTTCGCGATCCGCGATGACGAAAACCGTCGAACCTCGCCCGACGACTGAGTGGCCTTGCCCGACAGGTAGACTTTGGCGTCCGCCGGGACGCGAAGGGTCAGGCGGGTCTGGACCGAGTCCTGCTCCGCAGCAAATGCCACGCGAGTGACTTCACCGGCCCGCAGGATCGCTTCGCGGGACTCCTCGACTACTTCACCGTTCTTCTCGACCAGCGTCTTGACCTGGTACCGGTAGGCTTGGCCGGGCTTCAGTCCGTGCGAAACGTACCGACGAAGGCTGCCCGTCGTACGCGTCTCCACCCCGTTCACCACCACCTTCGCGTTCTCGGGTACGGACAGGACCAGCGTTCCCTTGCGCGAATCACGCTGGGTCGTGCTCGTGGGAGTAGATGGGATCGGTCGGGTCTCCATCGACTCGCCCACCGGAGCTCCTTCGATGATCACATCCGAGCCCGAGCAGCAATCACCTGCCGACCAACCGCCCGAGGACCCGCCGGAAGAACCCCCCGACGATCCACCGGAGGAGCCGTGGGAGACGTATCCGCCGGAAGAACCGCCGGAAGAACCGCCTGAGCTACCGCCGGACCAGCTGCCCGACGATCCGCCCCAGCTACCGCCGGAGGAGCCGCCGTTGGAGCCCCCGTTGGAGCCACCGTGATGATGCGCGCCGAACAGGGCCATTTTCTTGGCATGGATGTGTGCGGCAAGCCGACGCAGCGGTCCTTCGTGGTGTCCCCAGCCGTGATCGCCACCCGAACTGCCTCCGGAATAGCCGCCCGAGGATCCGCCCCAAGATCCGCCACTGGATCCATAGGCCGAAGCGTCAAGGCTGCCAGTAGAACCCCCTGACAGCACCGTGCCCGACGATCCGCCTGACGAACCACCCCATGATCCCCATCCTGCCTGAGCCTCAACGGCCAGTGCCGAGATGACCACGGCGATACCCAGCGACGAAAGCAACCTTCTGCTCATTTGGAGAATCCCCCCACGTTCTTGAGTGAAAATGTAACAACCTTGGTGCCTGAGCAAGCATACTAAGGTTAGTTTACAATTCAAGGAGACTGCGTGGCTTTTTGGGATCACGCGAAATGCGTTTTATCCACGTTCTGGTGGGTGTGGGTTGGCATTGTCGGTGGCGGTAGATGGGTGGCCGGTGGCGAGGAGGCGAGGATGCCTTTGCCCGCCAGCGTGGGCATCAGGAGAAATTGCCTAGTCCCCGCTGCATGCCGCTAGCGGGCGTCCGAAGCCCTGGGACGCTCGTCCCAGGCCATGACCAAGAGTTTCTCGATACCCCAGTGACGTTTCCGAGCCTCCGCTGCCAGTTTATGCAGGGCATGCAGAGCCTGGGCGGCCTTGTTCTTGCCGCGGTAGGTGCGGGGGGACTTGCGATCGTCCCAACCGAGGTAGAAGCAGTGCCGGCCGGAGGATTCCTTGGCCGGGATGATGTTCCCGAGGCTCTTGCCACGGAAAAAAACCTCGAACCCATCGTCGCTCGGTTCGAATTCGTAGGCCTGCCTCATGAGGTTGCTCCCTTTGTCTCTGTTCCGATGGCAGCCGATGGGGCCGGGGCGGTAAAACGATGACCAGCGAAGTCCGTGAAGCGACTGACATCGCTGGGGCCGCTGAATCAGGGGCAGCGAATTGTAACGCCATGCGGTCCCAAAAGGCATCCCCCGCGTGACCGGGATGCGTCATGGGGGCCGGGGCGATACCCCGAGATCGCGGTGGGAGTCGCCCGTGACGTACTCCTGTCAGTCCTCGTTCCGCCCCCGTGATGGCCGATTAGTCAGGAGACCGTTCGCCGCCAATCCGAACCTCGTCGAACTCGGCGATGCCCGTGGCTCCGAAAAGACCGATGCGTACGATCGCCTCCCGTGCGTTCCGAGGAACGGCGACCTCCTCGGACACCAGACGCCATGGCGTATCGCCCGTCCAGGGACCCAGCCAACGCGTCGTCAGTTCCCTGCGGTTCTCGTCATAGAACGTCACGGCGAACCGTGGCCCTGACTGGGGATCGAGGCGCTCTTGGACACCTTGGGTTCGCACGCGAACGCTGAGCGCGAGTTTTCGGACCCGACTGCCATCCAGAGCCAGGCCCTGCATCAAGTGCGATTCCTGGCCGCGCAGGTTTGCCTCGAAACGCACGCAGTAGCTGCCCTGGGGGACATCGGGGCCTTGTCGAAGACTGGCTTGCCGCTGGTAATACCATCCCCGAATGAAATGGTTTTCGTCCTCTCCCGCCTCGAAGTCGCCGTTCATGAGTTCTGGATTCGCCGGGTCGGGCTGCCTGTCTCGCCCCTCCTCGGCCTTGCCCGTCATCGGCACGAATAGAGTGGGACGCAGGGCCTCTTGCTTGAGTTCGTTTCCTTCCTTGCGGAACAGGTACATCGTCTGCTGGTACCGTTCGCCCACGGGAATCACCATGCGGCCGCCATCGCGTAACTGGTCCACCAGCGGCTGAGGTACATCCTCCGGGGAACAGGTGACGATAATCTTGTCGAAGGGGCCTTTCTCCGACCAACCGGCGAAGCCGTCTCCCACGCGTACCTGCACGTTTTTGTAACGCAGCTGTTTCAGCAAGCGTCCCGCTTCGTGGCCCAATTCCGGGACGATCTCGATGGTGTAGACCTCGGCCGCCAGATTCGCCAATACGGCAGCTTGGTAGCCACTGCCGGTTCCAATCTCCAGCACGCGATCCGACGGTTGCGGATCCAGGCATTCCGTCATGAAGGCCACGATGAACGGTGAGCTGATCGTCTGTTTCTCTCCGATCGGCAGGGCCATGTCCTGGTAGGCTTGGTTGCGCAGGTTCCGGCTCACGAACAGGTGACGCGGTACCTGCGACATGGACTGAAGGACACGCTCGTCCCGAATGCCGCCGTTCTTGAGAACGTCCGTCACCATGCGGTCCCGCAACGAATCCCAGCGATCAGGCTGGGCTGTCGCGGAAGACGCCGGCAGCAGGATTGCAAGCACCGTGAATGCCATGAGCCAACGTATCGACGTGAGCATCAAGCCCCCTTGGTGAGCAGCATGAAGGCCGATTCGAGGCTGGGGTGGTCCTCGGAGAACTCCCGCACTCGAAAGCCGGAGCGAACAAGGCCTTCGAGTAGTCTCGAGAAATCCTCGGAACCCTCCCGCAAGGTAACGGCAAGCTCGTCCTGCTGGATCTTGATGCTGGCGACCATCGGATCCCCTTCCAACTGCTGCGCTGCCTCCTCCAGGCGATCGCGAAGTCGGATTCGCAGCAGAGGCGAGCGTCGCACCTGCCGCATGACTTCGGCCACGGATGCATTCACCTGCAACTGCCCCTTCTCGATGACACCAATCTTGTTGCAGACGTCCGCCAGCTCCGGCAGGATGTGGCTGGAGACGATGATCGTCTTGCCTGCCTCGCCTAGGCTCTTGAGCAGGTTTCGCATGTCGATGCGGGCTCGGGGATCGAGACCACTAAGAGGCTCGTCCAGCAGCAAGACCTGAGGATCGTGGAGCAGGACTCGAGCCAGGCCCAATCGCTGCGTCTGCCCGCGCGAGAGCGTGTTGGCCATCGCGTCTCGCTTGAAGGCCAGGTTAACTGTCTCCAGCATCTGTTCGCATACCTGTCGTCGTCGCGGGCCATGGATTCGGTAAGCCGCCGCGAAGAATTCCAAGTACTCAATGACCTTCATGTCGTCGTACACGCCGAAGAAGTCTGGCATGTAGCCGATCATGCGGCGTATTTCCTTGGGGTGGGTATAGATCGAGTGGCCATCCACGTAGGCTTCGCCCCAACTGGGTGTCAGTAGGGTCGAGATAATCCGCATGGTGGTTGTCTTGCCGGCTCCATTGGGGCCAATGAAGCCGAAAAGGTCACCCGGGCTCAGGTTTAGTTCGATCGAGCGAATGGCGAAGAAGTCGCCGTACTTCTTGGTGAGGTCATGGGTTCGGATCACGGCTGGCCTCGCTTCGCATCTCGGACGGGAATCAGGATCCTGCAAAACGTCCAATCCTCCGCCGGAGCGGTCGGGTGGGCGCTGGATTGGAGTCCGGTGAAGGAACGGTCCGCGCGTCCCCACAAGGTCGCTTGTCCGAGCCGGACGTGGTCACTCCAGTCCAGGAAGCGTTGGTGCCGGTGTTGCAGTCCTGTGTATTGTTGCCCTTTCGCAGCGGCATAGAACAGCAGGGACTGAGTGATTCTCGCGATGTCCGTCGACTGGCGATCCCAAGGCGGCGTGACGCTTCGTCCATCAATAATTCGGCGGTCCGTGAGCACTGTCTGCAAATCAATGGCCATGGATTCGTCCACCGACGATTCCATGCTTGCCGAAATTGTTCCCAGCGGGTAAGCCCATCGATCGTAAACGAGATACGCATTACGTAAATCGACTGGAAGCGGATTTCGGACGGTTCCGCGAAGCAGAGACTCGCTCCTTGCTTCCAGGGTGCTTTCTCCGGATGGTTGGACCTTGGCCCACCATTGGCCACTGATGGCACGACTTGCCCAGATAGCGATGGGGAAGTGACGCAGTTCCCCGCTCGCGTGATCAGGAGGCGAAACGTTGGTGACCACGCGATAGGGGTTCGTAAAAGCCTGGTATGCGTCCGAACGGTCAATGCCACCAAAGCCGCTGCCTGGCAGTCCCTGCCAGTTCAGTACGGATTCGAAGGGCTCCGCGAACTCCAGGAAAGACGCTGGCGTCAGGCGAAGGTCCTGGACGGCCGTCTTCGGGCTGTAGAGATGGCTCCAAATCGTTCCGCGAACCAAGCCACTCTGCGCGTCGAGGTCCACAATCGAAACCTGGTTGACGAGGGGAACCCCGGACCGGCGTTGAGAGGAAAAGTAAAGAAACGCCGCAGTGAACGCCAGCACCACTCCGAGCGACGTGATCCAAGTCCAAGTCAGACGCTGGGATCTCCGCAACAGCCAGTAGTCCAGCGGTCCGATGCAAACCAGATACGCCAGGGCCAGAGCCGCGATCCATGAAAATGGCATGAACCGGACCTGGGGGAACTGTTCGAGCGCGATGCGCAGCTGCCCCGTGAGGTCCGTGAAACCAAGGTGGGTGGTGGGGCCCCCCTCCCCTCCCGTGGCCTGGTCATCCAGCGGAGCATCGAGACCATAATCGAGGACCCGCGCGAGAAGGCGTGGGCGGTCGGTCCACGAAGCCAGCGGTTCCGCATCGAGCGAAAAGTTCAGGAAGGTGATTCTCCCGAATCCAGCAGTGCGTCGCAGAATCGCGGGAACGCTTTCCGCGGACAGGCCCTCTCGACACTCGACTCGTCCCTGCGGTGACTCCAGCATGAACATCGTGAGGCTCGACTCGGCGGATTCACCGGGGGCGGCCCGGTCGAGGCGTCGCGTTGCGGCCGCGAACTGCTCCAGATTCGTCGTCTGCCGCATCGTCGCAGTGCCGCTGATCTCCGCTCCGACCGTCCAGGCAAGAGAGCCGTTGTCGCGAAACAACGATTCACGCTGCGTGTTCGCCGACACGCACAGGTCGCCCCCCAACTCCACCCATCGCCTCATCGCCTGCCACTGAACCGCATCGACCGTATTGATCCACTCCGGTTGGGTGGTGACGAACACCTGGTCCACGCCGCTGTAGGCGAGCCAATGACGCGGCAGCGCCTCCGCGGACGATAGATGGCGGGTTTCCACGCGATCACGGGCAGCTGCGGATCGCAACCCAAGAGCCGCTGCCAACTGCAAGTCACTGCCGATGGACAGGACGACCTGACTCCCACTAGGTTGGGCTCGAGGAAGTTGGTCCGCTGGAAGTCGCAGAAGCGTCCGCGCGCCGGACCCTGACGTGTAGGCGAGGTCCCAGACTGGATTGACCTGTCCGGGTCGCACGAGGAAGACATAGTCGTGGGTCCGAGAAGCGGTTCCCGATTGCAGTTCTCCGGCATATGACGCCGTGATGCCCTCCGGATCCGGGACGAGGAGGCTGACTGACTGCTGCGTGTCGACCACGCCCCGCTGCAGCCGAATGCGCACGGCGGTCCAGTGGCCTGTCTTGTAGAGCCCTTGGATGCCAACATCCACCGCTGCAAGGGCCGAAGAGGCCCCTGCGGCTTCCGCTCCCGGATCTGCGAATGCAGTAGAGGAAACGCTGAGCCAGAGCAGGCTCGCAATCGCCATCAGCAGAATGTCTCGCACACGCCGGCCGTTTCGAGTCATCGGAAAAGCATGCCTGGAGGAACAACGCGGGTGCCAGAGTGTCTTGGCGAATGCGAGGTCGGATACGTCAGGGTTTCTCTTCGTCCGGGCAGGTGCACACGTACTGATGGCACCCCGGGCAGCCGGAGCCGTACTTCCGCCGGACCGCCTCGGTAAGATCGACGCCGGCCACGTTCGCGATCGTCGCCAGCCAAGCCACGACATCCGCGAACTCCCCCTCCAAGTTGTCACGGTTGCCTTCCCGCAACGCCGAGGCGAGTTCACCAACTTCCTCCATCAGCCACATGAACGTACCTTCGACACCTCGCTGCTGGTCCTTCGCAAAGTACATGCGATGGATCAACTGCTGGAAGTCGGAAAAGGTGATCGGAGGAAGTTGCTGTTGCGGGGTAGCCGCGGAGGGCGAATCGTTCATCGGGGCTCTCGGCCTGCAAGTGGGGAGTGATCTTCGGGCTCACGAGGCTGGAAGGCAAGGAAAGGACTCGCCGCAAAACTCCTGCGGAACGCGACGTCTCCCGCTCCGCCAGTGTCTAGACCGCGTCCGCCATGACATGTAACTGCAGTTCGGCCCGCTGCTGCTCCTTCTCAAGGAACGCCCGCCCGACCTTCACGTTCACATGGTCCCAGGGAAGCCGGTCCGTCAGCTGGTAGGGACGATGAAGGGTGTCTGCGACATCAAGCCCCGCATCGCGGAAAGCCTCCCACCATCGCTCCGGATTCAGGTGCTCTCTCCAACTGTCCAGCCGGGCGCCTCGCTGCCAAGCGAGTTCGATGGCGCGTCCCACGCGACGATCGCCACGGCTGAGCACGCCTTCCAAGAGGCTGGTCTCGACGTCATGGCACTTGACCTGCACGCTGCGGATCGTACACCTCTTTTTCAGGTACTTGTGGGCCCACTCAAAGTACTCCCGCGTCTGCATCGAGTTCCATTGGTAGGCCGTATGTGCCTTGGGCACGAAGTTCGATACGCTTGCGGTGACCTTGGCGTAACGCCCACGAACCTCCTTGCCAATCTTC